>CALCKW010000006.1 GCA_937965695.1 uncultured Granulosicoccaceae bacterium
TGGGCCGACAGAATCATCGTCTTAACGAGCAAGCACTGGAGCGTGTCAGTTTTGAGAAGGTGAATATTTTTAAATCGTTTGGTTTGTTAAAACGTCGTGGTCCTTGGGATTTATTAATCTGTGACCCACCAACGCTGCAACACGGCAGTGTAGACATCGCCCACGACTACGCCAAAATTCTGCGTCGCCTGCCTGACTTAATGGCCTCAAACGGCGAGCTTTTACTTTGCCTAAACCACCCAGCCCGCGGTGCTGACTGGCTGCGGGGTGAGCTGGCACTCCATGCGCCTCAGTACACTCAAGTCAAAGTACTGCCGCCGCCGGATATTTTTCACGACGCCCAAGGCAAAGGGTTGACGATTCTGCATTGCCGTCGGCGTTAAATGTGGTTTTTGAGTGGCTAAGTAGACAGGTGCCATCAGGCACAATTGTGCTGAGCAGTGCCACTAACGTTGAGAAGTGTGAGGTATTGAATAGGGGAAAGAAATGGCGCGCCCTGAGAGATTCGAACTCCCGACCCTCAGGTTCGAAGCCTGATGCTCTATCCAGCTGAGCTAAGGGCGCGCTGTGCAAATATTATAACACGTCTTTGTTTAAACACACGGCCGTGTTGTCCCGGGTTTGGGCATTAGTCCGTGTGCGATTTAGCGCTTCACACGACGCTCGCGGTAGAAGGTATACAGCCCGCTCAACGTCACGATGGCGATTCCAATGAAGCTTAATGGGTCGGGGATGTCACCAAACACAAAGTAGCCGAGAACAACCGCCCATAACAAGATGGTGTAGCGAAAAAACGACACATAAGAAATGTCGCCCACGCGCATCGCCATTACCGCACACAAGTAACCAAAAAATATAAAGCACGCAGCGCTGGTCAGGGTGATCAGGCTGCCGTTGCTGACGGGTGACCACGGCTGAAAAACTGACACGGCCCCTCCCACCAACATAACGGCTAGCGCGGCAGCAAAGGCTACAAACACAGATGGCACCGAGCTGGACATTTGTCGGGTGCTGAGGTCGCGCAATACAAGAAACACCACGGCGGCCACCGCAAGCAATGCGTATCGGTTAAAACCATCGCCGGTTGGTTGCACAATCAGTAACACGCCGAAAAAACCCACAGCGATAGCGAAGTATCGGCGCCAACCAACCGGCACGCCTAAAAAGATCGCCGCTGCCAGCGTTAACGCCAATGGCATTGATTGCAGAATGGCGACGGCGTTGGCCAAGGGCATGTGAAACAATGCCGTTAAAAAACACAAGGTAGATCCGACCTCGCTCACAGAACGTAGCGTCAGCATGCGCCAATCCGATTTGGGCAACTGCGGCAGCAGCATACCTTTGACCCAAGCAAAAGCACCGATCATCATCGTCACAATCACCCCACGAATAAATATCGCTTGATAAAGCCCCATGTCATCAGAGACGGTTTTCATTAGGGTATCGTTAATGACAAACGCCGCCATGCTGACACTCATCAGTAAAGCGCCTCGGTGGTTCTCGCTCAAGCCTCGCACGGGGACTCTACCATCACACCAGCTGCTGATAATTTATCGCCAGGTTGATTCACTTTTATCTACTTTAGTTCGATGCAGCGCAGCATGTTAATCATCTTATACGCGCCGTGCATAATTTTCCGGCGACAGATTAAGTCCATGGTTGGCATTGACCTAATCCTCTGTCAGGTTGATCGTCTGCCCCGGCTTGGGTGTTTCTATAACACCTGTGGCATCGGCGCGCTCTCCAGGTTCGGTCATGGGTTCGTCGGTTAGGGGAAAGGTGCCCCAATGCATGCCAATAGCTCGCTTGGCTCCAACCTCTTGCACGACTTGCAGTGCTTCTTCCGGGTTCATGTGTGCGCTTTTCATGAACCAGCGCGGATCGTAGGCGCCGATAGGCACTAGGGCCAGATCAACCGTTCCAAGCCGCTGAGCGATGGTTTTAAAGTCGTCGGAATAACCGCTGTCTCCAATAAAGAGTGTGCGCTGACTGGGCGAGTCGATAAGGAAACCGGCCCATAGCGCTTCGTTGCGATCAAAAGGGCTTCGGCTGCTCCAATGCTGTACTGGCACGGCGTGCACCGTGGCTTCACCGATCCTAGCGCTGTCCCACCAATCTAGCTCAATGACAGGGGTGACACCCCGTTTGTCAAACCACGCTTTTTGCCCCAGCGGCACGTAATATTGCGGCGGGTTATTAGGCTGTTTGGTTTGCAACGCTTTGATGCTGCCTTTGTCCAAGTGATCGTAGTGGTTGTGCGAGATCAACACCACATCTATTTCTGGTAATTGCTGCACCGTTATGGCAGGTGGCGTGCTGCGTTTGGGGCCAGCAAAACTGACCGGAGAGGCGCGCTCCGAGAATATGGGGTCAGTCAAAATATTGAGACCGTCGACTTGCAATAAAAAAGTGCTGTGTCCAATCCATGTCACCTGAGCAGCACTCGGGTTAGCTAAGCTTTCCAGCTGAGGTGGCACACTGTCTAAGGTGACACGCACAACATCCGGGGCTTCGCGCTGCCATTTCATGAGCTCTCTAAAGGGTTTATTGATGGCTTTGCCATTGGTGTTTACAAAGGTACCATCCTGCACGTGGTGCGCCGGTGCATCAGCATTCCACTCCACAGTCGGGCTACAGCCCACTGACGAAAGCAGCAAAAATAGCAAGATTTTTCGCATAAGTATTTTGTGTAACCTCTCGTTTAGATTTGGTTTCAACTATAAGCATTTTCGACATGTGCAGGGACGAGTGGTTGCAAAATACCCTTCCGCGTTTCGATGGTAAATTTTAGGGCGGCGACTGTCGTCACGATCTCGTCGGTTAATGACAAAGCTTGTTTAAGGTTTTCGCTGCAATCTCAAAAGAACGCACCCGCGCATCGTGGTTGTGGATCATGCCTGTCACTATTAGTTCATCCGGCTGATATTTTTCCACGATGGCTTGTAATTGTTGTTCAACTGATTCGGCAGACCCCATGGCTGAGCAGCTGAGCGCTTCTTCGACGGACGCGAATATTTGTGGCGGGATTTCAGCGCGAATATCATCCACGGGTAGCGGTAACTTGCCGGGCTGGCCTGTACGTAATCGCGCAAAACCTAGCATTTGTGACGTGCGTAAAAAGGCGGCCTGCTCGTCGGTGTCAGCGGCACAAACGCCTGCCGCTACAATAGCGTACGGTTTATCCAGGTAGGCCGAGGGTTTAAACGCATGGCGATAAACGGCTAAAGCCTGTTCTAGCATCGCGGGTGCAAAGTGCGAAGCAAACGCGTAGGGCAACCCCATGTGCGCTGCAAGCTGAGCGCCGTACAAGCTAGACCCTAAGATATAAACCGGCACGTGAGTACCCTGCCCTGGAACAGCCCGCACCGAGCCGGTGGGTTTGTCACTTAAATAACCCAGTAACTCGTGGACGTCTTGAGGGAAGCTGTCTTCAGGGGCCATGTAACGGCGCAATGCGCGCATGGTTTCGCCGTCTGTTCCGGGAGCACGACCTAGTCCTAGGTCGATTCGATCAGGGTACAAGGTGGCCAATGTGCCAAAGGCTTCAGCGACCATCAGTGGCGCGTGATTGGGCAACATGATACCGCCGGCACCCACACGGATAGTGGATGTGGCGCCCGCGACATGCCCGATAACAACCGCCGTTGCAGCGCTGGCGATGCCTGGCATATTGTGGTGTTCTGCAAGCCAATAGCGGTAATAGCCCGCCGCCTCTGCGGCCTGCGCCAGTTCAACCGTACTGCTTAACGCGCTAGCAGCCGTTTGGCCCTCAGGGATAGGTGACAGATCAAGTAAGGAGAATCGCTGCATAAGGGTCTCGTGAGTTTAGTGGTAATGCGAGCTGATAGGCAATGGCACTAGGGCGCTTCTTATTTAATCCAGTCAGTAATGTCGGCGTAAAAAACTTTCACCCAGTAAGGCGCGAATCGAAGGCAAGTGTGGTGCTATTGGCTAGATTTGCAACGCAGCTGGGCCGTATTTAGCGCGTCGACGGCGCGAGCATGACTTGATCTGAGTTTTCCTAGCATATCCTAGATGGCGCGAAGAATGACATCCCTCTTACGAGAACAACAGAACTCGCGCCTACAGAATTCGCGCCTGATGAAAATTTGACTTTAGAGACTTCTCTACAGGGTTCGAACTGCGCGTCCCGAACTACGCGTCCCGAACTGCGCGTCCCGAACTGCGCGTCCCGAACTGAATAAAGTTGCACTCTGCTCAGGAAAACCCGATCGAGCAAAGCCAATGCATCAGTTTCAATCCCAATAAAAAACCACGGAGCTGAGGCACCGTGGTTTTCAAACCATCAAATATTTCGTTGGGACTACTCAGCGGGTATTCGGTGTAAGGCACAAATTTTATTGCCCGCGGGATCACGCAGGTAAGCCAGGTACATATCCCCCGCTTTGCCGCCTTCGCGAATGCCAGGCGCGTCTTCTATTGAGGTGCCACCGTTAGCCACACCCGCAGCGTGCCATGCGTCAACTTGTGCTTGGTCTTGTGCCTTAAATCCGATGGTGCTGCCGTTGCCGTTGCAAGCGGGTTCACCGTTAATGGGTTTGCTAAGAATAAAAATATTGCCATCGTTGAAATAAAAACAACGGCCTTTAGGGTCAATGACACCGGGCTTCGCGCCGAGTACGTCAAAAAGTGCATCGTAAAACGCTTTGGACATGTCCATGTCGTTTACACCGAGCATAATATGGCTGAACATTTTCTGATTACCTGTCTGGTTGACGAGAAGAATTATTTAGATTTACTAGTATGGGAATGCCGATTTATATTACAAGTTAGGGAATCAATAAAAATGATGCCTCCTTTTAATATAGTTTAGGCCACAGCTGCTTCTAGCTCAACACCTTCCAAAGTAATGCGATGCAAAAGTCGCCGGTGCCCTTGATAGTCGTTGAGTGCACAATGCCAGGTGGCGCGATTGTCCCACATGGCAATCGTGCCAGGGGCCCAACGCAGCCTACAGCTGAACTCTGGCTTTAATGAGTGTTGGTACAAGAAGCCCAGCAAAGCATCAGACTCGTCTTTGTTCCAACCCTCAATGCCCACCGTAAACTGCGGGTTGACGTACAAAATTTCTTTGCCCGATTGTGGGTGTCTAATCACTACTGGGTGAGTTGCGTCTTGAGTTGCTTCTTCAGCGTTGAGAATTCGACCCTCTAAATCTGGTGTCGCCTCTGCAGTCAATCTTCCAAACACGTGTCGGCTAGAGTGCTCTGCACGCAGGGTTGATAACGTCAATTTAAGCCCGTCGGAGAGCGCATCCCAGGCCGCGTGCATACTGTTGAACAAGGTGTCACCACCGATGGGTGGCAATTCCTTAGCGTACAAGATAGAACCAAGCGCGGGTTTTTGATCGTAAGAATGATCTGTGTGCCACACCGCACCTATGTTCTTTTTTTGGTGCGGTTCTTTGCGAACTTCTGCAATCTGTTCGTTTTCATCACTTGCTTTAAAAAAGCGATTAACGTTTATATCACCAATGCGCTGTGCGAATTCAACGTGTTGGTCGGGGCTAAGCGTTTGATCACGAATCACCACAACACCGTGTTCCACAAATGCAGTTTTTAAATCGGCTATTTGCTCGTCGCTGCAATCGCTGACATTAATACCGCTAATCTCAGCACCTAAATAACTACCGAACGGAGTCGCAGAAATTGTATCGTAGTCTTTCGTCATGTTGATCCGCTCTCCACTGAGGTATTGAGTTTGTCGACAATAAAGAAAACCTCAGCTCAAGTCGTCTTCGCACCGTCGAACGCGCTAAATTAGGCCAACCGCATTGTTAATTTAACTAATAGCATCATACTTGCCGTCGATTCGCACACCTTGCTGGGTCCAAATCTTTCAAGCCGACGTCACTGACCGGGTTAAGCTGAGGCACCCTAGTATAAATTCACCGTACAAGCGGTACTTGGCATGCCTGATAGGGCAAGGCTTATTCCGACGTACCGTCCCACCATAATCGGATCCTAACTCTGGGTAAAGCCTAAGCGGGATACATCACACTATGTTGATCCACTTCTGGCAAACACTTCTGCCTCGGTCATGTTTTCAGTGTCGTTGGCGAAGTCGTAAAAACCGGGTTTTTTATCGGTAAATATTTGATGATGCAACGTAAAGCCGCTTTTGTCATCAAATAGTCCAGCAGGCACCATATAGCGATCAGCGCCTTTGAGGTGATAAAACAAGTGCGTGCCGCAGCTCTTGCAAAACCCTCGCTCCGCCCATTGCGACGACTGGTATCGGTTTATAGAGCTCTCATCACTAAAGCTGATGTCGCTGCCACAATCAACGGCGAGCAGTGGCCCACCACCCCAGTTGACACACATGCCGCAATGACATGCGCCTACGTGTTGTGCCACGGCTTCCGCTTTAAAACTAACGGCGCCACAAAGGCAACTGCCACTTCCCTTTTGGCTTTCTTCCATGAGCTTCTCCATTGTTTCTGCTGGCTTACCAGTATAGGCTTTTGAAGCGATTCAGCACAAAACCGTTTGATTCATGGTCTCGATCTCGCTGACAGTCGAGAGGTCGCAAAGACAACACAAAAGTCGGCATTTACTCTTGGCAATTACCACCAGAACACGCTTTAATAACCCCATAAGTAATGAGCTTTTGTTATGTCAGAATCGTTTGATTATGTAGTGGTTGGCGCCGGGTCTGCCGGTTGCGTTTTGGCCAATCGGCTCTCGGCCAGTGGTGAATACTCAGTCTGCTTGCTAGAAGCAGGTGGCAGCGATTGGCGCTTTTTTGTGCAAATACCCATCGGCTATGGCAAGACCTACTATCAGCGTGCCGTCAATTGGATGTATCACACGGAGAACGATCCGGGCCTCAATAACCGACCCAGTTATTGGCCGCGAGGTAAAGTTCTCGGCGGTTCGAGCTCTATCAACGCTATGGTCTACATCCGTGGCCATCGGCAAGACTACGACGATTGGGCCGCAGCTGGCAATCCCGGTTGGAGCTACAATGACGTGCTGCCCTACTTTAAAAAGAGCGAGGGCAACCAGCAAGGTGATGCAGAGTATCACGGCCGAGATGGTCCACTACGCATAGACAACCAAAGCGCCTATTTACACCCATTGATCGAAACCTACCAACGTGCTGGGGCTGAACTTGGCTTGAAGGTCAGTGAAGATTTTAACGGCGCTCAGCAATCTGGTATTGGCAGCTATCAAGCAACAGTTCATCGCGGCAGGCGAATGTCGACGTCACGGGCTTTTTTGCGCCCCGCCATGCGACGCCCCAATTTAACAGTGATCACACACGCGCACGCCAACAAGGTTTTGTTTGATGGTAAAACAGCGATTGGCGTTGAGTTTAGTCGCAAGGGAAAAAACCAAAAGGTGCTAGCCAAGCGCGAAGTAGTGCTTAGTGCCGGTGCCGTCAATAGCCCACAATTACTCATGCTGTCGGGCGTTGGAAATTCCGAGTCGCTACAGTCAGTGGGCTTAGATGTTGTGCAACACCATCCGTCGGTTGGGCAGCATCTGCAAGACCACCTCGGGATAGATTTTATTCTCAAGAGTAAAGTCAAAACACTTAACGACGAGCTCTACCCCTGGTGGGGCAAACTCTGGGCTGGTGTTAAATATTTTGCGACAGGCCGAGGGCCCTTGTCGCTCAGTCTCAATCAAGGTGGCGGTTTTATGCGCACCCAACCAGAGCTGTCACAGCCCAATCTGCAATTGTATTTTTCGCCCGTCAGCTACACTCGCGCACCCGCCAAAACACGGCCACTGATGAACCCAGACCCCTTCTCCGCTTTTATGGTGGGGCTGAGTAATTGCCGACCCAAATCCACTGGCAGTGTTAGCCTGCGAAGTGCTGACCCAATCGAAGCGCCGGTTATTAAACCGAATTATTTTTCTGCGCCCGAGGACATGCAAGAATTGATCGTGGGTACGAAGTTCTTGAGAGAATTGACGCACACCGAAGCCTTTAAAAAAGTGATCAGCGAAGAGTTGCTGCCTGGCCCAAGCATGCAGAGCGACGAAGATATTGTTGAGTATATAAAAAACAACGCTTGGACTGTTTTTCATCCATGCGGTACCTGTCGCATGGGGCCCGATGAAAATGAACACGTTGTGGATGCACGTTTACAAGTGCATGGCTTGCAAAATATTAGAGTCGCTGACGCTTCTGTCTTTCCCAATATAGTATCGGGCAATACCAACGCGGCGTGCATTATGGTGGGTGAAAAGGCCGCCGATATGATTCTTCAAGATGCAGCTGTTAAACAGAATCCGTAAACCCGTGAGTTTCCAAGCGGCTAGCGCTAAAGACAGAACGCTCATCCTGTAGTATATTCAGATTACTTTTTATTCTGGCAAGGCGACAATGCATAGATTCAACATGCGCTGCAGCTTTTTTTGTGCGCTAGTTCTCAGTTTATTCGGCTGCGGCGACGGCACCAACACACCCATTGTAGATACCCCTGATCCCATAATCACTGCTGCACAAGTGCGCAGCCAGCTCGACGCCCTACCCACTGCAAATACCGAGCTATCCGCTCTACAAGTAGAGCTGGGTCGGCTGTTATTTTGGGACCCCGTTTTATCGGTTGCACAGGATACCGCCTGCGCCAGCTGCCATCACCCAGACTTTGACTACGCTGACGGGCTGTTTGCGTCTCTGGGCACCGGTGCCAGCGGCTTGGGCCCAGAACGCCAAGGTGGTGCTCGAACAACACGCAACTCGCCTACGGTGGTCAACACAGTATTTAATGGTGTCACTATTGAAAGCGATGCTGTGCAAAGTGAAGCGCCTATGTTTTGGGACAACCGTCACCAATCGCTAGAGGCACAGGCAGAGCAGCCGCTGACATCAGCGGTTGAAATGCGCGGTGAGACTATTGCCGAAGCTGATGTGATGCCACTGTTGCTGCAACGTTTAAACACTATTCCAGAATACCGTGTGCTGTTCGCTGACGCCTTTAACCAAGACGAAGTAAACGCGATAAACCGCGAACGACTACTTAGCGCCCTTGCGATTTTTCAGCGCAGCTTAGTGAGTAACAACAGTGCTTTTGATCAATTTATGCGTGGTGACCAAACCGCTTTAAACACCTTGCAACAACGTGGTCTAAAAAACTTTATAGATATTGGCTGTGTAGCCTGCCACTCAGGGCCGATGTTCAGCGACTATCAACTACATGTGCTGGGTACAGCGGACAACATAAATAACCCAAACGGCGTAGATTCGGGTGCGGATCAATCCTTTTCTTTTCGTACCCCAAGCCTGCGTAATCTGGCCAATACCGCACCCTATACACACAGCGGTAGCCGCGAAACACTGCGCGATGTCTTGTCGTTTTATGTGGCACTGTCTCGCGGGGTTAGCCACAACAGCCAAGTAGCTCCCGCTGACATAGCCACGCAAGCGCGAGCGCTCGGTCGAGTCGACTCCGCAACGGAATCATTGTTAGCTTTTTTAGATGCGCTAAACGATGCAGACTTTGATCGAGAGATACCGGCGGTGGTGCCAAGCGGACTGCCCGTGGGTGGGAACATCCTAGAGCAATAAAAAGTTATTTCTACAATTGCTCAGCGCGTAAATTCGAAGTGGCAAGTCACGCGCGTAAAGCGCGGCCTTTGTCATCAAACAAATGTAACTTATCTAGCTCTGCATATACCTGCACGCTCTCACCAATTTCAAGCTGACGATCACCTTGCTCGGCCACTGTGACTCGGCTGCCGTCAGTGAGGATCAAATATAAAAAGGTCACATCACCCAGTCGTTCAATCGCTTCCAAGTTACCTTTAAAACTTATGCCTTCCCCTTTGCTGACGCTCAGATGCTCAGGTCTAATTCCCAAACTGACACTATGACCAACTGACAGCTTTGTTTGCGGTACACCCGATATTGTCTGATCAGAAACACTCAAACAGCTTGTCGGTCCATCAACGGAATCGACATTGCAAGTGATAAGGTTCATCGCGGGCGAGCCAATAAAACCTGCCACGAAGGTATTGGCCGGTCGATGGTATAAGTCCATCGGCGAACCCACTTGCTCGACTCTCCCCTCGTTGAGCACCACAATCTTATCAGCTAGCGTCATCGCTTCGACTTGATCATGCGTCACGTAAACGGTGGTGGTTTCCAGCGACTTTTGCAATCGCGCTATTTCGATACGCATCTGCACTCTCAATGCCGCGTCGAGATTGGACAGCGGCTCATCAAACAGAAACACGCGCGGATCACGCACAATGGCACGACCAATCGCAACTCGTTGGCGCTGACCACCAGACAGTTGACCAGGCTTTCGGTCAAGCAGTTTATCTAACTGCAGTTTTTCGGCGGCTGCATGAATTCGCTCCTTGATCTGCTCACCGGTCAAGCCGTCTATTTTCAAACCAAAGGCCATATTTTTAAATACGCTCATGTGTGGATAGAGCGCGTAGGATTGAAAAACCATGGCGATACCTCGCTCACGTGGCGAGAGGTCATTGACAACATCCGCACCGATCAGCAGCTCGCCACCGTCGATGCGCTCTAAACCAGAAATTACCCGCAGCAAGGTGGATTTACCACAACCCGAAGGCCCAACAAAAACCACAAACTCGCCGTCTTCAACATCCAGATCGATGCCGTGCAGCACTTCTGTTTTATCAAATACCTTGCGCACACCGCGCAACGTTAAAGCAGCCATCAGGCTCTCCTATTTCACAGCGCCGGAAGTAAGTCCGCGGATGAGTTGTCTGGAAAAAATCAAATACAAGACCAACACGGGCAGCACCGCCAAGCTAAGTGACGCCAAAACCGAGTTCCAATCGGTCGTGTATTGACCAATAAACTGCTGCACACCTAAGGTGAGTGTCCGTGTCTCCTCGCCCGGCGCCAAAATTAGCGGAAACCATAAGTCGTTCCAAATTGGAATCATCGTGAATACCGCTACAGTGGCTATCGCCGGTTTTGTCAATGGCAAAATAATGTGGAAAAAGATGCTGTACTCGCTGACATCATCGCAACGGGCTGCTTCTTTTAGTTCATCGGGAATCTGAGCCATGTACTCACTGAGAATAAATATCGCCAGTGGTAAGCCCTGCGCGATATAGACCAGAATAAGTGCGGTTAAAGTGTTGACTAAATCGAGTGAAACCATCAGCTCTAGGATGCTCACCGTGCCCAGACGAATGGGTACCATGATGCCAATAGCCATAAAAACAGTGAGTAGCTGTCGCCCTTTAAATTTGTATTCGCTAAGTGCCCAAGCCAACATGGCACCAAACAATAAAATAAAAAAAAGTGATACCAATGTAACAATCATACTATTGCCAAAAAACAGTACAAAATCAGATTTAGCAAATACTTTTTCAAAACCTACCGTGCTGAAGGTCTTTTCGGTTGGCAACGCAAGCGGATCTCGAAAAATACCTTTTCGACTTTTGAAGGCGTTGATCAATATCAAAATGATTGGGAACAAAGCGATGACGGTATAGAACAGCAAAACCGTATGCACCAGCGCTGTATTAACTTTCTTTTTTGTTTTAGTCGACATTACTGGATCTCACAGCTGGTAGCGATGTAGGCGACGTTGCACCAGCCAAAAATAGACCATCACCCCAGCGAGGATGACCAAGAACATCAAACTGGCAACGGTGCTGCCAAGCGTAGGACTGCCAAGACTGGACTGAAAACCAAAAAAAGTCCGGTAAAAAAAACTGCCGAGTATATCGGTAGAAAAATTGGGGCCGGCCAATGCACCTTTAACGGCGTAGATCAAATCAAAGGCGTTAAAGTTTCCAATGAATGTCAGTATTGTGACCAAGCCCAAAGTGGGCAATATCAACGGCAATTTTATTTGCCAGAAAATACGCAGTGGCGATGCACCGTCGACATAGGCAGCATCTAATAGTTCTTCTGGGATAGCGAGCAATGAGGCGTAGATAAGCATCATCGGGATACCAACAAACTGCCAGACAGAAATTAGCGCCAAGGTCAGCAAAGCGCTGGACTCCTTGCCCAGCCATGCATCGAAGTAATTAGCCATACCGATGGCCTCCAGGAGGGTTTCGCTAACACCCCAGAGCGGGCTGAGAATTAATTGCCATATAAAGCCAATAATGACCACAGACAAGAGTGTGGGCATAAAAATGAGTGTGCGGTAGCTGCGTGCTCCACGCAGGTCTTTTAAGCTAAGTAACGCTGCCAGCATTAACCCAATAGGGTTTTGCACCAACACATGAACTAAAAAGAACTTAAAATTGTTCCACAGTGCGTTCCAAAAACCAGCCGATAGATCCGGATCTAGTAGCACCAAGCGATAGTTGTCTAGACCACTAAACCAACGAGCACCCGTATCATTCTGATCGAAGAAGCTGAGTATCAAGGTATCCAGTAATGGCCAGGCGCTAAAAAGGGTGTAGATAAAAAAGCCCGGCAAAACAAACACCACAATGTGCCAAGGGAAACGACCGGCTTTTGTCATGGGGATACACCCTTGCAAATATTAGAGGCACTGAGCGGTACCATGCAGCTTTACTGCATGGCACCACACTCAGTGAATTGGGTTTATTTATCTAGAATGGACTGTACTTTTGCAGCAGCGTCTTCGGCAGTCATTGTACCGTTGATCACGCCTTGTCCAGCGTTCCAGAAAGTGGTCTCTAGGTCGTCGCGACCACGGTTTAATACCTGGGCGTTCAATCGAATGGTCGACTCACACTGCTGACGCCAACCGATCATTTCAGCAGCCACAGGATCGTCGATACTGATCTGGTGATCAGAGAGGGAAAAGAAACCAGTTACCTTATTGGTGTAGAGTTCCGCAAATTCTTTGGAGGCCAACCAGCTCAAGAAGACTTCGGCATCAGCACGGTTTTCGGATTTTGGGTTTATACCCAAGCCAATATCGGTGTGATCACTGATATAACACTGGTCACCCGACGCTGGTACTGGTGGCTTAAAGGCACCCAATTTAAAGTCAGCGTTGGTATTGAAGTGAGCAATATCCCAGCTTCCGGCCGGGTAGATTGCGGCACGACCTAATGCAAATAGGTTTTGCGAATCGCCATATGTCTGCGCCTCGTAGCCTCGGCTAAGGTAGTCGCCCAACTTGGCCATTTGCGCCAATGGTGCAACAAAATTTGCGTCCGTCATTTTGGCATCGCCAGAGATCAGTGCCTTGCGACCTTCTTCACCTTTCCAATAGTTTGGCCCAATGCCTGTGTAGACTATTTGGTGCGTCTCCCAACCATCATTGGTGCCCAACGCAAGTGGTGTGTATTTGCTCTCGGCTTTAATTTTGTCCATTACAGCGAAAAAATCAGCTTCAGTTTCTGGCACGTCAAGGCCCAGCTCTTCGAAGATCTCAGTGTTATAGAAATAGCCGTGAATAACTGACGCCATAGGCATACAGTAGCTTGCACTGCCGTCATCAGTCTGCCACGCACCTTTGGCGACATCAGAAAAGTTGCTCATGCTTTCGAGGTCTTTAATATCAGCGAGATGACCCTTGTTATACAATTCTAAGGAAACATCAAAAGGTCGACACGTAATCAGATCTCCCGCGGTACCACCAGCTAATCGCGTGTTGAGACTCGCGTTGTACTCCGTTGGAGCTGTTGGAGAGAAGCTGACTTCGATTCCAGGGTTGGCTTTATTAAAAGCAGGAATTACCTCTTGTTCCCACAAATCCTTGTCGTCTACGCGCCAGCTCTCGATGGTCAATTGACCAGCGTTTACTGCTTGGGTACCTAGTGCGGCTAGCAGTGCTAACGCCGTTTTTGTCATTTGTGCTTTCATGTATATCTCCTGGTGCGGCTTCGCCGCTTGTGGTCTATCACGAGTTTAAGCGACACCAGGTTCTGACCTGGTGTTTTCATCTTCAAGTGCAGCGCGCAATTGGCCGCCATGGTGTTGCAATTTTTTTCGAGCCTCCGATAAAGACAAACCCCTTGCCATCAATACGGCAATAGGCACTTCTAGGTTTGCCGACAACAGTAAGTGCTGCGCTCGCCCAACGTCACAATCGGTGATCTGGCATATGATTTGAACCGCTCTCGACTGCAATTTTTTGTTACTCACGCACATCCGCACCATCAAATTGTCGTAGAGATGACCCAGTCGCGTCATCACCAAAGTCGACAAGGTGTTGAGCACAATTTTCTGCGCGGTTGCGGCCGCCAACCGAGTGCTGCCAGCGACTGCTTCAGCTCCAGTATTTAGCACTAGACAATGGTCCGCTGCCAATTGCATCGCAGTGTCATCGTTGTTGACAATAGCGATGGTCAACGCACCTTTAAAACGAGCTAATTCAATCAACTCCAAGGTGTACGGTGTATTGCCACTGGCAGATACTGCGATAAGTACATCTTGGCCATGCAGCTGCAGTGCATTGAGGTTTTCCCGAGCCAACTCGCGGTTGTCTTCAAAGAGACCACCCTGATCATAAAAACTATCGAGTCCGCCTGCTAACAAAAGCGCCAGCCGCTCTTTTGGCCATGCAAAAGTAGCCGGCAGCTCTAATCCATCAAGACAGGCCTGAGCACCAGCTGAGCCAGCGCCGCCATAAATTAAGCGCCCTTTTCCCGAGGCTAATCGTCCGGCAATCTCCTCACCGGCACTCGCTAAAGACAGATGCAAGCCATCGATACACTGCAAAGAATGCTGATGAGCATCAAGTTGCCGCAAAGCGAGCTGTTCTGCTGACCATTGATCCATTCCTTGCCAACGGCAGTCAGATGTCTCTGTGTCCACACACCTTGAACGCATACAAGTAATACCACTATAAGTCCATTAACAGTAAACCGAAGAAATTCACGCCTTCTTGCGATCCATTGGAGACACAGAGTAAATGCATCGAACCAATAATTCAATTGGTATTATTTAATTTAATACCAATTCATGACATTCGATTGTGATTATTGTATGATTAGAGCCATGAATAATACCAATATAAACACCATTTATCTGGGCATCGATGGCGGCGGAAGCACCTGCCGAGCGCGATTGCGCGGTCAAGATGGCCAATTATTGGGCAGTGGACAGTCCGGCCCTGCCAACCTGAGGCTGGGAATCAAAGCAGTCAGTGATCAAATACTGCGCTGTACTCAGCAAGCGTTAGAGCAAGCAGGTATCGGCGACTATCCGCTCGAAAAGCTACACGCAGGTATTGGCTTAGCAGGTGCTGTGCTGCAGAAAGACAAGCAGGCAACACTAGCTTTGCAGCGAATGTTTGCTACCTGCACTTTAAATCAAGATGCTTATATTGCTTGTCTTGGAGCTCATGGGGGACAGCCTGGTGGTGTTGTTATTGTTGGTACAGGGTCTTGTGCACAACTGATAAGCCCAGCACTAGATCGGACATTCGGCGGATGGGGGTTTGCACTATCTGATCAAGCAAGTGGAGCTTGGCTAGGGAGAAACGCACTCGCTTATGCGCTACAGGCATTGGAGGACATTCAAGCTTCGTCATCGCTTTGTGAAGATATCTGCTCTAGTTTTGATCATCAGCCAGAGCAAATGCTGCGTTGGAGCGACTCCGCGACACCCGCAGAGTACGCTAGATTTGCCCCGCGAATATTTCAACATGCCAAGGACGGAGATGACGTGGCTTTGAGTTTATTAAAGGACGCTTGCACTGATCTTGAAAGGCTTGTTGCAGTCCTAGAAAAATACAACACCGGAAAAATCAGTTTGCTTGGTGGCCTTGCCGATAGCTATCGCGGCTATCTATCTGATTGGGCAAAGGAAACGCTCCGGCCCGCACGCACAGACGCACTGGACGGCGCTTTGATCATGGCAGGCTTACCGATTTCGACACTGGAACACACATGAATTTAGCTACTCATATTAGCGAAAACTTAGACCTCAGCGACGACAGTAGTGCACCACTTTATATGCGTCTAGCGCGAGGATTGAGAAAAGCACTTGCGCAAGAACAGACCGATGAAGAACAGGCGCTGCCTAGTGAACGAGAACTCGCGCTCTCCCTGTCGGTGTCTCGGGTGACAGTACGTAAAGCGATTCAGAAACTCGCTGCAGAAGGCTTGCTGGTCCAACGACAAGGTGCCGGAACATTTGTGGCAAGGCGCATGGTGCAGCCCTTAAAACACCTAACGAGCTTTAGTGAAGACATGCAAAGCAGGCAATTGGTTTCGGGTGTCGTCTGGCTAGAACGCCGTTTGTGCACCGCCAGCGAAATGGAAAGTCAGGCACTGCAGCTAGAAGCGAACGAATCTGTTGCGCGACTGTACAGACTGCGCACTGCCGATGAACAAGCACTGGCGTTGGAACTCGCGGTTTTGCCTCAACATCTGGTCCCGCTGCCAGACCAGTTTAATGGCTCGTTGTATGAGTATCTAGGACAGCAGGGCAACCGACCTGTTCGTGCCACGCAGCGATTGCGGGCCGTCCCTTGCGACAAGGAGCAAGCAACTTTTTTGAGAGTAGAACCTGGCAGCCCAGTACTTTATATCGAGCGAAATTCTTTTAAATCAGACGGCACCCCCGTGGAGTTCACACGCTCCTACTACCGGGGCGATAGCTACGACTTTCTCTCCGAGATGGCCATTGAACCTGCCAGCTGATAGGCAGGCCAAACGACAATCAGGTGAAGGATTGAACAACACGATGCGATCACTGATGCATTTAGAGACGATGGAAAGCCCTCACCGTCTTCGAGAACAACAACATGCGCTAAGGCAATCACTACCAGATCTCGCCAAACATCTGCGCAACAATCCACCCCGGCTATTAATCAGCTGTGGACGGGGAAGCTCCGACCATGCGGGTGTTTTTATTCGTTACTTGTTCGAGACGGCATTGGGCATACCCAGCAGCTCGGCGACGCCATCTACGCTTTCTGTTTACGGCAGTGAAAGTAATTTAGAAAATACACTTGTATTATTGATCTCTCAATCGGGCCAGAGTCCAGATTTGGTGAGTTACGCTCAGTCTGCACGTGCATCAGGTGCTTGCACCATCGGTTTGATCAATCAAGACTCACCTACCCCGTTAGGTGAACACTGCGAATTCATCTTGCCTTTGTGTGCCGGCCCCGAACAGTCGATCGCAGCAACCAAGTCTTGGCTAGCAACTATTTACGCTGCAATGCAGCTGCTAATGCACTGGACCGAATCGGATTCGCTAAAAACAGACATCGACACGCTGCCCGCCCACATGCTGGAATCGCAGAAGCTTGATTTCAGCCCAGCTGTCGATCTGTTGAGTCAATGCAACAGCATGTTGGTGCTAGGTCGTGGGCCAGGCTTGGGTTTAGCGAACGAAGTCGCCTTAAAATTCAAAGAGACCTGTGGGCTGCACGCTGAGTCATTTAGTGCCGCTGAGTTACTGCACGGTCCATTGGCAATGGTTGGCCCGGAGATGCCGGTGTTGATTTTTGACCAAGGCGGTAGTGCCAGTGACAGTATCCAAGAAGCCATTCACCGAATTCAAGAGACTGGTGCGCCAGTTCTGCATGTAGCCACTAAGCCGTTAGATAAATGCGTACCGCTGCCAAGCCTTAACGGAATTTCCCCCTGGTGTACGCTCATGACCCAAGCACAAAGTGCTTACCTAATGATCGAGCAATTGTCGTGGAGTCGCGGGTACGATCCTGACCGCCCCTCACACATCGCCAAGGTGACAAAAACCCAATGAGCAAGATGTATCTCAACAATTTTTCGGCATTTATAGATGGCCACTGGCAGGACACGCTAGCCCTGTTGCTTGATGGCGAGAATATAGCGGCCATAGAGCCATGTATTCAAATTGACAAGCAGTTGCCAGTGCACGATTGTCGCGGCTACACATTAGCTGCGGGTTTTATTGATACGCAGGTCAACGGGGGCGGTGGTTTGATGTTTAATCAACAGCCAAACACAGAGACCATTGACGTGATGCGCCGCGGACACTGGAGTGGCGGCACGACCGCCATGCTACCGACCTTGATCACTGACGACTTTGATGTCATGTCGGATGCTGTGGATGCTGTGGCCAAGGCCATTGACACCCTGCCCGGTATATTGGGCATTCATCTTGAAGGACCGCATTTATCCGAAGAGCGCTGCGGCGTGCATGACCCCAAAAAAATACGGCCCTTTAGCGAACAGACTGAATCGCTTTTTTTACGCATGCCTGGAGAGAGGTTTTTACTGACCGTTGCGCCTGAAAACATGCCCGAAGGAGCAATCGCCAAGCTAACTGCATTGGGGGTGCGAGTGAGTGCAGGTCATAGTGCTGCCAGCTACGACTGTATTAAGACCGCACTGACCGAGGGCCTGAGTTGCTTTACGCATTTGCACAATGCCATGTCCCCGCTCACCGGTCGAGAGCCAGGTGTAGTGGGTGCCGCATTAGAAGACCAAGACAGCTATATGGGTATTATTATCGACGGTTTTCATCTACACGACACCACCGCAGCTTTGTCGATTGCAGCAAAAGCGCAAGGTAAAACCTTGTTGGTATCCGATGCCATGGCGACTATCGGCAGTGATAAAGACAGCTTTGAGCTCTATGGCGAGACCATTTACGCTGTCGACGGTCGCTGCGCCACAGCCGATGGAACATTGGCGGGGTCTGCGTTGGATATGGCTGGCGCTGTGCGCAACTGCGTTATTCGCTTAGGTTTACCCTTAGAAGAGGCACTGCGTATGGCGAGTCAATACCCGGCAGAATTTTTAGGAACTGACGACTGCCGAGGGCATTTGCGCGTAGGCTACCGTGCAGATTTTGCCCTGCTCAATGCAGACCACACACTCCAACAAACTTGGCTGGGTGGGCAATGTGTTTATACACGGGATAAGAGCACCCGATAGCTCACCTCCCTGTATGCCGGTATTAATCCTGAGGCAGTGCGCTTCAGAATTAAGATAATTTTTTAAACCATTGCCTCGCGGTGGCGATCGGCCAAATCAGCGCAGGCAGTTCTGAATGGACCGGGGCCGTGGCTGATCCGCGCAACGCCAGCAGAGCCTAGGTCGGCCAATGAAGGGCCAGCGTTACTCGCCATTGCATTAACAGGTAGATCTACCGAGTTGCAGACCTCAGCGAGCAATGTTAGATCATTCAGTCCCGGAACAAAAAAGCCGGATGCTCCAGCTTCAGCGTATGCCTGCCCTCTCTCAATCGCCTCCGGCACGTGGCTCGCGTGCTTGGTTGAGTCTCGCTCTTTTAGGAATACATCTGTTCGCGCGTTGATAAAAAAATCTAATTCAGAGTCTTCAGCTGCATTTAATCGGATGGCCGCGATACGTTTTGTCTGATCACCAATACTGTGCAGGCCTGAATTGCCTACTATTTGATCTTCAAAATTAATTCCCACAGCACCTGCAACAATCAGCTGGGCCACGTTGTCGGCTACTTCATCCGCAGAGACAGCGTAACCGCCTTCGAAGTCCACGCTCAACGGAATACTGACGCTCGCAACGATACGCTGCACTATTTGCAACAAGAATGGCAAAGGAAGCAACTCACCATCAGCATAACCCTGTGCGCCCGCCACCGACCAACTGCCCGTCGCTAGGGCTTGTGCACCGGATGATTCAACAACCTTGGCAGAAGCAGCATCCCAGATATTGTATAAAACCAGTGGATTGTTTTTTTGATGGAGACGGGCAAATAACGTTGATTGAGCGTGCTGATCCATGACGGAGACTCCAGTAAACAGGCCCTATTAGCTTAACGCTTTTTAGCTAAAGAGCACACTTGTAAACGACAGTTGCTGCAGCCTCAGGGACACCCAATAGTTAGAACAGGGAATCAATTTTTAAGGCGCACGTTTTTGTAAGAAAGCTATCGGCATTTTGAGCAAACTAACACCCACTAATACCAGTACAAATCCTAACATTTGCAAATTGGTGACCCGCTCGTCAAAGAGATAGGCTGCCAAACTCAGAGAAATCACAGGGCTGGCCATACTTATCAGCGT
Source organism: uncultured Granulosicoccaceae bacterium (assembly GCA_937965695.1). Lineage (GTDB taxonomy): Bacteria > Pseudomonadota > Gammaproteobacteria > CALCKW01 > CALCKW01 > CALCKW01. Next base: position 19,892 of record CALCKW010000006.1, read on the forward strand.
GGCGGGAGCTGCTTCTATTTCGCGCATGCCTTCAAACAACATCAAAAACGGTATCACGGTGGCGAAGATCACAAGGCAAGCAATCCAGAAGAGCCCTGACACCGGTAATTGAAAATCTGCCTCTACCACGAGCCACGGCGCCAACAGCGCGAAGACCAAAAGCGTTGAAAGATTGGAGTAAACCGTAAATCGGTTAGCACCCAGACGCAAGCTGACACCGCGCCCGTAATACAGGTACGCACCATAGGTGGCGGCGGAACAGAGCACACAGAATACCCCGAGTAGCGGCAGCCGCATCTCCACACCGTCAAACAATCCAAGCATTAAAATCAATCCACAATAAGCCACCACAAACGTGGCTATTTCCTTTCGCTCAGGAGATCGCCGTTGATGAATTATGCCCAGCAATTGCACAAACAGCGGGAAGGTGAACAGTATTGCTCGACTCACTCCAACATCCATGATGCTGAGTGCATAGATGTCGAAACCGGTGGCAAGCGTAAAGAGAAACCCGCAGGCCAAGGCAAGGCCTATGTCACGGGGTGTGTATTCGTTGCTGTGTGCAGCCGCGCGCCAGCGGCCCACCAGATAAAACAAGGGCGTGGCACAGAGAGCACGTAACAACAACACGGCGGCAACGGTCATGCCGGTGTCCAGTGCTAAACGGGCAAATATTCCCTTGGTCGCCAGGCAAACGGTGGCCACGCAGACCAGGGTAAAAGCCGTTTGCTGACTGAGGCTGGATGTGGGGATTGTCACTTGCGAGGCTCTGAAGAACTAGCAGCCAACTATACGCCCGTGGCGCATCGCGTTGTCAAACAAGTCGAAATAAAAACCGTCGGCGTTGTTCGTCCCACGCCTCTGTTCGAATATTCACAGAATCGCCAATACGCAGAAGCGGCGCTTTGCCGACGTCAGGCGTAGCTGTTGTAGAACTGATTTCATAATTGCAGTTGTACTGCTGTTCTAGATCATCGGCATAGAGTTTAATGTCGAGCGATAAGTCCTGCAGCGAGAGATAAATTCTCGTGCCTCGCATGCCCATTACCGTGGCCGCTCGCACGGTGCGTTGCTCAGCAGGCAAGCTTAAATCGTCACGGAGATACTGCTCGATAATGTGCAACTGAAAACTCTTTTCTAATTTGCGCTGCGCCTTTTTTGAGGCATTGGCAGCAACGATGACTTGCTCGCGAAGCGCTTCGTCTTCCGCCTTGCTTTCAGGCGTGAGTGCGCCTTGCGTCTCCAGCAATTCTTTGTGACTGAATATGCCAGCAATCTCGCGCATGGGCGAAGAAAAACGTGCGTAGCCGTCGACACCCAAGGCGTGATGTGGGCCAGGCTCTGCCGAAAACTCTGACGCGTGGTTGCTCAGCATAACTTGCCGCTCTACCACCTGCCGCATACTTTGCCACTGCTGACCATCGGGTAGCCCTTGCATGTAATCCGACAAGGTCGATTCGCCATCCCAGCGCCAGACGCTGTCTAACTGATGTAACTCGCAGAGTTCAGCGAGTGTCTCGCGCAGTCTGGACAATCGTTCTTGCACGGGCGGTAAATGCACCCGAAATACCGCTTGCATGTCGTCGGTCAGCTTTTCGCGCTGCATCAACATCTGCGCGCCAACCATATTGCACAGCAGCGAAATCTGCTCGTTGTAGCGTTCCACATCATTGCGATCACGTAGCGTTAGCAAAAAAGATGAAGAATCTTCAGGATCAATACTCATCTGCACTTCGCGGCGGTTGTGTTCAACCACATTTCGCTCACGTGCCAGTGCCATGCGCACCATACCAATTTCAGGTAACAGCCTTAAGCTAGGCGCGTAATCAAGTGAGTCCCAAGGGTGAGCTTTACCGCTGTCCTGTTGATCCAGCCATGCTTGCACACCGGGATAACTCAGTTTTGCGCGACTGCGAATACGAGCCTGATAGGTCGATGCGCTACAGCAGTTACCCTGCTTATCCAAACTGATATCAAAAACCAATGCTCGCCGCCTCACGTCGGGGTTGAGCGACACCAAGCCCTCACTGAGACTTGTTGGCAGCATAGGTGCGGCCATACCCGGTGCGTAATAGGTGGAACCGCGCTGCAGCGCCTCATCGAATAAAGCGGTGCCAGGCCGCACATAGTAAGCCGCATCGGACAACGCGTAGAGCAGCCGATACCCATTGGGTAATGTCTCTAGAAAAAGCGCTTGATCAAGATCACGGGAGTCGCGATTGTCAATAGTGACAAAGGCCAAGCTTTCTAAATCCTGTAGTTCTGGATTATCCAGACCCGGCTCTAACAACCACTGAGAGGCCTCTTCTTCACAGGCCTGCGGGTGGCTGGGGTTTATCCGCTGCTCCGCAAAGGTGCTGATGATGTGGTGTAATGCGGTGTCCGCAGCAGCAAACAACGTCGGCTTGTCGGTCACGGTATAGACCGCACGCTGCAATAAGGGCTCCTGCGTGGCAAGCGTCCGAGACTCGTCGAACATGCCCACCAACTGCCCATCACGCTCTATTGCAAACCAATCTTTCACAATGCTCTCGCTCTTATTGCCTAGGCTGGACAGTATATGACACAGCGTGGTCGCTGTTACACTGATCAAAGACAACAGGAAGCAATCGATGAAGGCTTTAAATACGGCTGGGAACCGCGGTGAGCAGCATCCATGCTGCAGTCCTCTAAAATGACAGCACCTAACAGCGACTTCGAAATGCTCGATGTGGTGGATGAACAAGACCGTGTCATCGACACTCTCACCCGCGCTGAAATACATCGCCGAGGCCTGCGGCATCGTGCTTGCCACATTCTGGTCTATAACTCTGCGGGGGAGTTGTTTCTACAACAACGCGCCTGGCACAAAGACTCTGACCCTGGGCTTTGGGATAGCTCCTGCGCTGGCCACGTGGATGCTGGCGAAGACTATGCTGCCTGTGCCGTACGAGAGCTGCAAGAGGAGCTTGGAATTGTCCTCGAAGAACCGCTGAAGCCGCTGTTTATGTTGCGACCAAGTGAAGTCAGCGGATGGGAGTTTGTGCAGGTCTACACCCTTCTACATAATGGCTCAATGCGTCTTTGCCCCGACGAGCTTCTCGGTGGAGAATGGTTCAGCCCGCAGACAATACAACAGCGGATAGTTGATCAGCCTGATACCCTGAGCTCTGCGTTCAAAAAAATATGGACGATGAACACGCTTTATTGAGATCAAAGCAATGCTAAAAATACTCGTGGTAGAAGGCAATTCCCCAGCGTTAGTCGCTGATGCAGGGGCGAACGGCCAGACGAGCAACGCCGAGAACTATGGCACTGTATTGCATGAGATTTGTAGCGAAGTGCAATTTGAAATTTTTCAACCATACCTTTCAACTGACGAGCTAGACGCTGAATACCTGAGCCAGTTCGATGGCGCGGCTTTCACGGGTGCTGGTGTCGATTGGTCGACCAGTGCACCCGAAGCCCACCCGCAACGCAGCGCTATGGAGTGCATATTTGCAGCCAACATTCCAACTATCGGTTCTTGCAACGGTCTGCAATTGGCCAATGTGGTTTTGGGCGGTGAGACAGCAGTATCACCTGATGGGCTAGAAATCGGCTTGGCGAAAAACATTCAGCTCAGTGAATTCGGCCAACAACACTTGCTGCATAAGGGTCGTAGAAGCGGATTCAGTTGCACCAGCATTCATCGCGATCAAATCGCGAGGCCACCCAGCGGTGCGCAAATCACCGCAGAAAACGAGCACAGTATTCAAGGGTTGGTATACGAACTAGGTGGGGTTAAGTTTTGGGGTCTGCAATACCACCCTGAGCTTAGCCTTCAACACATCGCAGACTACTTATATAGAGAGCGTGGTTTGTTTAGCAAACAAAATACAATACTGGAGAAGGTGGAACGCGCGATCGAAAACCCAGATCGTGGTGCCGAAGCGCTGGGCGGAATTCAACAAGATTTGGCGTTGCCGACCCGTGTGACTGAACTTCGTAATTGGCTATCGAGTTTAAATAGCCAGACCACTTGAGCCCTTTGGGTTTTACCTAGTATCAGCTCAGATGCTAACAAAATAGACAGATTCAACACGCACGGCAAATCCTCTACCCTAACTCGACGTAACCCATCCGCTTAGCGTAGTTTTCTAGATCCAAAATTTTTTGGTAAGCCTTCAAATCAATGGAGACGATACTCTTGAGTAATAAGTCGGCTCTTACTGCTGCCAAGTTTGGGTCTTCAAAGGCTTGCAATAAGGCACTCAAAACACGTTCCGCCGTGTCGCTGCCACGATCTACGTGCGTGACATAGGGAGGAGCGGGAGCGTGTACTGTCATGCCAATCACACGAGTTTGTTTCAATTCGTATGGCCGATACATTTTGAGCAGCTTGTAGGTGACACTATCAATTGCTGCAACATCAGCTGTCTTATCGCGAATGGCTAGCAAGCTATCTCGATGGCTACCGCTGTAAAAAACGTCGCTGAAAAACCGACCGTTTATGTGCTTGGCCGCAACCTGATGACGAAGTGAGCTCATGCCTGAATGTGATTCTGGCCCGTTGGCCACAGCGACAGTGTCCCGCATTTGCAAAACATCGTCGTAAAGGCTGTCTTCGTGCACGACAATCAAACTGGAGTACTCGTGGGCCGAGCACTCTTCAACATCAAACAGAGGCACTGCAAGCGGTTGTAAGCTGCCTCTATAACTGCTTACCACGTCATAACCGCAGCATTGACTAAGGAGCAAGTTTTTGTCTGATAGGAGTTCTGCTAACGGTTTACCGTGTGAGAGTTCGGTGGGTAGATCTTTGACACCCTCCCGGTCCAAATGGGTTGCTATTCCCTGCCAAAGCGTTGAGAGCGCGGGTTCGATTTCGCTGAAATTGTACATCGGGAAACTGGCGTTAAACATAATGTCCTTCAATTGCTGGAGACCACATTGCCGCCAAGCTCAGGCAGCTTTCATGCGAGGATTTCTAGGGAGCCTCAGCTTAAGTCCAGTCAGTGATGTTGGCGTGAAAATTTGGACCCAGCAAGGCGCGAATCGACGACAACAGTGGTGCTATTGGCAAGATGTGCAATGCGCCTGGCCCGAATTTATCGCATCGACGGTGCGAGCGTGACTTGAGCTTAGGTTCCCTAGTCCGCATTATCTCCTTTATGTTGCCCCCCGTCATTCTCCTCACTGGATTTAGCGCGTTTTTCTGTACCAACTATTCGGTGTCTAAAAGGCTGCAACAATAACCGATCCAACCAAAGATCACGTCTTGAGCGGAAATGATCAACCCCTAACTGCATGCGAACTTGGCCAGCGCGAGGCTCTGCCTTGTAAGTTCCAAATATCCTGTCCCAGCACGACAGGTTAAATCCAAAATTGCTATTAGCTTCACTTGGGCAAATTGAATGATGTACTCGGTGCATGTCCGGGGTAACAATAATAGTTCGCAACACTTTTTCCAAAATTTTCGGCATGCGCACATTGCTGTGGTTGAACAAAGAACTGGCATTTAGCAGCATTTCGAATACTAGAACAGCTACTGCTGGCGCGCCAACCAGCGCTACTAGGGCAAGCTTTATCAGCATTGAAAGTACAATTTCCAGTGGATGAAAACGAAGGCCAGTACTGACGTCGAGCTCGAGGTCAGCGTGGTGAAGTCGGTGGAAGCGCCAAAACAGTGGCACCGAATGAAATAATTTGTGCTGATAATAAATCGCCATGTCCAGTATCAGTAAGACCACAATAAACTCGAGCCAACTTGGAACAGCGAGAATATTGAATAGCCCCCAGCCATGCTGCCGAGCAGTCAGTGCGAAACCTACTGCGAGCACAGGAAAAACAAGGCGAATGACTAAAACATCCACAAACACCAGAGCCAGATTGTTGCTCCAGCGTAGCAACCTAGGAACCTCTTGGCGACGGCGAGGAGCAACGAACTCCCAGAGCGCCATTGCGGAGAATATTAACGATGCCGCAAGGAGTCTCGTGAAGTTTTGATTGTCGAGAAAATAGTCAAGCATAAGCTGCAACTCGCCGGGGAAGTGTTTCTACACAGTTTGTTGATTCCATTCGTTTTCAATTATTTATATTAGCGGTCTTTAACCGAGGCTTAACTATTCCAAGGATTCTTTTGACCTAAAAAATCAACCAATATTATTTTTTCAAAAAAAAGCGACCCCATTTTTATTGCTCTGCAGCTTTCGCAGTCTGCCATTTTCCGCTACAACTCATTGGATGAGGCACTGGGTCTTTCGCCTTAAAAAAATAGCGGGCAAAAATACTTCGGTAGTTTGGATAGTAGTAACTGCCATTATCGAGGAGATATCTGTCTCGATTAGCTCGAAACATCGCGGGCAGCTTATACCAGCACACACCTGGATGCAGGTGATGCACCAGATGATAATTATTGTTGAGAAACAGCCAAGAGAAAAGGCCTCTGTCCTCGATAACAACAATGCGATTTAGCACTTCCCACTCAGCGCGATGCTCCAAGAAGGTACGCACTCGCAAGATAGACAATGCTAGGTATGCCGACATTATGTAAGCCAAGAATGGCATGGCAGCCTCTTGATCCAATAACCACATTAAAGGCAGCATTGCCAAGACGTGTAACAAGTAGGCTTTTGTAATCGAATGATCACCGGCTCTCGCCAATCTAAAATCGTTGCAATAGAAGGAGGACATCCCAATCAACGGACCGAGAAAAATGCGCCCTGCCAAGGTGTTATTCATCAGCAAAAGGCGGCGTTTATATTTGGATAATTTTTCCCAATCTCCCAGCTGTAAATAATTACTCTCGGGGTCTTCGTGCGGATCAGTCAAGCGTTCATCGATATGGTGCTCTAAGTGTGTATCGCGAAAACGTCGATAGGGTACAAATAGACCAAAAGGTATGCACACTAACAACTCGTTGATGCCTTTATGACTTGTCGGGTGCCCGTGCAGCACTTCGTGTTGCAGCGAAGAATGCAACGTCATCAAAAGAGCCAGTACGGGGACGCTAAACCACAAAGAGACTGAAGAGCCCATGGTGGCGATAATCAATAGTAAAAAGGTACAAAGAACCAACAATAACCATGTCGGCCAGTCAATGGAGGTGAATTGAGCATGCTGCGCACCCAATTCTTTTTGCTCATCGAAAGAGACAGGCATTTTTGACGACCTCAGGGATTTGATATCACTAGCATTGATACAACCTTCTTCGCTGGTATTCGAACAGCGTTACCCAACCTTGTGGTCAGGCTATCAGTTAGCCAGTCTATATAGAACTAATTTATACTTAGCTTATAATTAGTTTTTCTAATCTAACGAGTTGCATCAGCCATGGCGCTGTCATTAAAAGGTCTACAAGCATTTGAGTCAGCAGCGCGCACGGGCAGCTTTGCAGCTGCCGCGGTTGAATTGTCAGTGACCCCTGCTGCGGTGAGTCAATTGATCCGGGGTTTAGAAGAAAGCTTAGGACGTGAGCTGTTTTATCGTGTTAACCGAGGAATTTTCCCTACCGAAGCGGCTTTAGAAGTTATGCCGCAGTTACGCGCATCCTTTGAACAGTTGAACGCGGTATCAACCCAGCTCTCCGGCCATGGTCGCCGATCTAGACTAACGATATCGATGCCACCTTCTCTGATTACTGGTTGGCTTTGCAGCGAGATTGGAACATTTGTGAAAAACGAAGAACCTTTCTCGCTGTCCATTCGTGGGGAAGAAGACACCGTGGATTTCGAACGCGATAATATTGATTTTCGATTATCCTTCGGCCGTTTTCATTATCGGAGTTTTGATACTGTGCCGTTGTTGACAGACGCACTCTATCCAGTGTGTTCACCGCAACTTTTTACTCAGTATAAAGATGCAGCAAAAGCATTAAACCTGTTGAAGATGCCGCTTATTCAAACTGATTGGGGACCATCAGCTGCTACATTTCCCAGCTGGACAAGCTGGTTTGAGGCAACAGGTACTTCTCCACCAGCCGACGACTACAACAATACCTTGATCGCCAACTCCTCCAAAGCAGCTCTTGATCTTGCCGTCTCAGGGCTTGGAGTTTCACTTTGCCAAGGCTTGCTGGCGGCAGGCCAGATAGAACGTGGCACTCTTGTGTTAGCCAGTCGCAGTCACATGCCTTTAAGCCAACCCTATTGCGTCACTATTCCCGAGCACAGCAGTAAAAGGCTTCTGGTTTCCCGCTTCAATGAATGGTTCAGCAAGAATTGTAGTTTGGCAGCGAACTATACAAAGGATGCGTCTTTGCTCGCTTAAGATTTAAGGCAAAGGACTTGAGCTTCAAACGATTTAAAAACACGACTCGACTGTAAACCTAAAACCAACTCTCTGTTTGCGGCAATGAAAGACTAAATCGCTGCCAAAATAGAAAAAACACGCCCTGATGCATTCCGATTTTTAATTAAAAAAAACCGAACTAGGGACACTCAGATTATGCCCAGTCGGTGACATAGGCGTGAAAAATTTGGCCTCAGCAAGGCGCGAATAGACGGCAAGTTTGGTGCTCTTGGCTAGATTTGCAACTTGGCTGGGCCAAATTTGGCGCTTCGACGGTGCGAGTATGGCTTGATCTGGGGCTCCCTAGCACTACATTTCATGCCAATGATTCATCGTGAATGTATCAATTAATTAACACATAAGGTAATCAGATACTAAAAGGCCTGTGTGAATCGAATTAAAACACCCAATTTAAATCAATAAAGCAAAACATTTACGATATTCATGATCGTTAACAATGTAAATGGATTCAAGATTGCTAAAGTTAGTTAATCAAAAATACTAATTAAGGAGTCTCAGACTAGGTCCGGTCAGTGACGTCAGCGTGAAAAGTTAGTACCCAGCAGGGTGCGAATCGACGGCAAGTGTGGTGCTATTGGCTAGATTTGCAATGCGGTTGGACCTAATTTGGCGCGTCGACGGTACGCGCATGATTTGATCTTAGGTTTCTTAACTCAATCTTTGCTTCAAACAGATTTTTTAGCATCCATTTAGCAGATGTAATTTGCCAGTCTTTGAAGACTAAAAAAACAGATCTTTATCGGGCTACCCCGTTTAAAGGAAATCAAGTAAGCGAGCGACTCCAGGATGACAGTTGCGTATGGCCTTTCAAAAGCTTGAAATTGAATCACAGACAACGTCGAAGAAAATTAGTGTGCGAGTGCTTTATCCCGATATTTTGCTGCCCGCCGCCGATCATTCACAAGACAAAGAGCTTGTTAAGAACTCTAGCTCGCTGGCAACCTATCTCAGCATATTTTTTATCGCTTTTATTCTGTACAGCGTAACGGCTAGCTACGCTCTTGAAGACTACGATTCGATTAATTTCGCCATGGCAGTCAATAACTACGATCTGGTGAAGGATGCGCCGCATCCTCCAGGAGCACCCGTCTACATCGCTTCTGTGAAATTACTAAATTCCCTCTTGAACAATATCACTCTCGCACTAACGTTAGCATCAGCATTTGGCGGTGCTCTATTTGTAACTGTTTGGTATCAAATTTTTAACCGATTGTTAACGGCTAAAACCGCAGCAATTGGCACCGTCATATTAGCTTTTAGCCCTGGCCTGTGGATGACCGCAAGCCGCCCAATGAGTGATACAGTTGCAGCTGCTGTCTTAGGTGTCGTTATTTTACTCGCCCTAAAATACGTTAAATCCCGCCAACCCGCGCTATTGATTTGGACCGCTGCAGCAATGGCGTTAGCTGTCGGTATTCGACCTCAATTTGGTTTGCTCGCACCGCTTTTGCTTTTTGCTACGCTGTTTTACTTTCGACCTCAGACAAGTGTCATGTTGAAATCGATCGCCGTTTTTTTACTGGTCAACTTATGTTGGTTGGTGCCAACTGTCATCTCTCAATTTAATTTGGACGGCGATGGCTGGATGACTTACTTCAACCAAATCATGCGATTTAAAGCCAGTTTCAACGAGGCCAGTGGCTCACCCTTGCTTGCCAATAATGTGCAATTGTCAGAGATATTTTACAGAGCCGTCACCCACATCGGAACCTTAGGTTATTTCGCTTTGGGACTTAACCTTTGGTATCCCGAGAGTGTTGCTAGAATTCTGGAAGGTTTTGGTACAACGCTAAACCCTTGGCTGCGAGGCAATGTGGAGTGGACATACCAAGGCACACTCTACACTGTGGTTTACGCATTTGGATTTTTAGCACTGTTACCTCGGGTTAGTTATTGTTGGAAAAAAGCGAAAAGAATATCCGAATCCATCGGCTATCTATTGCTCGTCATAATTTCGTATTCAATCGTGGTCATCATGCTAGTACCGCCGCATACTCGATTCTACATACCGTTGCTGCCATTGTTTATATTACTCCCGTTAATTGGCCTGCAAAGTCGTCGCTGGGGTCATAGGTTTCAATATATTCTTATGGCCAGTGCAATCTTTGCAGCCTCCCCCACGATACTCGATTCAATGATGCAAGACGCACCACCCATTGCACTAGTTAAGGAGATCCAACAACGGTCCAACGTCACAGGCGAAAACACCGTTCTGTTGCTGAACTCGAATGGCTCTCGTCACGCTAGGTGGTATCTTGGTGCTGCCGAGATTTACGGCAGAAACGAGTTGAAAGCGCCTGAGTCTCCTAATGCACTGTTCACAGAAGGTGTGCGAGTATATTCAAATTACCCCAATGCGTTCCCCGAGCGTCTGGTGGATGTGGAACTTCTAGCAAGCTACCATCGGCCGTATCGAGTGTGGATGCGCCACACGTCAACAGAGTTATTTGAACTGACATTGCGAGCTATTCCGTTAGCGGAAACTCAGGAGACAGAACCCGGCACTAAATTGGATGCGACCGTGGAGGCAATTGAACCAGTAACTTTTGAAGAAACGCATCAGGCCGTTATAGCTTCCGAATTGGAAATTTAACGTTCAATAGCGCCCTTGGGTGCTAGAAGATCTGAGACGCCCTATGGCTTTTTAGCGACAAAGGGCTTTTTGCGATTGGGATAACAAGTACGGCATATCTCGCACACCGTGCCGTCGCAGCCTCTCGCCGTACAATACTCGCGCCCATACATAATGAATTGTATGTGCAATGCGTTCCAACTTTCAGGTGCAAAAAGTTTTTTAAAATCTTTTTCTGTCTTTAAGACGTTAGTACCGTCGGTCAGGCCCCAACGTTGCGCCAAACGATGTACATGGGTATCGACTGGCACAGCAGGTACACCGAAGCCTTGACTCATCACCACTGAAGCAGTCTTGTGACCTACTCCTGGCAATGCTTCAAGTGCGTTCCAATCTTCTGGTACTTCGCCACCGTGCTTCTCGACCAATAGGCGCGACAATTGAGCGATAGCTTTCCCTTTGCGTGGAGCCAATCCGCAAGGTTTGACGATATCTAAAATTATCTGCTCGTCGACATCACACATGTCAGCAGCATTATCTGCCAGTGAAAAAAGCGCGGGAGTCACTTTATTCACGCGGGCATCCGTGCACTGAGCCGACAACAACACTGCCACCAAAAGTGTGTAGTTGTTCGTGTGGTCAAGCGGTATGGGTGGCGCCGGATATAACTCCGCCAGACGCTTTTCGACAAAAGCCGCACGTTCTTTTTTTAACATTGGCGGTGGACTCGGGTGTTTAATTCTGTCACTTGTGTTCTCGCTGAACATCAAACACATTGGCCAACTGGCCTAGGCGATTGATAATGCGGGTCAGTTGCTCACTGTCACTCACTTCTACCTTGACCGACATTGATGCTATATGGTCTTCAGCTTGCACGTCTAAGTGCAGTGCTTGTATATTTGCACCGTCATGGCTCAACAGTGCAGATACATCGCGCAATAAACCAGGTCTCTCGTAAGCGTCTACTCGCAGATCAACGCTGTACCTCGCGTTGCTATCCTCTCCCCATTCGACTTCTATTAGCCGGGGTGTCTCGTTGACACCTAAGTTGATCACGTTGCTGCAATCGGTGCGATGGATCGTCACTCCTTTACCCTTCGTGATGTAACCAATAATGTGGTCGTAGGGAACAGGGTTGCAGCACGGTGCTAGTTTAGTCAGCAATTGACCAACACCGAGCACGTTAATATCGCCATCGCTCGTTCTTCTAGAGCTCGCGGGCTTGGGCTCAACCACGTAGTCGTGCCCGGCTTCATTGCCACGGCGCAGCGTCTCCACTGCATTAGTCACTTGACCAATACTCACGCGGCCTCTAGCCAGCGCTAGACACAGACCTTCAGCACCGTCGAGGTGTAGCGCCTTTGCCAGCGTGTCGAGCGCGATATCCCGTTGACCCAAACGCCGCAATTCAGCATCGACCATTGTTCGCCCTTCGGACAAGTTTTGGTCGTGATCCTGTAAGTTAAACCAAGCGCGTACTTTGGCTCGTGTTCGGGTACTGGCCAAATAGCCCAAATCTCGCACTAGCCAATTACGGCTAGGACGCGGCTCGCGAGCTGTCAAAACTTCAACTTGCTCTCCCGTGCGGAGAACACGGTTTAACTGAACGATCGCGCCGTTGACTTTTGCCCCTCTACAGCGATGCCCAACTTCGGTGTGAACCGCGTAGGCGAAATCTAACGGTGTTGAACCGGCGGGAAGGTCCAATACATCACCGGTAGGGGTAAAGACATAGACCCTGTCACGTAGAGCTTCACTCGCCAAGGCCTCGTTGTCTTGGTCACTGTTATTTTCTTCTCCCCCTTCAAGGAGTTGGCGAAGCTGGTTAATGCTCTCTTGCAAACGCTGATCAAAAGCCCCCCCTTCTTTGTAGTGCCAGTGCGCAGCTACACCCAGCTCAGCGTCTTGGTCCATCGCAGAGGTTCGCACTTGTACTTCTACAGGCCGCCCACCGTCGCCAAACACAGCGGTGTGTAAAGACTGATAGCCGTTGTCCTTAGGATTGGCGATGTAGTCATCAAACTCACTCGGAATAGGTGTCCAGGTATTGTGCACCAGACCCAGTACCGCATAGCAATCTCGCACATTAGAAACTAATACTCTTACCGCGCGAACGTCAAAAAGGTCGTCAAACTCAACGCGCTTTCGGCGCATTTTTTTCCAGATGCTATAGATGTGTTTTGGACGGCCAAACACTTGGCAATCCATGTAGCCATCAGTCTCTAAAAGATTGCGTAGTCGCGCTACAAAAGCGGCGATATAGGTTTCTCGATCAGCGCGCCGTTCTTCGAGCGCTTTTGCTATGCGTTTATAGGCTTCAGGTTCGCGCTCACGAAAAGCCAGGTCTTCTAATTCCCATTTGAGCTGAGCCACACCAAGTCGGTTTGCAAGCGGCGCGTAAATATCCAAGGTTTCTTGCACGACGCGTTGGCGATTTTCTGCAGTTTCAGCATTGATCAATTGCAACTGGCGCAGTTGAAAAACCAATTTGACCAAAACCGCACGAACGTCTTCAACAGTGGTTAGCAACATACGTCGCACACGCTCAGCACGATGCGGGCTACTGCCATGTGCTGGCAGACCAGCAGCCTCACCAAAGCTTCGCATCCACCGCACATTTTGCACCAATTTGGCCACCGTCTCGCCAAACGTATCGCCTACATCTTCCAGGCTGAGGCCGCCGTCATCAGGACCAGGGGCTAACAGCGCCGCAAGCCTTGTCTCTTCATCTGCACCGAGTTGATGCAGCATAACGGCTGCAATGACGGGGCTGGCGCTTGGTGTGCTCGATAAGTGACAACGCCACGCTGTCTCTAGCGCAGCCAACATCGGAGCGGGGTCGTCGAGTGATTGACACAACGAAGCCTCGGCCATTGAAAAATCAGCGACTTGAGAATCTTCTACCAGCAGCGCGTGTTTCATTGCACTCTCAGGAAATATTGCAGCCAGCAATTATACCGCAGCAGCACTAACCGCTGCGGTCAATTTCACTAATTTTTATCTTGCGGAAAAGCCTCTAATACAGCCTGCCAAAGCTGATTACATCTCACTGTTAAGTACACGCACTGGCGGGGTTTGTAGTACAGATCGAGCAGCAAACCATCCTGCAGCTGCGACCCCAACAGCAGCAACCAAAGGCGCAATCAACAGCAAGGACCAGTCGATGGGCATGCTGACTTCAAAGACGAATCTGGAGACCAATTGCCCGACGACGACTGCCACTGCAGCAGCGAGTAGACCCGCTAACGCACCCAAAGCGGCAAACTCCGCCAGCAGCGCATTGCGCACCTCTGCGCGGCTGGCACCTAAGGCCCTTTGCAACGCCGCTTCTCGGCGCCTTTCACCCGCGCTGGCCTGCACGGCTGCAATTAGAACGACAACCCCCGCTAATAGCGTAAATGCCAAGGTGTATCGCACTGCAGCTGAACCACTGTCTAGTAGGCTGCGAACCTGAGCGATCACAGCGCGCACATCAAGTGCAGTTATTCCGGGAAATTCTCGGACCAGAGATGCGATCAACGCACCTTGGCTTGCTTCAGGAAGCCTTAGGCTTGTCATATAGGTGGCAGGTAACTGTGCCTGCCAACTGGGCGTTGCCACCAAAAAGAAATTGGGTTTAAAACTGTCCCAAGTGACTTCGCGTAGGCTACCCACTACTCCGCTGTAGTCCTCACCGGCGATCCTGTAGGTCAAACTATCACCGACCTCAATGCCCAAGTTCCCAGCAATTTCGCGTTCCACAGAAAACAAGGGTTGATCCAACTGCTCCTCAGTCCACCACTCACCAGCGACAATAGGGTTATCCTCACGATGTTGCGCCAATGACGAAATGTTCCACTCTCGGCGTGCGAGATTCTGAGCTCTTCCATCCACGTAGTTTTCAGGATCAACGAGGGTTTTATTGATGCTCACCAAACGGCCGCGGCTCATCGGGTATAAATCAATAGGTCCAGTTGACGCTTCCTTTAGCTTTTGCTCGATACCATCTCGCTGCTCTGGTTGAATGTTAATTAAAAACATATTGGGCGCGTCTTGCGGTAATTCACGTTGCCAATTTTCCAGCAGATCACCGCCGACAACAGTCAGTAAAAGCAGCGCTAACAAACCCAAACCAAACGCGCTGACCTGCAACAGCCCAGCGCCTTGCCGACGCGCCAAAGCAGCGGCACCAAATGGCACACCCGAGCGAAGTTTATTGGGCCAGTGGCGCGCCAAATACGCGGCAAACCAACTGCAAAGAGCCAACAGCAATACAGCGGCTAGCATAGCAAATAACACAAGCCCGGCCAGAAGTACGTTTCGTGCTTGCCACAGAAGCAACAATGCCAATGCCACTAGAGCGGCGCCACCAACAAGCCACGCTGCTGCTGGGGGAGCACCCAATTCTCGCCTTAACACACGCACGACAGGCACCTGCCGAATCCGCAATACACTGGGCAATCCAAAACCGACTAATGTGATAAGTGCAGTCGCCAATCCAGCAAAAACCGGTGTCCATCCGGGTGCCGGAAGATCGGCGTCAAACCACTGCCCGATAGCAGAAGCAACCACAGCCTGCATGCCAAAGCCTATCAGCAAACCAATAACGCTGGCACTTAGACAGACCAGACCTAAGCGATGAAACAATTGACCAAGAACTTCAGCTTGCGTGGCACCAAAACAGCGTTTGATAGCTGCAGCGTCGGACTCACGTTGCACTAATCCCTGCAAAGCTACGGTGACGGCTGCACCGGCAACTAGTACCGTTAGCATTGCAGCTAAACCTAGGAACCGACCAACACGATCAAGGGCATTTCGAATTTCTGGGCGCGCGTCGCTAAGTCCTTGTAAACGTAAACCCGCGATTTCTTGTGCTTCAACCCAGTCTCTTAGCGTTTGCAAATCTTCAGGTTCGCCCATCAACTGCATCGAATGACGAACTCGACTACCCGGCCCGATCAGACCGCTGGCTTCTAAATCGGCGTTATTAAACATCACACGTGGGGCCACTTGAAATAACGACCCTCCACGATCTGATTCATATTGAATCACGCGGGTGATGGGATGCAACAATTCCCCGACTTGTAATTTATCACCCACTTGCAGGCCGAGTTCGGACAGCAACCGGCCCCCTACCCAAAACTCACCGGGTGGAGGCACGCCATCGGCGACTCGAGCGGTACCACCCAAGCTATCTGAGATCTGCAATTCACCGCGCAGTGGATAACCTTCAGCCACTACTTTCACTGCAATCAACGAGCTGTCGTCATCCTCTGTTAGAGCAACACTGGGAAATTGCACAAGCTTAACCTGTTGCAATTGCAGCTCTTCAAGCTTCTGCGTCACATCAGCATTAATTCCACTGGTGCTTGATAGCACCATATCTGCACCGATTAAATCAGTAGCCCGCGTGTTTAGTGCGCTTTGCACACGGTCGGTAAAAAAGCCGATCGTACTAACCGCCGCAACGGCAACCACTAATGCCGCCGCAACGACGCGTAATTCACCCGCGCGTCGGAGTTCTCGCCAGATATTCATGCGCCCTCACTCAGCTGCCCGTCACGTACCGTGAGTCTGCGGTCACAACGAGCAGCTAGAGCCATATCGTGGGTAACTAAAACCAGAGCACAGCCGATGCGATCACGTAGTTCGAACAAGACTTCCATCACCAACTCACCGGTTGCTTGATCTAGATTACCCGTGGGTTCGTCGGCAAAAAGCAGTTGCGGTGAAAGTGCAAAGGCTCGCGCGAGGGCAACCCGCTGTTGCTCTCCACCAGAAAGTTGCGATGGATAGTGATGCACGCGCTCACTTAAACCTACTTGCCCCAACGCCGTGCGAGCGGCATCAGAGGGTGACGGGATGTCAGCCAATTCCAACGCCCATTGCACATTCTCCTGCGCGTTCAAGCCAGGCAGTAATTGAAAGTTCTGAAAAACAAACGCTACACGTCCACGGCGCAATTTCGCTCGCTCGTCTTCGTCCATGCCTATAAGTGATTGACCAAAAAGTTGAACGTCCCCAGCACTAGCGGCGTCTAAACCTGCAAGTAATCCAAGTAACGTCGATTTGCCTGCACCCGATGGCCCCACTACTGCTACCACTTCACCCGTGCTTACCGTCAGATCAGCACCAGAGAGCAAGCAGAGTTCTCCACCGGGCGCGACAACAGTTTTTGCGAGACCACTCGCTTGAAGTAATATATCTTTTGATTTACCAACAGGTTCTGTCATGTTTCGTTTCTCATCTTATCGAGCATCCCTTTGGTCTGCTCTCGTGTTATTTTTATTTTTGACGTCAACTGCACTTCGAGCAGCACCGCCTAGCATTCTTGTTTTAGGCGATAGCATCAGTGCCGCCTATGGCATGGACGAGGCTGATGGCTGGGTGCAAAAACTGCGTCAGCAACTCAAAGACGAGCAATTCCCCCATCAAGTGATCAATGCCAGCATCAGCGGCGATACAACATCTGGTGGCCTTGCTAGGCTCCCCGCAGCTTTTGAACGTCATCAACCTCATATACTAGTGATTGAACTCGGAGGAAACGATGGCTTACGCGGCTTATCACTAAAAAAAATGCGTAAAAATTTGTCAACGATGGTTCAACTTTGCGCTGACAGTGACTGCCAAGCGGTTATTCTTGGTATGCGCATCCCAGACAACTACGGCGGCGTATACAGCAAAAAGTTCCACGCCAGCTTTGCGCAAGTGGCCGAAGAACATCAAGTACCCGTGTCGCCATTTTTCTTAGAAGGTGTGGCAACGGATCTCGATCTTATGCAAGCCGATGGCATTCACCCCAACGAAGCAGCACAGCAAATACTATTGCAAAACGCTTGGTCACTGCTGAAACCATTGCTTCAGTGATTAAGTTTATCTCTAGAGAGTGATGTTCAACTGCAATTTCAGCGACTTAAAACCACGACTGAGTCACTAACCTAGCAAAGCCGAAGCCATTTATAGAAAATACTTGGAACTCCCAAGCCATCGATGACTCCAAATCTCCCAGCAATGAACATCAAGGCCTGCTTTTGCCTTTGTTTACGGTTTTTGGAGAGTCGGTATGAAACTAGTCATCGCGTTTACGCTGCTGGGCCTCAGTGCTCAGATAGGTGATCTACAAGCGAGAGAGCCTGCAAACTTTTTTAAACCTTGGGGCTCCTTACAGGGGCACAATCAGGCAACAGTTCCAAGTACACCCGATAAGTATCATCAGCAGCCACCACACAAACAATCGCACCACAACATTGACTGGCGACACGCATCTTTGCATCGAGCCGATGAGAAAATCCATCGCTTAGAACGTCAGAAAGAAAATGTCATTCGTATACTTAAGCGAGCACGCAAGCTACACGCTAGCAGCCATCAAATTCGGAAGATAAAACGCAATTTACATCGCGTAAATAAGCAGCTGCACCAAGCGAGACGCGATTATCGGTATTTGCTGTACGCACACTCGGGCACTCGCCGCCCTCAACACTGGCAATCAACAGGCTTATATCACACGCATCGACATGCCGATAGACCGACGCAAAGAAGCAGACTGACTAAGGCCCAATACAAATAACCTCACGCTTTTACAGTCAGGTCATCGCAACTTAATCAACTAAAAATACGTGCATTCGGCGCGGGCCATGCGCTCCTATTTCAATCACTTGCTCCACGTCGCCGGTACGACTGGGGCCAGTGTTGATATGTACCGCTCTGGAGATTCCGCCAGGCTGATCCCGCATAACTTGCCAGGCATCCTCTAGATGGGATACCACCTGAGCACGACACAGAACGACCATGTGGTTGTCGGGCATAAAGCGGAGAGTTGCGGGTGAAGAGGCACTCGCAGACAACATAATCGAACCCGTCTCTGCGATAGCACAAATGCAAGCCGTTACACTACTGAGGTCTTCCGAACGAGCTGCACCTGCGTGGACCTCTAAAGCTTCTGGCCAGTCTACGTGTTGTAACTCTGGTGCGATGCTTATGTTGGCGGGTAGCTGATGCTCTCGCAAATATTCTGCAACCGCCTCTCCGAGCTCTGCTTCACTGCCGAGTTCAGTCACTGTCATTTGCACTCGCGCCATTTGTTTTTTCAACTGGCCGACTAGATCACCACCAACCTGCGGCCTGGCGTGTTGGCGATGTGCTGCTTCGCGTGATTGCAAGGCGGCGACTTGTTGTTCGGCAAGTGGCTCATCGCGGCCAAGTGAACGACGGATATTGCCAATTATCTGATCGCGCCCACTCATGATTTTTTGCTCTTTTGTTGTTTGCGCCATTGCGCCATAAACGTGTCCCCTTGCGGGGCGGGAAGATCGCGCTGACTGGTCCAACTTCCAAGCCCCGGCAAAGTCTTGTAGACACCGCTCTTTCCGCCAAAGTAACTCATGACTTTAACAGCTGGCCGAGTCAAGGTTTGATAGATGCTTGGTTTCTTCGCCACCGCTGCCCAAGCAGCCAACGTGCCTCGCGCTACTTTACCGCCGAGCCCGCGCTGGAACTGAAGTCGACGATGTTCTCGCAATAGATCAGGCAACGGTATGCTCATCGGGCAAACCTCAGCACAGCGTCCATTCATGGTGCAGGCATTGGGTAAGTCCATGGTTTGCTCCAAGCCGACCATATTGGGTGTTAGCACGGATCCCATTGGCCCTGGGTACACCCAACCATAAGCGTGTCCACCGACATTGCCGTAAACCGGGCAGTGATTCATGCAGGCACCGCAGCGAATACATCTCAACATATCTCTAAAGGCATTGCCCAGCATCGTGCTTCGCCCATTATCGACAAGAACCACATGGTACTGCTCTGGTCCATCCAATTCGTCCGCCGCCTTGGGCCCACCGTAGAGGCTGGTATAGTTCGAAATATGTTGACCGGTTCCACTGCGCGCTAGCAGCCGGATCGTGGCTGCCGCGTCCTCGAGTGTTGGCACAATCTTGTCGATACTGGTGATCACTATCTGTACTTTTGGAACACTTGAGCAAAGATCACCATTGCCTTCGTTGGTGACAAGTACATGCTGCCCGCTTTCGGCTATAAACAAATTAGCGCCTGTGATGCCAATGTCAGCCGTCATAAATTTTTCGCGCAGCACGTGCCGTGCTTGAGTGACAAGACCAGGGCGGTCCTCTATCCGAGGACCTCCATGCGCCTTTTCAAATAAGTCAGAGACCTGCTCTTTCGTCTTATGTGCAGCCGGAGCTATGATGTGGCTGGGCGGCTCTCCAGCCAGTTGAATAATGTACTCGCCCAAATCAGTTTCAACGGTCTGCACACCAGCCGCTTCAAGAGCGCTGTTCAAGGCAACTTCTTCGCTGACCATCGACTTGCCCTTAACCACTAATTTGGCTTCAGCATTCGTGACTAGCTCAGTAATGATCCGGTTGGCATCTGCAGCAGTTGGCGCCCAGTGCACTTTGCCGCCGTTTGCCTCAACCGCCGCTTCGTATTGCAGCAAGTAGTAGTCAAGGTTTTCCAAAGTATGGTCTTTCATCACCTTGGCATCGCTACGGATCTGCTGCCACTCCGGTACCAAATCGATCGCCCTTGCGCGATTACCTTGAAAACCCGCTTTGCCTTGCTTTAATGCTTTCTGCAGGTTTGGTTCGTCCAGCGCGATAACTGAGCGCTGTTTAAATTCTAAGCTGCGAACATCCATTACTCGATCTCCTCGCCAATGCCACGTTCAGCCATGCCCGCAAGCACCTCAGCCGTGTGGAAAACACGCAGATCAGTGCCTTCTCGTCGGGCGCGGCCCGATAAATTGAGCAGACAACCGAGGTCACCACCCAGTAAGACGTCAGCCCCCGTCGCTTTGGCATTTGACAATTTATCGCTACCAATACGCGCAGAGATTTCAGGGTATTTGACGCAGAATGTGCCACCGAAGCCACAACAAACTTCCGTGTCTTCCATCTCTACAACTTCAAGCCCAGCAACGCCTTGTAACAATGTGCGCGGTTGCTCTTTGACACCCATTTCCCGAAGGCTCGAACAACTGTCGTGGTAGGTCGCGTTTGCATTGAATTGCGCGTTGAGCGCTGTGGGCTGCAGGCCCCTGACATCCACTAGGAAGCTCATCAGCTCATGCACTTTGTCGGCGAAAGTCGCAGCCCGAGCCGCCCAGTCCGGATCATCAGCTAGCAATTTGGGGTAGTGACATTTGAGCGTGCCAGCACATGAACCACTGGGAGCAACAACATAGTCGTAGTCTTCTAGCGCAGCGATCGTCTGTCGGGCCAGCGCGGCTGCTGAGTCAAAATCACCGTTGTTAAAGGCTGGCTGGCCACAACATGTTTGAGTGGCAGGCACATCGACATCGCAACCAGCTAATTCCAACAATTTGATCGCGGCAAAGCCGACGCTGGGGCGTTGCAAATCGACGAGGCAGGTGACAAAAAGACCAACTTGTGATTTGACGCCCGATGAATCTACACTCATGCAGTTTTTCTCCCTTTGTTGCTGACATGCTAGCGCGCCCTTCAGTTAGCTCAAAGAAAAACACAATTGGTCAGACCAATTGAATCAGTAGAAAAATCATGGTGCAATAACGAATGAGCCTTTAACGCATGGAAAGACCGGATGCCGCAGCCCACCAATCTTCAGCAACTGGAAGAATTTATAGTCTCAGAGCGCTGGCCGCCGGGTAGAAAATTGCCCGCTGAGCGCACGTTGGCTGCTCAACTTAATTGCTCTAGAGCTGCGCTGCGAGAGTCGCTGCAATGCTTGCGAACTCGAGGGTTAGTCACCAGCAAGCGCGGCGCCCGTAGTGTTGTGGCAAGCGCTAGCTCCTCAACCCTACCCACCTTATTAAAGCAATCTCCTCAAAGTCGGCAAGATTTATTAGCGGTGCGATCTGCTCTGGATGCGCTGGCCGCTGAAGGTGCGGCCAAACAAGCCACAGGCAAGGAGCTTTCCGGCATTCGGCATTTGCACCGACGCTTTGCAGCTGCCGTTGCGCGCCAAGACCAGGCGGCGATGGCCAAATACGACACCGATCTGCATTTGGCGATTACCGGTGCCTCTCATAACAAGGTACTGCTTGAAATAGTGCGTCATTTACGCGAGACATTGAAAGCGAGTATTGCTATCTCCTCGGAGCGGCTTTTTGAACAAACCAATTTCGGCAGTGTAGTGGTCGAGCAGCACGGGGAGATAGTCGCTGCGATTGCCCGCCGGGACCCACAAGCGGCAAATGCCGCTGCAAAGCGGCACACAGCCGCAGTCTCTCATCGTCTTCTCGCTTTAAATGGCGAGACTGATAGCTAAAGCGAACGTCAGCACTCTGCAGTGCAGTCGCTTATCGCCGACAAAAGGGTATGCGTATACTACTTTTGTTGTTTCTTTGGCTACCGTTATGCCCCTCTTTGGGAGCAGTAGAGCTCTTTGGCGTAAATCTAAGCAACGCGAACAAAGGTAGTTTGGGCCTTGCGGCACGCGCAGCTGGCGCCAAACTGCTCGACAGTGAAAGGCCAGAAGTGTTTGAAGCATTTGATAGCTCTGAAGTTTTATCGGAGAGCCAGCGGTTGTATCTGGGTTTTGATGCTCAGGATAACGGCTTTGCCTTTGCTGAATATCACATCAATTTGACGTCACACCGACAAATGCTGGCCAAGCTTAAACGCAAGTACGGCGAGCCGCTGAAAAAGAAAGGTAAATTCATCAGTGATCAGCTTTATAGATGGCAGCAAGACGGCATTTCTATTTCTTACCAGCGACAATTTGGCTGCCGTTGCAGCGCTCTCCGGTACGAACTGCCGGCTAAAGTCGAAATTATTCGCCAACAACACGCGCAGGTTCAAAAGCAGCGTCTAGAAGAAGATCTTGCAAAGCAACAAAACGCCTATTAAGTGCAGCATGTCAGGCTCCGCTTTAGCGCGCTGCTCCAACTTCAAGCCAAAAACGATCCTTGCAGGCTAAAAATCAACTCCCGGTGATGGGGTTGATAGCGATGCTCCCACACATATATGCCTTGCCAAGTGCCGAGCATAAGCTTGCCGCTCATCACAGGTACGCTCAAGGTAGTCTGCGTCAAAGCAGAGCGAATATGAGCAGCCATATCGTCTGGACCCTCATAGTCATGGCGATAACGGGCATCGCCATCTGGGGCAAGGGCAGCAAAAACCGTTTCAAGGTCGTGACGAACGTCTGGATCTGCATTCTCCGTGATTAGCAGCGAAGCACCTGTGTGTCTTATAAACACGTGACACAAGCCCTCTACCAATCGCTGCTCTTGGATCAACTGCTGCGCAAACTCAGTAATTTCGGTAAAACCCCGACCATGGGTATTTATCGTTCTACTCTGTTGTACCACTCGGGCTACACTCATGTTTTGATCCCGGCTATTCATGACGGGACACTCTGTTGCAACTGAGGAAGTTGGAAAATGGGCACCTTCAGTGTTTTTGTCATTGTCATTTTGATTTTGGCAGCGATTGTCGTGATTGCGGCGGCCAAAGTGGTCCCGCAAGGTGAAGAGCATACCATCGAGCGATTGGGGCGGTTTACCCGCACAATCAAACCAGGGTTAAGGCTTATTCTGCCATTTGTTGACCAAATTGGGCACAAGGTCAACATGATGGAAACCGTCTGTGATGTGCCCTCTCAGGAAGTGATCACCAAAGACAACGCCATGATCACCGTAGACGGTGTCGTCTACTTCCAAGTACTGGACGCCGCCAAGGCCTCTTACGAAATCAACGACCGAGTTGCCGCCATTATCAATCTCACTACCACTAACATACGAACAGTGATGGGTAGCATGGACTTAGATGATCTACTATCGAACCGAAATTTGATCAACGAGCGTCTTTTACGAGTCGTGGATCAGGCCACCCAACCTTGGGGAGTCAAAGTCACACGTATTGAAATTAAAGACATTAACCCGCCCAAGGAAATGGTTGACGCCATGGCTCGCCAGATGAAAGCAGAACGAGAAAAGCGCGCAAATATACTGGATGCGCAAGGCAGCAGAGAGGCAGCAATACTACGTGCAGAAGGTGAAAAA
Organism: uncultured Granulosicoccaceae bacterium; assembly: GCA_937965695.1. Classification (GTDB taxonomy): domain Bacteria; phylum Pseudomonadota; class Gammaproteobacteria; order CALCKW01; family CALCKW01; genus CALCKW01. The sequence goes on from CALCKW010000006.1 coordinate 43,717, forward strand.
CAAGCAGCGATTTTACTTGCTGAAGGCCAACGTGAGGCATCTTTCAGGCAAGCAGAAGCTCGCGAGCGTGAGGCAGAAGCCGAAGCAAAGGCTACTCAAATGGTGTCAGAAGCGATAAGTGGTGGCGATGTGCAAGCGCTCAACTATTTTGTGGCGCAAAAATACGTGGGCGCTCTAGAATCCGTGGCCAGCGCTGAAAACGGAAAAGTCGTCTTCTTACCTCTTGAAGCCACCGGTTTACTGGGTGCCATAGGTGGGATCGGAGAACTGACCAAGGGAGCATTAACCGGTTTGAACCCAGCGGCACCTGCGCACGCTGGGACTTCAACCAAAGCCGCATCTATCAGCAAGACTGATTTAGAGGTTTAGTTATGCTGGAAATGACGGAGATCACCTATTGGCACTGGCTAATTTTAGGCACTGTGCTGATGATCCTGGAAGTACTCAGCTTTACAGCGATTCTCATGTGGGCAGGTGCTGGGGCATTATTCACCGCTCTACTCGTTTTTTTGCTCCCTGGAACGAGCTGGCAAATGCAAGTACTCAGTTTTTCGGTTTCAACCGTGTTTTTACTGGCTATAACGCGTTTTTGGATTCTGCGAAGAGATATCACTAGCGAGCAACCAACGCTTAACCGCCGCGGTGAAAGCCTGATTGGCCAAACCCATGCTCTCAAAGACGCGATCACATCAGGACAAGGCCATATTAATGTCCACGACACGATCTGGCAGCTACGCGGGCCTGATTTACCTGCAGGCACACTTATAAAGATAATAGCTATTGAAAACAACACTCTACGTGTTGAAATTGCAGACTAAATCTTGCTCAGTGCGCCGTTTTAGAGGCGATAATGCTGTCATCTAGGCGCTGGTCTCTGGTTAGCCCGGCCAAACGCTGTCGCGTGTTGTAGTCGAGCGCATCGGTGTCTAGATTACGCAATTTCTCGACATCAACCACGCCATGGCTAAAAGTCGCGAGGGCCTCAACAATTATTTGCATCGCGCTCAGACGATCCCGCCCATTGATCATCGCCTGCCGCAATAAGGTTTCTATCTGCACTCGATCTGCCGACTGCGGAGCTTCATAGTCACTTATCGACTGAGGCATCGAAGATATTTTCCTCACAAGACCGCTGACCATCAAGGCGATAGTGTCCTGTACCGCGGCCAGGTCGACGCGAAGCTGTTCAGCGTTCTCCCAGCGATTATTCGCCAATCCATCAAAAATGCCGCGAACTTCCGCGATTGTCCGCTTTGCTCCCTCTCCCAATTGCTGAATATTTTTATCTTGAGAACCCGTGAGAAGAGCCAATTCTTGTAATTCTTCAGCTGCTAGTTGCAGACCACGACCCACAGCTCCAGCTCTAGCAGCCTCAAGGGCCGTCAGTTGGGCAACTAAAGTTGTTCGAGCGGCCGCGGCTGCCACGTCTTCCCCCGCTGAAGTGCAAGGATCGAATTTGACAGCAAGTTCTTCAATTAATTGAGATAAACGCATGAAAGTTGGTGCAGCTCCGCGGTGATGGACGACCACCTTAGATCAAACACGCACGACTTCTCGGCGATCCAAACAAGGCTTAACCTTGGTAGCGACCCAACAAACCGCTTGCTTTAGTCTGTCGACATCGAGAGTACTAAAACGACAAGACGCGTACAGGTCAGCGCTTGCGACGAGCTTTAAAAAAGGCTTGCAGTACTTCTCGGCAATCCGGTTCGAGAATCCCGCCAATAGCATTAACTTGATGGTTATGGGCGGAGGAATCCAATAGTTTTAGCTGGCTCGTTACAGCACCTGAACGGAACTCACTTGCACCGTAGACAAGCGTGTCTATTCGCGCATGAACCATCGCGCCCACGCACATTGTACAAGGCTCAAGTGTTACATAGAGTTGACAACCGACCAAACGATAGTTCCCGAGCTGTATTGCGGCGTCACGCATGGCCTGTATTTCTGCGTGAGCGGTCGGATCACACTTCCCAATAGGTTGATTGAAGCCTCTGCCAACTATTTTATCGCCAAGTACAACTACAGCCCCAACCGGAACCTCATCCACTGCTTGTGCGTCTCTCGCGAGTGCTAAGGCCTCGTTCATCCAGTCATCGTGCGTCATATAATTACTCATATGGATCAGGAATAAAAAAAAAAGTTAATTGTCATTGTTACTTTTTCATCGTGATTCGATTGTTCGTTGTTTCTTTCCTGCGTCATCTGCTCTACGACATTATGACACTGTGATGCATGTCTCATTCAATCATAACTTTATTTTTCATAAGCTTATGGAAGCTATCAACAAATAATTTGAAAAACCTATTCAAGATGTTTGATAGTCCGAAGAATGCTAAATCGATGTCAACACTTTTTTCATTAATTAATCCCCTACTTTCGTAACCAGATCTCTATTGCGACTGCGCTAACAAACTCGCACAATCGAGTTCACGGTGTGATGCATTCGGGAAGCACATCACATTTTGTTGTCAAAACTCGCTTTAGAGTGTGCTCTACATTGACCCTCTATCTAAGCCGCGCGAGAAACAACGTACTAGTTGGTTAATTTGAATATTTGTAAGAAGAGGTCAGTTGCAGTGAAAACTATTTTGGTAACAGGTGGCGCGGGATTCTTAGGCTCACATCTATGTGATGAGCTGCTCAGCCACGGCCACAGAGTTTTGTGCCTTGATAACTTGAGTACAGGAAGTCTCAAGAACATAGAACACAACCTTGGTGACGACGACTTTCAATTTTTGAATCATGACATTGTCGATCCGATAAAATTGCCACCAAGCTTTCAAGATCTGGATCAAATTTATAATTTGGCTTGCCCGGCAAGCCCCGTTCACTATCAGAGTGACCCAATCAAAACGACGAAGACCTGTGTACACGGGGCAATAAATGTACTGGATCTTGGTCTCGAGACTGGAGCGGTCGTTTTTCAAGCCTCTACCAGTGAAGTCTACGGCGATCCGGCGCAACACCCGCAGCCAGAGTCCTACTGGGGCAATGTGAACACGATTGGCCCTCGTTCTTGTTACGACGAAGGAAAACGTACTGCTGAGTCACTGTTCTTTGACTACCACCGATTCCACGGTGTGCCCATAAAGGTTGTGCGTATTTTCAACACTTATGGCCCGCGCATGGCCCATGATGATGGAAGAGTTGTTTCAAATTTCATCGTGCAAGCGCTTAAAAATAAAGATATTACACTGTACGGAAACGGTAGTCAGACTCGTTCTTTTTGTTATGTCGACGACCTCATCAGTGGCTTCATAGCCATGATGGATACACCTGAGACTGTCATTGGCCCAGTCAACTTGGGTAATCCAGGCGAATTCAATATGAACGAGCTGGCAACAGCTGTCATCGAATTGACTGGTAGTGACTCTGAATTACTCTACTGTGAACTGCCCAAAGATGACCCAAAAATGCGCAAGCCTGATATCACCAAAGCGACTAACTTGCTGGGCTGGCAGCCAAAAATCAAGTTGCAAATTGGTTTAGCAAAAGCCATCGAGCACTTTAGAAAAGAGCTTGGCCTAGACGGTCTGGAAGATCAGCCCGAAGAGTATGCCAAGCAAGTGGATAACGTAATGGATATCGCGAATGCAAACTGACCACTCAAAACAGTCCTTCCACGTCAATATGCCCTTTTTAGCAAGCTAATTTAAGTATGGAAATGAAAGCGATTCAATACACCGCACCGGTTGGCCCGCAAATCACCGCACCTGCGACAAGTGATACGCGTGAGCTTGTGCGAATACTGAAACGCAATAAATGGGGCTTTGTTACTGCGCTTCTGTTGGGCCTTCTTCTCGCTTGGCTATACCTTTTGACAACGACTAATGTCTATCAAGCCGATGCATTGTTAAGAGTTGCCTCGACATCAAGTGCTGACGACATCATTGATGCTTCAAACCCGTCGAACGGTAACTTCGTCCCTCTTATAAAAGAAGAGAGCGAGCTCATTCGTTCTCGCGAAGTGTTAGAACCGGTTGTTAAATCAGGTCGTTTGCAAGTTGTGGTGGAGCCACTAGAGATGCCGGTGCTTTCTGAGCTGTCAAAGCGATGGCCGAGTCTGCAGTTTTGGCTTGAAGCTCAACCAGACGCTCAGGCGTACGCATGGCGAGAGACGCACCTTGAACTCAGTGAGCTAAATGTTCCCGACGCTTGGCAAAATAAAGAACTGCGCTTGTTTGCGCTAGGCGATAGTCACTACTCAGTTTATGACGAAGACACTGTCGTTATCGAAAAGGCTCTAGTGGGGCGTACCGCAAGTGCTCGGGCCTTTGGTAATCAGCTATTAGATTTGCGTGTTGAGCGTTTAGAGGCTGAGCCTGGAACGGTTTTCACCATTACCTTTAAGTCTTTACAAAACTCTCTCACTGAATTGCGAGACGCCTTAACGATAGAAAGTAGCGATGCCACTTCACGAGTTTTATCACTTTCTCTACGAGGAGAAGATCCGCAGACGACAGCTGATCTGCTAAACGCGATTGCCAACAAATACAGTGATGTGAAACTGGGGTGGGAGAGTAAGTCTTTCCGTAGCGAATTGAGCTTTTTTGAGCAACGCTTACCCGAATTAAAAACAGGAATGCAACGCGCTGAAGCACGTTTGAGACGCTATCAACAACGCAACAATTCAGCGGTAGGTACCAGCGCTCAGACAAATGCGCTCGTGCAACGGCTGGCAAATGAAGAATCAAAACTGCTCGAGCTTGAACGCGAGCGACAAGAGCTACGTGAAAGGTACACCCGTTTACATCCTTCGGTAGCGAAGCTCGACAAAGAGATATCGACTTACCGCTCTACAATCACGAGTTTGCAAGAACGCATTCCCAACATTGCTCGCGTCTCATTCGATCTGGGGCCCTTGCAACGTGATGTTGAAGCTTCTCGAAAGCTTTACACAGAGCTCAATGAAAAAGCACAACGCCTTCGTTTGGCCCAGGCGAATACTGTCGGAAGCGTGCAGATCGTTGACTTGGCTCTACCACAGAACAAACCAGTGGCTCCTAAGAAAAAACTCGTGTTTGCTCTTGCAGCGTTAGGTGCACTGTTTCTCTATGCATTTTGGGTTCTAATACGCGCTTCATTCAGCAGCACGATCGATGACGACGTCGCCTTGGCCCGTCATTCTGGTTTGCCTGTGTTCATGAATATTCCGCGCAGCGAGGCACAACGTCAATTTCGCCACCCTGGGAAAACGACTGCAAAACGTGGCGACCTGCTGCCCGCTGGTAGCCATGAAGTTTTGGCAATTCGCGAGCCTGAAGACTTTTCGGTTGAGAATCTTCGTGGACTACGCTCCATGCTGAGCGATCTAATGTACAACTCGCGCAACAATATTCTGATGATTTGTAGCCCATTACCCGCCATGGGTAAGTCCTTTGTGAGTATCAATCTCGCGGTGTTATTGGCGCAATCTGGAAAGCGCGTGTTGCTGATTGATGCCGACTACCAACGTGGCTATATTCACAAAACTTTTGCTATTGAAGGTGGCCCAGGTCTGGTAGACGCTGTAGCAGGCGTCGCGCGTGCGGCTAAGGCCGTAAAAACGACAGGTGTACCGAATTTGTATGTTCTACCACGTGGGCATCATTCGGATGAAATGCACAGCAGTGCTCCTAATGAAGGTGATTTACAATCCTTTTTGTCTCGTATCACGCCAGCTTTTGACATCGCCATTATAGATACGCCGCCTATCTTGAGTGTAGCCACAGCCACCACCATTGGCCGCGCTGCCGGTACAACATTGTTGGTTGTCAAAGAGTCTGAGGTTAAAGAGCAGCAACTTAAAGAGAGCATCCGTCGACTTCAATATGCGGGTGTTAGCGTCAATGGTTGCATCCTCAATGCTTCAAGCCAGTCCGCTAGCCACTACGCCTATTACAAAGACCGGATGGACTAGTGAGCGGGTATATTACAAACCATCCCAAGCATCGCATGCCGATGAGCAAGCGCGCCTTGGATTTGGCTATTACCGTACCTGCCATTGTGTTGCTGTCCCCTTTTCTAGCCATTACAGCACTGTGCATCAAGCTTGATAATCCTGGCCCAGTGCTGTTTAAACAAAAGCGTTATGGTTTGGGTGGCAGCATTTTTCACGTTTATAAATTTCGCAGCATGAGCTTTCAACCTGACGCGGAGTTTGTACAGGCTAAAAAGAACGATGCGCGTGTGACCCGCGTTGGTGCGGTGATAAGACGAACAAGCATTGACGAACTTCCCCAGCTTTTTAATGTACTCAAGGGAGAGATGTCTTTGGTAGGACCGAGACCTCACCCACTTTCTTTGGATGATGACTACCGCCAATGCATTCCTGAACTAATGAAGCGCTACGGTGCTACGCCAGGGATTACAGGCTGGGCACAAATCAATGGACTTCGTGGAGAAACCCGAACTGTTGAAGACATGCAAGCACGAATCAATCACGATCTCCAGTACATCGCAACACGAAATACGATGATGGACATTCGCATTGTATTGCGGACGGCCATCGGCGGTTGGACAGATCCAAATGCCTATTAAATCTCCTCTGACAAACGTTAGCTTGCTTGGCTTCAAATCCCATTTGGGCACTTGTGTGGACTATTTGCAGCACTTGAAAAACATTGTTGAAACAAACTCAACCACAACTGTGCTTGCGCATAACCTGCATTCGCTGCATCTCTATTACCGATCATCTAGTCTCAGGCAATGCTATCTGAACAGTGTCAATATGGTTGATGGGATGCCAATCATTTGGTTGCTGAAGCTAGCCGGTAAGAAAGCTTCGACAGAACAACGCCTAACTTATGTCGACTTTATTTGGCCGCTGTTAGAGCAAGCACAAGAGCAAAACTGGCGTGTATGTCATATTGGGCAATCGAGTGAAGTGCAACAAAGGGCAATCGGGAAGATAAAAAAACGACTGCCAAATCTAGAACTATTAGGCATACCCGGTTATTTCGATCAACAGCAGAACAGCTCGGAGACCCATACGGTTATTGCGGAAGTCAATAAATTCGCACCACAATTGTTGTTAGTTGGCCTCGGCAGCCCTCTTCAAGAGCACTGGATTGATCAGCACCGTAGCCAGTTGCACGTCCCTGCGGTTCTCAGTTGCGGTGCCTGTATGGAATACGTTGCCGGTGATGTTGGCACACCACCCCGATGGATGGGTAGAACAGGACTAGAATGGAGCTATAGGTTTTTTGAAAACCCCAAGCGTTTTGCTGGGCGTTATTTGATAGAGCCGTGGGGGCTTATGTTCTCTATGCTCAGGTATCGACTAAGTGGCCACCGCTGAACAACTCCGCCCACCTTTCCACACTTTGGTCACAATGCTTAGAAAGCTATTCAGCTCGCGGTTGACCAAGGCACTCAGTGGGCAAGCGCTAGTCAGCATCTTCCATTTCTCTATCAACTTGTTATTGTTGCCTTTGCTCGCACCCTACGACTACGGTGTATTTGCTTTGAGCTTCGTATTGGCGATGTTCGCAGCGGCTATCAACAATGCTTTGATTTCGACACCACTTTCCATTTACACCCCCATCATCAAGACCGTTGAAGAACGGCAGAAACAAGAAGCTCTTTTTAATGCACTGAATACGTTGTTCTTTATCGGGGTCATTTCAGCAGGCATTTTGTTCGCGTTAAGAGAGCACTCAATGGCGCTGCCAGTGGCACTCTTTGTAGCCAGCTATGCAACGCGGCAGTTTAGTCGCAGCTTCGCCTACGCTCGTCTCAAAGCCGAAGTCCCTGCTCGAGCCGACACACTCTATGTCATCGTATCTATCATCGGCACCGCCCTTTCTATTACTTTTCTCGGGGCATCTGCGACCCCAGCGATTCTGCTATCGCTGGCTGTTGGCAATACTGCTGCAACTCTGCTGGAGTTTTACCAGTTGAAGGATGCTTGGCGTTTGCCTTCATCTTTCAGAGCATTGCTCGCATACAAATTATTATGGCCACAAACACGCTGGGCCCTCATCGGGGCATTCACCACACTGCTGATGGGTCAAGCGCACAGCATAATCGTATCCAGTAGTTTTGGCCCTTCTGCCTTTGCTCCACTTGCTGCAGGTGGCGTTTTATTCGGCCCTATCAGAGTGGCTCTGACGACCTGGCAAAATATGAGTAAGCCGCAAATGGCGATCGATCTAGACGCCAAACGCTTTTATGCGGTGAACCAAACTATACGCCGAGCGACCTTGGTCTTGAGCGTGACTTTGTGCCTAGTCGCTGCTGCACTCTGGTTATTCTGGCCAGTGATTCACGACCTACTTTATGCAAAAAAGTACGGCGATGAACCCATGTGGTTTATCGTTTCACTGTGGACCATCATTACCTTGTTTTTTACCTTGAATGCACCTGTGGCGGCAGCACTCCAAGCGCTCGCTGATTTTAAAGTATTAGCAATCGCCAGTATTTTCGGATCAATACTCAGCATCGCAATTGTAATCACTCTGTTGTTTAGCAATGGACCCGCGAGCACTCTCTACGGAGCTATCGCAGCAGAAATCTTTATGACGGCATATCTCTTTTACAACCTAAGCCGCAGTTTTGCACGCCAACAATGAAGCTCGCCATTTGCATTTGTACGCATCAACGTCCGGCAGGATTGCTTCGACTGTTGAAGTCACTTGAAACATTGGCTGGCCAAGTGCAGTTTGCAATCTTCGTTGTCGACAACCATCAGGATGCCGAGGGTTTAAAAGTAATTGAGGAAATACAAAAGTCCGGTTACTCGGTAGCGATACAGGGTGAACAGGTGCTCGACGGCGGCATTAGTCAGGCGCGCAACCATGTGCTGCAAATGGCAATCAATGCAAATGCACAGTTCGTGGCATTCATTGATGATGATGAATGGCCAGAAGCTAGCTGGTTAGATGAACTCATGCGGGTTCAAGCCATCGACGATGCGGATGCGGTTGGTGGTCCAACTAAAGCAGTGTTTGAAGCAGACATATCGAATGCATTTGCTTCGTGCCCCTACTACGGCGCCGATTTAAACCTTCCTGACAACGCCATATGCGAGTTACAAGCCTGTGGCAATGTGTTGCTGAAACTACAGACAATCGCAAAGCTCGGTCAGCCCTATTTTGATCCAGCTCTTGGGCAAAGCGGTGGTGAGGACTTAAAGTTTTTTATGCGCTTAAAAGCTGCTGGCTTAAATATGCGATGGGCGGCACAAGCGACAGTCTTTGAAACCGTCCCACCTTCTCGCAGTACACTTAAATGGCTAAAGCACCGTGTGGCACTTATTGCTAATACGCGAGTACATATCATGCAGCAACTTCAACCCGGCTTGCTTTCGACAGCACTGCGCTGGATAAAAACTTTAGCGCTTGGCAGTCAGGCCGCCAGTTATCAAATGCTCGCCCTCATTAGGCCTGATGCTCAATTTAACGCGCAACTTTACAGTGCCAAATTTAATGGTAAGATTCGCGCGCATTTTGGTCAACGACTTGCTCGTGGAGAGAATCACTGAATGAACAGCCTGCCAAAATTTTCAGTGATAATTCCTACCTATAACAGAGCGCAGAGACTGTGCCACACTTTGCAATCAGTGTTAAACCAGGAGTTTGAGAATTTTGAGATCATCGTCATTGATGACGGCTCTGACGATGGCTCTGAGGAATCATGCTCGGCATTAGATGATCCGCGTATCCGATATCACTGGCAAGAAAATGCGGGACCCGCTGCCGCGCGGAACAACGGCGTTAGTCGCGCGACTGGACAATACATTGCCTATCTCGATTCGGATGATCGCTGGCACAAGGATTACCTGAAAGATACCGCTAAGCAACTCGAAAATATAGCCACGAACAGTTTCCTTTATGGACAAATTGTAGTGGACCGTGGTGTCGACAAATACTGGATTAAACCAGCTCGTGCCAAATCTGACACTGAGAGTATTTTTGACTATCTCTACGTACACAGTGGCTTCATGCAGACCAGTACTTTGATTGTGCCAGCTGAAATAGCGCGACGTGTAAGCTGGGATGAGACCATCACTTTTGGCGATAATGACCAATACGCGATTGACCTTTGCCAGAGCGGTTCGAACGCAGTGATGCAGGATCGACCGCTGGTTTGGTATCTCGATATAGACAGCGGTGATGCGTTATCGCAACTGTATATTCACGACGCAAAATCACAGCGCTACCAACGATTTTTCCAGTGGATGGAGAATCACTACAGCTCCATGTCGGTGCAAGCACGCGCTGGATTTGAAGCACATTTTTTATCGGGAATTTATGCTTGGCGATCGCCACTGAGGTCGTGGAAGTTGTTATGGCACGCACGCCAATCCGGTACTATCGGCACGGCAGGAATGTTGCGTCAGTTACTGCAAAACTATGCACCAAAAATATATCGAAAGATGACCAACTTCTATGTGAGCATACGTGGTCTTTCGCTGTCTAAGACCCACTTCTGATGCACACATCACAGCAACAACTCGCGTATTCAGCTAGACACACCAATACACCGATTGCAATTGCACTCTGGGTTTTTATTATTCTAATGGGTTCCAGTGGGCTCAAAGAGCCCGTGATCTATTTTGTCCCCGCAGCGACACCAGGCCTCACCGTCGCCTGGCTCGGTTTATACGCCATCGCTACATTAGCTTTGTTTCGACAAAACGGCATCGGTTGGATCTATTGGCTTTTTCGGTACCGCCTGCTACTCACATTGGCTTTAATTGGGGCCGCATGTTCGGCCTTTTGGGCGGTGGACATGAACCTAAGTTTACAACGAAGCGTGCACTTAATAGGTTGCAGTCTTTTGGCCGTCTACATCGGTTTTGCCCTCAGCCTGGCAGTGTTACTTAGAACACTGCTTTGGACCGCAGGCGCTACATTGGCTGTCTCTTTGATGATGGTTTATGCCCAACCAGAACTCGGTATACACGCCTACGAAGGAGATTTAGTGTGGCGAGGGATTTTTGCTAACAAGAATTCATTAGGCTTTTTTTGCACAATGACAGTCGCACTTTCGATATGCCTTTTGCCCAAAGAAACATCTTGGAAAATGACTTTTTTAATCGGTCTGATTACCGTGTTGGGCATAGTCTCCTTGTTCCAATCGAAGTCAGCGACTTCAGTATTATCGTTATTCACTGGGCTGAGTGTTGCTGGAATTATCGTCACCGCACAAAGACTAAGGCTGGGGCTTGCACAACAGGCTTTGCTCGCAATTCTTGCGAGCGCCACTGTGATTTTGCTCATTCAGTCGATAGATACGCACTGGCTTAATTCCCTTTTGGGAAGGACTGGCAACCTCACCGGCCGTGGTGAAGTGTGGGCACAAACGTGGGCATTGATTCTAGAACGCCCACTTGGGGGATACGGCTATGGCAACCTATGGAACCCCACTGAAAGCACTATTTGGATACAAAAAACTTATACTAATTTCAGCTGGATTGTGTACCACGCACACAACGGGTTTTTACAAATAGCTTCAGAAATCGGTTTAGTGTTGGCGACGATTGCGGTATTTTTCGTACTCCAACAATTGCTGGAAAGCATCCACTGCCAGAATCAACAACCCAAAAAAGAGTCCTTGTTTGTCGTGGTATTTTCCGTCGCGTTTCTGCTGAGCAATTATTCCGAAGCCAGAGCTATGATTGATCGCGATATTTTTTGGATTCTCTTCCTCGCCATGCCTATCAGCCTGTTGTTGCATCCTCCCCACCCTGAGCCGCTTCCTGAACCGACCTCTAACGGTCATTTGGTTTAAAGCAAACTATTTAGATTTTCCGGATAACGCCGATACATGCGGCATTGTCAGTTATTTGTCAGAGAATTACTTTAAACCAGTCATCAAAGTCTGCTTTCTAATCATCAAAAAGAATTCATAGTGAACATCCAGCACCAATAATCCAGGGGGCTGAATATTCCGGAGTAACTATGCTCGAATCGCGCATCGGTCGTCGTCAATTTCTAGCCGCACTATTCTTGACGTGCAGCTCGGTCGCTGCTGCTGAAGGAGAAAAACTGAGTGTTACTTTTGCCTACAATGCTGTCATTTCTGAGCAGTTGTTACTGATAGATATTCGCACTCCCAACGAATGGCGCCGTACAGGCATACCAGTGGGTGCTTACGGAATCGACATGGATTCGAAGGAGTTCTATCCAGAACTAAGAGCCCTCGCTGAACAATACCCAAATCGAAAAATCGCTCTGATATCAACCACTGGTGGACGCTCCGCATACCTAGCGCGATACCTTGCAAGGCAAGGAGTTCTAGTTTACGACGTGCCGGGTGGAATCGTTGGAAAATCAACGAGTTGGAAATCAAAAAACCTACCTTTTTATAAATACCGCTCGCCCTTATAAAGCTTACCCTTCCCTCTTGTTGCCTCAATCTCGGCGATCCTCTAGCGTCATTATTTTCGCTGAATTTCCATCGACTAAAGCTCGTTAAGCCTAACTACTTGCTTATCGGCCACTGTAATAAATAATGCGTGGACCGTCTAAGAAAGCCAGGTTTTGACATTCATCCGCAATCGCACTGAAAAAGAACCATCTGATACTAATCTCATGTAGTATTAATATGCACTTTCTCTTAAGTTATCCTTTCACCGTGCCGTCAATGAATTATATATTTACTACAAACACGGTGAACTTATGGAGAATAAAGGCCAATTCAAGAAAGTTTTAGCGGCTGCTATCGTGGCGACGGCTCTCGTGCCTACAGTACAAGCAGCAGAGACTTGGGATACTTTTACACGCAATCCCGATAGAATCATGCCCAATCCAGGGATGCTCCTGTCCGACTTAAAGCACTTCTACGGCGAACCAGCCATGACCCACAACACAATTGGTCAGTCCGACGCTGAAGTTTGGGACTACGGTACCTTCCGCACCTTCATCGCTGACGGTATGGTGCAAAGAAGCAAACTTTGGTAACCAAAGCTGCTATTTTAGCCGACGAGTCCCTTGCAACCTTTTGAGTTGTGGGACTCCATAAAAGCGATCCAAAAGCTGCTATTTTCTAAATAGTCTTGGCATCAACTCGAACAGTAAAATGTGGGGTTTTCCTCCCCTGTTCGCCTGTTTACCCAAGCGATTGCCAGTTCTGATTGGCTAGGGAGCCTCATATCAAGTCATGCTCTCACCGTCGACGGGCCAGATTTGGCCCGGCTGAGTTGCAAATCTAGCCAATATCAGCACTATAGCCGTCGATTCGCGCTTTGGCTGGGTCCAAAATTTTCAAGCCGATTCTAGACCGGACTTAATCTGAGGCTCCCTAGTCGCCTACTCAGTGCTGTGTTAGCCTAAAGTAGTTGAAACCAGCGAAACTAGCACATGCCAAAAGCACGTCACATCAGCCCAAATTTTTGCCTGCCAAAAACGAAACAACGGGGTAAAGGCATACAGCGCACACTTCATCTACTTGTGTTATCTCTAAGTGATATCTGCACATGAGTAACTATTTCTCTGAATTTCCCAAGTACCTATGGGAACTATTAAGCCCGGCAAAAACCTGGTTACCAGAACTTCGTAACTGGGAAGTGTTGAGAGCAGACATCATTGCCGGAGTCACGGTTGCACTAGTATTAGTACCCCAAGTTATGGCTTATGCGCAATTGGCTGGGTTGCCCGCATACACCGGCCTTTACGCGGCATTTGTTGCTCCAATCATTGGTGCAATTTTTGGCTCTTCCCGCCAGTTGCACAATGGTCCAGTCGCGGTCATATCATTGATGACTGCTTCAGCTCTTGCCTCCCTCACCCTAGAACCCAGTCAATTGATCGGGTTGGCTGCACTGCTAGCACTGATGGTCGGCATTATTCAGATGGGTCTAGGCCTACTTCGTCTAGGGTTTTTAGTCGACTTTCTCTCTCACCCGGTTATTAGTGGTTTTACAAATGCAGCAGCGATTGTTATTGGGAGCCTGCAATTGGGTAAATTACTGGGAATATCACAACCCAGTGATCAACAATTCTTAATTACATTACGCGATACTTTACTCGCAATTCCGACCCAAGCCCATGGACCAACGGTTTTAATGGGCGTGGGTTCATTGGCGATGATTTTTGCATTCAAGCGCTGGGCACCCAAATACCCAGCTATCGTCATGACGGTCATTATTGCAACGTTGATTTCATGGCTATTTTCTTACCAAGCACGTGGTGGCGCTGTTGTCGGCGTCGTACCAACTGGCCTCCCAGAAATTTCAGTGCCTACTGGCTGGCATCATATATCCCAATTGTTGTTACCGGCGTTTACTATTGCGTTATTGAGTTTCGTTGAAGCTTTCTCAATTGCAAAAGCTGTTGCATCAAAAACCCGTCAGCGGATTTCAGCTGATCAAGAAATGTTCGGTAAGGGCCTCGCCAATATTGCGACAGGATTTACTCAGGGCTACCCGGTATCTGGTTCGTTTTCACGCACGGCAGTTAACTTTGACGCGGGAGCTCGAACCGGATTCGCGGCGATCATATCCGGTCTGTTAGTGGCCATCACCTTATTATTTCTCACGCCATTACTCTACTTTCTGCCACTCTCGACATTGGCTGCGGTGATCATGGCTGCGGTATTTGGTCTTATACAATTTGAGCCCTTCAAACACGCTTGGAAAGTCAACCCACATGATGGATTTGTCGCCCTGGTGACTTTTTTGGTAACACTGTGGCTGGCGCCTCATCTTGAATATGGGATTTTTGTCGGCGTTGGATTATCTATCGCTTTCTATCTTTATCGCACTATGCAGCCACATGTAGCGGAATTAGCTCGTGACCAAGATGATACCTTAAGAGACGCCGCGCTTTTTGGCCTTAAGACAAGTCACACCCTTGCAATGTTTCGCTATGATGGCGATCTGTACTTTGCAAATGCTGGGTATCTTGAAAAAGTGTTACTCAATGCAGTGGCTGATAAGCCGCACTTGAGGGTATTGATTCTTGATCTTGAGGCGGTAGACCAGATAGATGCAACGGGTGAAGAAATGTTAGGCAACTTAGCAGACGGTTTATACCAAGCCAACATTGCTTTTTTCATCTGCCGACCGAAGTTTAAATTATTGGACGCAATAAAACGCTCTGGTCTGAGCACTAAAATTGGCGAAGACAATATTTTCAGTAAGCGTCGGAATGCTATTCAGACGGCAGTCGAGCGGTTCCCAGGTGTTGTCGATGTTAGCCACCTAATGAGCTATCAACCTGATAAAGATGCCAATATTGAAAACCCACCGAGTAAGCCGACTAACTAAGACACGCTATCGACAACACTGAAGGATCACAATCAATGGCAAGCTATCAAGACGCCGCCAACTATCAGCATGAAATCAGTTTGCTAGGGAGCACATCTGCACTCCTAGGATGGGATCAAGAAACACAGATGCCCAGTGGCGCACAAGCCTATCGTGCCGAACAGCTTGGTTATCTGACCAAGCTTCAGCACAGTATGCTAATTGATGAAAAACACAGTGAACAGCTACGATCCCTCGCGGAAGACAGTAGCTTGAGTGAGATTGAACAGGTCAATATTAAAGAGTGGCTAAAGACAACACACCGTGCAAGTGCAATTCCTTCGGAGTTGGCTGTAGAGCTGACAGAGACCAGCAGTCACGCAATGATGGCTTGGCAAGCAGCAAGAAAAGAAAATAATTTTGCTGAGTTTTCTCCTTGGTTACAAAAAACTGTTTCACTTAAACTTCGTGAGGCAGAAGCCGTCGGCTGGACGGAACACGGTGAGCCGTGGGACGCTCTCGCTGATGAATTTGATCCGGGAATGACAGCTGAATCCGTGAGCCGAGTATTCAGCCCTTTGCGCAGTGAGCTCGTGACGTTACTCGATGAACTTCGAGGCGCACCGGTGCAGCCAGATACAAGTTTTTTAGATCAAACCCTAGCGGTAGAAAATCAAAAACCGTTGGTTCGCGAATTTCTTCAAGCACTGGGCTTTAATTTTGATCGTGGTGTTATGGCTATCAGCACGCATCCTTTTTGCAGCGGCTTTCACCCTAACGACGTACGGATGACAACCCGCTACGATGAATCGAATTTCAGCGATGCTGTCACAAGTGCTATGCACGAGTGCGGACATGCGCTCTACGAACAAGGTCTTCCGTTAGACCAAGCCGGCACCCCCGCGGGTGCTTACAATGGACTTTCAATCCATGAAAGTCAGAGTCGACTGTGGGAAAACCAAGTGGGTCGATCCAAGGGATTTCTAGAATGGGCGCTGCCACAATATAAATCAGCAGGGCTCGCTAACACTGAACTAAACAAAGCTTACAGCGCGCTAAATATTGCCCAACCTTCACTGATACGCGTAGAAGCAGACGAGACGACTTACAACCTACACATTATGGTTCGGTTTGAGTTGGAGCGGCTAATGCTCAACGGGGAATTGGCAGTAAAAGACTTACCGGATGCTTGGAATCAGCAGTATCGAGACTACCTTGGTGTCACACCACCGGACGACGCCTCAGGCTGTCTGCAAGACGTGCACTGGAGTATGGGTGCGATGGGTTATTTCCCAACCTACACACTGGGTAACCTTTATTCTGCTCAGTTCTACGCCTCGGCGAAAAAATCTATCGGAGATCTGGAAAGTCAGTATGCTGCTGGAGACTTTAAACCACTCCTACAATGGTTGCGAGATAACATACACAGCAAAGGCAGACAGCTAAGCCCCGCGGATTTGTGTAAACAAGTTACCGGCGAAGAATTATCCGCCGATTATCTCTTGGATTACTTGCGCAACAAGCTTCGACCGGTCTACGGCTTAGCTTAATCTTTAGATTGAGCCGAGGATATCTCAGCCAATATTTCATCGGTGTGCTCCCCCAAACTGGGAGACGCTCGATCTAACGCCAACCGCGATTCTGAAAAAACCAAAGGTGTGCGTACACCGGGCATACCTTCTGGTTCGATCTGTAACCCGCGTGCTTGCACATGCGGATCTGCAAAAACTTCTTCCACCGTATTGATTGATCCGCATGGAACACCGACTTCTTCCAAGGCAGATAATAAAGAATGTTTATCCCATGTAGCGATTTTGCTTGCCAGTAGTGCAACGAGTACATCTCGATGCTGCACTCGCCCAGCATTGCGGATAAATCGCTCATCAGTCGACAGTGCAGAAACACCTAAGACAGCACACAGGCGCTGATACTGACCGTCATTTGCGCCAGCAACGATGATATGACTGTCCGATGTTGCGAAAACTTGGTATGGAACAATAGTCGGATGTGCATTGCCCATCCGTGTGGGGTTCAATCCACCGATAATATGGTTTGTGGCTTGATTGGCCATCACACCAACCATACTGTCCAGCAAAGAGAGATCGATTTGCTGGCCGTTCCCACTGCGCTCTCGTTCAGTGAGCGCTGCTTGAATACCGATGACACCGTAAAGCCCGGTGAAGATATCAGCAAATGCAACGCCCATTTTTTGAGGCTCGCCCTCGGCAGCACCGGTCACCGACATGGCGCCACCCATACCTTGCACCAAAAAATCATAGCCGGGCTTAGCCGCATACGGTCCGGTCTGCCCAAAGCCTGTCACCGAGCAATAAATCAATCGGGGGTTTACCTCGGCCAAACTGGCGTAGTCAAGTCCGTACTTTTTCAACCCACCGAGTTTAAAATTCTCGATCAAGACATCCGCATTGCGAATCAAATCCAGCACGACCCGCTGGCCTTCTTCACTGCGAAAATCGGCAACGATAGAACGCTTGCCACGGTTGCAACAATGAAAATAAGCGGCAGACTCCTCACCCTTGTGTTTAACAAAAGGTGGGCCCCATTGGCGTGTATCGTCACCTTGCGGACTCTCGACTTTGATGACATCCGCGCCGAGATCAGCCAGCGTTTGGCCTATCCAAGGACCCGCTAAAATACGCGCCAATTCAATAACACGCAAACCCTGCAATGGCGATGTCATCAGAAGAAAGCTTGAAGGCTAGTCTGCGCCCTGCCAAGAATCAACGCATGCACATCGTGCGCGCCTTCATAAGTGTTAACCGTTTCAAGGTTAACCATATGGCGCATCACCTGGTACTCCTCAGAGATGCCGTTGCCGCCGTGCATATCACGCGCCATGCGAGCGATATCCAACGCTTTGCCACAGTTATTGCGTTTGATCAGCGAAATCATCTCTGGTGCAGCTTCGGCGCCATCCATCAACCGCCCGACTTGCAGACAGGCTTGCAGTCCGAGTGTTAGCTCAGTTTGCATATCAGCAAGTTTTTTCTGGAACAACTGAGTTTGCGCGAGAGGACGGTTGAACTGGTGTCGATCCAAACCGTACTGACGTGCCGCGTGCCAGCAAAATTCCCCAGAACCAATAACACCCCAAGCAATGCCATAACGGGCACGATTGAGACAACCAAAAGGCCCACGCAGCCCCTCTACATGAGGCAACAAATGCTCTTCACTGACTTCAACCTTGTCCAGAACAATTTCACCCGTCACAGAAGCACGCAAACTAAGCTTCCCGTCGATTTTTGGTGCAGACAGGCCAGCCATTCCTTTTTCTAAAACAAAGCCCTTAATTTTTCCGCCGTGCGCTTCCGACTTGGCCCAAACGACAAAGACGTCGGCAATCGGGCTGTTGCTGATCCACATTTTGCTGCCAATCAACCGGTAGCCACCATCGATTTTTTCAGCACGCGTTTTCATGCTACCAGGATCGGAACCCGCATCTGGCTCAGTCAAACCAAAGCAACCAATCCACTCACCGCTCGCCAACTTGGGCAAGTACTTCATCCGTTGTTCTTCGGAGCCGTAGGCGTAAATGGGGTACATGACCAATGAGCTCTGCACCGACATCATAGATCGGTAGCCAGAGTCTACGCGTTCAACTTCACGCGCCACTAATCCGTAGCTGACATAACTGGCGCCTACACCACCGTACTGCTCCGGCAGTGTCGTTCCCAGCAAACCCATCTCACCCATTTCTGCAAAGATCGCAGGGTCTGTCTTCTCTTGACTAAAAGCTTCTATGACACGGGGCTGCAAACGATCTTGAGCATAACTGCGCGCCGAATCTCGTATCATGCGCTCATCAGACGTAAGCTGACCGTCAAAATTCAGAGGGTCCTCCCAGTTAAAACTGCCAAGGCTAGCTGCATCTTTGTCTCTGAGATCCGGTTTTGTCATGTCTGTTCCTAGGTCTTGGACAGCACTGAAGGCTGACGTAGTATGATTAAAACTCAATTTCAGTTGAAACTTTAACCCACTTTTTAGCCACCAGCTGGGATAATAGCTCAACTGCCTATGACCTAATGGAATAGCTATGCAATTCCCAACACGCTATTTACCGTCCACTCGAGCTTTGCTAGCCTTTGAAGCGGTTGCACGGCTTAGCAGTTTTTCATTGGCCGCAGCCGAACTCAACCTCAGTCAGAGTGCCGTTAGTAAGCAGCTCAAACATTTGGAACAGCAATTGGGCGTCATGCTGCTCACCCGTGACCACCACCACGTTGGCCTAACAGCAGCTGGTGCACGCTATGCTCCTGAAATCAGAGAATCCTTAGCGCAAATCGCGCACGCTTCTCTGGCCGTCAGTACAAACCCTCATGGTGGTACCCTTGGACTAGCTATATTGCCCACTTTCGGCACTCGCTGGTTGGCGCCACGTTTACCCTTATTTTTGAGCGAATATCCTGGCATTACCGTCAACCTAGTCACACACTTAAAGCCCTTTGATTTCCGACTCGAAAGACTAGACGCAGCAATCCTTGTGGGCGACGGGCATTGGCCAGGCACCCAATCGATGTTTCTGATGAATGAGACGGTTATTCCCGCCTGTGCACCCGCTCTAAAAAAGCAGCATAAATTTGAAAACGTCGACCAGCTTCACAACACGAGACTACTGCACATGGCGACTAGAGCGCAGGCATGGACACGTTGGATGCGAGCGTATGACGGTGCGACGGAAGAGCGTCAAGGCATGGTCTTTGATCAATTCGCCACCGTTGCGCAAGCGGCAATCTCAGGCTTGGGTGTCGCATTGTTGCCTCCTTTTTTAATTCAACGAGAGCTTGACGAAGGATCTTTAGTTGCGGCCCTTCCCTTGCCGCTTAAAAGTATAGAGTCCTATTATTTGGTTTGGCCAGAGTACAGGCAAGAGTTCCCTCCACTTGTAGCGTTTAAAGATTGGCTGCAGCAATCCGTTCAGCAATTTGAAAACCGATCAGCCTCAGAAACAACTCCGCAGAGTAAAGAATTGTGACAACACTCCCCACTCAGCTACAACATGATTTGCAAGCTCTCGCAGGTGAAGGTGGATATCGCGATGCCACTGAAAGAGATGTCACAGAAATGCGGGGCCGTTACCGCGGCGGCAGTACATTGGTATTACGCCCGAAAACCACAGAGATTGCTGCCGCGATAGTGAGCCGTTGCGCTGAAGCTCAACTGCCAATCATCCCTATCGGTGGGGCTACTGGGCTAGTGGCAGGGCATATCGCGAGTGAGAATCAAACTGGCGTGCTTTTATCCACCGAACGTCTGGTCAATATCCGCGAGATAAATTCAACAGATCGTCAGTTGGTCGCGGAAGCGGGTGTGATCCTCGCGAACGTACAGGCAGCCGCCACAGCAAAGGATTTACTGTTTCCACTCAGCCTAGCTGCTGAGGGCAGTTGTACTATTGGTGGCAACCTATCTACTAACGCCGGCGGTGTACAAGTACTCCGCTACGGTAATACACGCGATCTCGTGCTCGGTGTGGAAGCCATAATGCCAAACGGTGAAATACTCAACGGCTTGTCACCTTTGCGAAAGAATAACACCGGCTATGACATTAAAAACTTACTCATAGGCGCTGAGGGTACACTGGGCCTAATAACAGCGGCATCTCTTAAGCTGTACCCGTCGATAAAAGACAGCTGCACAGCATTGTGCCCCGTCGCTTCGCCAGCAGCCGCACTTGCACTTCTTAGCCAACTACAGCATGAACTAGGAGAGTTCATCAGCGCTTTCGAGCTAATTTCTGGCCAAGGTTTGCATTTTTTGCGAGAGCACTTTCCACAACTGCCACAAGCTATTTCACCTCCGCCTGAATGGTCAGTAGTCTTGGAGCTAGGAAGTAGTGCAGAAAACGAATTAAAAAAATTAGCAGAAAGCGCACTTACGAAGGCAATTCAAAAGGACCTGATTCTCGATGCGGTCATCAGCCAAAGTGAAACACAGCGCCAACAAATCTGGAGTCTGCGTGAACATATTCCGCTGGCGAATAAAAAAGTTGGCGCAATCGTCAGTTTCGATATCAGTCTTCCGCTTAGCAAACTGGCACTCTTCATAAAAACAGCTGTGCCCAAAGTACAAGATTTTGATGGCAATCTTCGTATTAACTGCTTCGGTCATGTGGGCGATGGCAATCTGCATTTTAACGTATTTCCACCGATCGATAAGTTAGCGTGTAACTACCGTTCGCAACAAACGGAAATCAGATCGGCTGTTTATGATCTAGTACAGAAGATGGGGGGATCTTTCAGCGCAGAGCACGGAGTTGGCAGAGATAAAGTTTCAGAGCTTTTACAGTATGGAGACCCAACAAAGCTAGAGGTCATGGCTTCAATTAAAAAAGCATTGGATCCGAATGGAATTTTTAATCCCGGTGCAGTGATTGATCCGCGAAAATAAAAAAAATTACTCCGGACTTGCCTTTTCTTCACCCGAAGAAATACTCATGCCCGCAGCGCGTCTGCGCTCATCACGAGGCGGCAAACCATAGACGTCGCGATAGCATTTGGAAAAATGAGGCGCTGAAATAAAACCGCAGGCCAAAGCAATATCAACAACGGGCATACTGGTTTGGAGAAGCAATTGCCTCGCCCGCTCAAGTCTAAGCTCTAAATAATAACGAGTGGGGACACAGCCTAGGTATTTTTTAAAAAGCCTTTCCAATTGCCGGCGTGATAAACCAATATGATGAGCCAGTTCGCTAAGCGTCATTGGTTCTTCGATATTGGCCTCCATCAAAGAGACGGCTTCTGTCAGTCGGGGTTGCGAATT
This sequence comes from uncultured Granulosicoccaceae bacterium, assembly GCA_937965695.1. GTDB lineage: Bacteria > Pseudomonadota > Gammaproteobacteria > CALCKW01 > CALCKW01 > CALCKW01. The sequence goes on from CALCKW010000006.1 coordinate 65,672, forward strand.
GCCAATACGATGTTTCAACGGCATGCGTTGACGGTCTTGATTTTCACGCACCCGATCACAGATGAGCAAGTCAGAAACGCTGTTTGCAATTGTAGCGCCCTGCTGCTCGCGCACCAGGTGCAACATCATATCAAGGGGTGCTACCCCACCTGCACATGTGTGGCGGTCTCGGTCAATTTCGTATATGGATGAGGACAAAACCAGCGCGGGAAATTCTTCTCTCACACTAGCCATGTTTTCCCAATGGATAGTGCATCTGTAGCCGTTCAATAACCCTGCCCGCGCTAGCAGATAAGAGCCCGTGCAAATTCCTCCAAGCACTAATTTTCGTTCAGCCATTTTGCGCAGCCAACCGAGGGTAAAATTATTCGCTGATCGTTGAACCCCTTCGCCGCCACAAACATAAAGGACATCCAGTGCTGGAACAGTCGCGGTACTGCAGTCGACAGCGAGCTCAACACCCGCGCTAGAACTGACTGCTGTGCCATCAGACGAAATCAGGTGCCACTCGTAAAGTGTCGAAGCTGCGGTGCGGTTGGCGGCACGCAAGGTATCGAGAGCCACCGACAATGACATGAACGTGAAATCCGGCACCAGAAAGAAGCCTACACGTAAGATCGGCTGCGCCGAAGGGTCATTCACATTCAAAGCCATTCTCCAGAGCACCTGATGGTTATTAACAGATACCCAACCTTATTTAGCCAACACTTTTAAGTAAGAGGAGCCGAAAAAAGCCCTTCCCATTGTGACCTTACTGCTAGCGGGATTAGGCAGCATTGTTAGGCTTTTGGCAAGCATTGGTTTAATTATTTCACTCGCCGTCTGTCAATAATTTGCATCCGGAAAACTTGCCTTACGTTCAGCGATAAAAGCTAACAAAGCTTCGTCAACGGCAGGGTCTAATTCTGGGGCTTGGTAGTCAGCTAACATTTGTTTCCAACGGGTATTAGCTCGTTGCATCGCATCTTGCGAACCCTCAGATTGCCATTGCTCAAAGCTGTTGTTGTCGGCAACCTTGGAAATGTAAAATGCGTCTTGGAAATTCTCTTGGGTATGCGCGCATCCAAGGTAGTGGTTCCCAGGCCCAACCTCTTGGTGCGCTGACATTGCCAACCCCTTTTCTGAGAGATCCACCCCGCCCAGAAATTTTCCTATCATGCCAGCCTGATCTGCATCCATCACGAATTTTTCGTAGCCCATGACCAATCCGCCTTCCAGCCAACCCGCCGTGTGCAACATGAAATTCACGCCGGAAAGCATCGCAGTTTGCAACGTATTGGCAGCTTCGTACCCTGCTTGAGCATCAGCAATTTTAGAGGCATTTAGCCCCCCACCGGAGCGGAATGGTACACCTAGGCGACGAGCAAGCGAGGCGCAAATGTACATCACTTGGCTTGGCTCAGGCACACCAAAAGTTGGGGCGCCTGACTGCATCGATACAGCACTGGCAAAAGTACCAAAGACGACGGGTGAGCCTGCACGAACCAACTGGCAAAAAGCCATGCCAGCCAGCGCTTCAGCCAGAATTTGCGATGAAGTTCCAGCGACTGTCACCGGAGACATCGCGCCCGCTAATATAAACGGAGAAACAACGCATGCTTGGTTGTTCTCGGCGTAGACCTTAGCAGCACCCAACATGGTGTCGTCGAAAACCATTGGGGAGTTTGCATTGATTAGATTGATGACGACCGTGCGCTCGACACCCGTCTCGGGGTCCAAATAATTGTCGCCAAACAGTATTTTGGCCATATCAACCGTGTCTTGCGCCCGCTCGGCCGCTGTGACAGAGCCCATGAAGCACTTATCCGAGTACTTCATGTGGCTATAGACCATATCAAAATGACGCTTATTGACCGGCAGATCTACAGGCTCACAAACAGTGCCACCAGAGTGATGAATTGACGGGGACAAATAGGCCAATTTGACGAAGTTTTGGAAGTCTTCAATAGTGCCATAGCGGCGCCCCCCGTCCATGTCGTAGACAAACGGAGGGCCATAGGCCGGCACTAAAACTACGGCATCACCGCCAATCTGTACGTTTTTGGCAGGATTTCGCGCATGCTGCGTGAATACACTCGGTGCATTGTCTTGGATGATTTTACGGCACATGCCGCGTGGAAAGCGTACACGCTCACCTTGCACGTCTGCACCAGCAGCTTTAAACAGCTCTAGTGCCAACGGGTAATCGCGGAATTCAATGCCTATCTCTTCCAGCAGCGTATCAGCGGTCTCTTCTATGGTCTTTAGGCCAGCTTCATTCAATACCTCATAACAAGGTACTTTTCTTGTGATGTAGGGAGCGGCAGGTGCAACATTGGCCTGACGAGCGCGTCGGTCGGCGCGGCCACCTGCGCGGCGTCGTTTTGGTGCTGGATCTGTCATGGGTGCCTCTGCCTTCTATTTATTATTTATCACTTTCGTCTTTCGCGGGGTATCTACCCACTGCCCAAATTCGAGAACGGACTGAAAAAATTAAGCGTAGACTATTCTTTCAAACAGCTTAGCGTTGCGCCGATCATCGTCTTCGGATTACCCTTGGCAGTATGCGCAGCCACGACAGCAAACTGTTAGCTCTGAGCGACTGCCCTCTACCGCTATCCGACTTGAGCCCATTCGATGCGATTACCTCACGGTTTTGACTTGCGTGCACTAGAAGTTTTCTGTTGCGTAGCCCGCGAACGTAATATGACGGCTGCGGCCAAACAACTTGAGCTTTCCCAGTCGTCTGTTTCACAGACCATTTCGCAGTTAGAGTGCACACTGGGTGTGGCCTTGTTGGATCGCAGTGTGCGGCCACCTGCCTTAACTCACGCAGGGCAAAGTTTAAAAAAGAGCGCTGAAGCTTTGATAGAACACTCAATTGCGGCCTTGCGCGAGACACGTGAAAGCGCGGGTTTGGGGTTGCCTACATTGCGTATCGCCATGATAGATAGTTTTGCGGCTGTCGTTGGCCCAGCGTTAGTAAGCACTCTTCAAGATCAAGCAAAGCACTGGCGTGTCTGGTCTGGATTATCCCCCGGTCATCTGGATGCGCTATACGATCACCAGGTTGATTTTATTGTCGGCGAACATACAGGCGATAGCCGACTGCAGCAGCATTCGATAATACGAGAACCTTTTCTGCTAGTCTTACCGTTAAACGACAAAGGCCCCCGCGACAACATTGCTCAAATCGCCCGACGCCTACCACTCGTTCGCTACTCGCTGCGCTCGCGGATCGGTCAGCAAGTAGAGAGTTACATAGAAGCAGCAGGTATCAATGCACCAATGGCCCTGGAATTTGATACTGCACCTGCGCAGCTCGCAATGATTGGTGAGGGCCTGGGTTGGGGTGTCACAACCCCGCTTTGTGCTCTACATGCAAGAGGCGAACTAGCAAAGTTACAACTGCTCCCTCTGCCTGGACCAGCGCTCAGTCGCGAAATATCGCTGCTCAGCCACTGCGGGCAGCTAGACGCTTTAGCGGAGCGAACAGCTCAGGTCGCTCGTGATGTTATTCACGAGGAGCTTCTGCCAGAGTTGCATACACGCTTTAAAGATCTAAATTTAAACTTCTCAACCTAAATTTTAAACACAGGAAGACAACGGCAGCAATGGACCCGTTCATCTTAAAAAAAATTATTTCGAACTTGGTTCAGTTTATCCCTGCCATTCCGATTTTGTTGCTGATGTGCAGTTTAGCCTTGCCACGCCTGCGTGGGTTTGTCGCTTCGATCGCGCTTTCGTTACTTCTGCTTAGCTCTCCCCCTATTAGTAATGCGTTTGTTAGTTCACTCGAGAATCAATACCCACCTCTGGCACAACCACCAGCCAGCGCTAGTGCTATTGCTGTTTTAGGCTACGGCCATATCGAACAACCAGATCGTGCGCCGAATAGCGTTTTAACCAGTGGTGCGTTATCAAGACTGTCAGAAGCCGTGCGCCTCTGGCATCTAGTGCCTGAGGCGAAATTCGTTGTCAGCGGCGGCCTCCTTTGGGGGAGAAGTACCTACACACATGCGGAAGCAATGTCTCGTGCGGCTCTACAACTAGGCGTGGCCGAGGAAAAAATTGTCAGGCTGCAAGACGGCAGAGACACCGCCGAGGAAGCTGAATTGATGAGAGAACTAGCACAACAAGGACGTCTGGTGTTAGTCACTTCTGCAACTCATATGCCCCGCGCTATAGGTTTGTTTAGGAGCTTAGGCGTTCGACCAGTGGCCGCCCCAACAGACTATCTCGCCTCACCTGCCCCCTGGTGGCGATTCAGTGCTTACTATTTACACAATGCAGATCGTGCTCTGCATGAATACGTGGGCATGCTGTGGAATAAGATTTCAAGAAAGAAAAATTAGGTCTAAGGATTCAAGCCCTAATGACCAAGGAGCGTTCAGTCTGTCATTAAATGGGCTCATTTTTTAGACTAAATATCTTCGCCGACCCCAGCAAAACGCTGTCGCAACGACCAGGCGGCACCGAGGTCTAAAAGAGGCCGCGGCGGCAGCCATTTAGCTTCAGCAAAGCCAGAGGCATCTTTAATGAGTTGGTCATCGCCTCCTAACATCAGTCTGGCCAGTGCTGTTCCAAGTGCAGTGCCGCGACTTAAGCCCGACCCATTATAGCCTGCCGCTGCAAAAACATTTGGCGCGTATTGACCAAAAAAGCTGGTCATATTGCGGCTAACGCCTTCGCAACCACTCCAACTATGTTCTATCGGTACTGACTCCAATTGCGGAAATCGTTTTAGCATACGTTCTCGGTGTTTTGGCACTTGTTGCTGCAACTGTTTTGGCGTTAGCAATTGACCGCCATTGTAAGACACACAGTTGCGTAACATTAACCGTCTATCTTTACTCAGACGAACAGTTGCTCCACCGCCGTGTAAGCCCAACACTCCCCAGCTTGGGCACGTCCCCATACTTGCCATTTCTTCGTCAGTGAGTGGTCGTGTAAAACTGCCCGACAACGTTGTCGCAACGATTCGATTGCGCAAAAAGCCAAGCCCAGGCATCTCGTAATTACAAGCCAAGACTAATTGCTGTGTTTGCACCGTGTGGCCAGTAGACAGCATGAGATCTATTCCTAGAGCACCTTGCTGAATCTGCTCAACGGGCGTGTTCTCAAAAAACCGGACGTTTTCCGGTAATCGATCCACCAAACGGTAAAGCAGGTCTGCAGGCTGTACGAGCGCCCCAAGTGGCACGTGCACACCACAATCGTAATGAGATGTGCCCAGCTCTCGCTCTATGTCACTTCTATTAAGTGCCCTGTACGGCAACCGAAAATTGCGCAGGCTGTTTATAAAGTGCTCGGATTCACGCGCTGATGGTGTGTCCGCCGCGAGATAATGATAACCACTTTCCTGCCACCAATCGCTATTGGATTCCGGTGAAGCTGCCGCACGCAACAGCGCAAGGCCTTCGTGATTTAGACGATTAATTCGTTTGCATTCGGCAACACGCTCTTCTGTGACAGGCCCACCAAATTGTGAAACACCAACTGCAAAGCCAGCGTTTCGTCCAGACGCACCCGCAGACAAGGTTCTGGCATCGAGCAACAGCACTTCATCATCTGGACACATCGCGGCCAATTCGCGCGCTGCAGACAAACCTGTAAAACCAGCGCCAACCACAACAAATTTCACCGATTTATTCTCTCGCAATGCAGGTCGCGAACGTCGAGGTTGTGTTAGGTAGCGCCAGCCCGTGAGGTCATCGGAAAAAGTTTTAGTGGTGTGAGCCATAGGGCGGCAAGGCCTTTAGAAATAATCGTTCTGCAGAGCTTAAACTGATTAGCAAACTGGCGCAGCAATCTTAAAAAAACAAATGAAGTACATCGGGGGGGGAAATCGAAAGCTCTACCAAATGTCTCCGTCAATAACCGTAGGTGGCAGGCCTACTCGAGCCCTGCAGGTTGCCCTCGCTAGCAATCACTAAAAAACCACCAGCAGCGGTTAGCGATGCGACGACGACCAATGCAATTTTTATCTTGCTGTAGGGTCTCTCGCCAAGAACTTTGGCTGTGCGGCCGTTTATAACAAATCGATAATGCTTGCCGCTGAATCTGAAAGCGGCTGTCCACAGCGGCAGCAATATATGCTTGAAGGTAGTACCGCTGTGGCGCGTATTCACACTGTGAACTCGCTGATAATCGCCACCGATATCCGCCCGTACATCCGCTTTAATCTTGGCACTCATCACTCGCCTAGCCCGATCAAAACCCTCATCGAGTGGCACTTGATAAACTTCACTGCGCAAGCCACTAAGGTAGGATTCATCGTAGGGGACCAGCGCTTGTAAATCCCATGGATGCAAGCGATCCGTGATTTGTCGAGGCAGCGTATCGGACGCGCCAATAAGCACGTCGTCAAAGTGCCGGCCAACTCTGCCGGTCACACGATGCCAACGCACCTTGGGCACTTGTTGTCGGCGCCGAACCCGCCGTCCGTTCTGCACCACTGTCACCCATTCACTGACAAAGTAAGTTTCACCACGCTCACCACGATACTGGCTGCTCGTATCGCTGTCATAAGTCCAATAGGGCAAATACACGCCGTTGAGCGATTGATCGGCCCGCGCATAACGCTTGAGCTTACTGGGAGCAAACCACAAACTTTTCAACCATTTGCGGTAGGCTTCGCTGGCTTGTTTTTCAGTCACAGCAAAGGGCAACAACGACTCTGCCCTAAACCTCACCGATTCACCGTCAGTCAAGACTACAGGTGCACTGCAAAAGGGGCATTCTCCCGAGCGTTGTTCCGCGTCGTAACTGAAATGGGCACCGCAGCTATCACAGCCAATATGCGGTACCTCATTGGTCTGATCAGGCGCGCGCTCTAAAGCAGCCAATGCCTCTCGCAAACTGTGTTCGCTAATGGTTTGCGTTGATTTTTCAATGGCCTGCTGGTGGTTGCAATAGTCGCAGACCAGCGACTCTTGCCCCACGGCATAACGCAACACAGCACCGCACTGCTCGCACGGAAAACGTTGCTCTTGCCGTTCATTAATTACGTTTTTTTTGTTCGCCAGATTTTTCTTGGCCGTATCAAAAATACCCAAGGCTTTAGCCACCCGACAAGTTTGCAGTGTTCAATTTCAGTCCAGAGTGCTTACCTTCAAATGATGAAACACCCCGATCAAGCAGACGGTATCGGTGGTGGCTGTTGGTCATCAAACAAATCGGCTACCACAGGGGCCTCGTCCGCTCGCATCCATTCGCCCAGAGACTTGTACCACACAAGTGTGTCGGCGGAGAGTTCACCCGCCTCAACTTGTTGGGTGATTTGAGGCAAAGTAAACGGCCCCGTCGCTGTCCCGTCACGAGCAACATGTACACGCACTACTGGCAACAAGGGCGGAGGAACATCACCCTGGCCAAGCACACCAGGGCGCATCATTTGAGTCGCAGCGGCCATACCAACCGCCATGCCCATACCATCACTTGCACCGCCGCTCGGGTTTTCCGCAGCGGACTGCATAGCGGAGCCAGTTTGCACTTTGATGTACCTATCAAGGTCACCAATAATTCCCATGCTGGTGCGTTTATCCAGTGCCGCTTCTACATCAGAAGGTAACGAGATATTCTCAACCAAAAGCTTGGTGATTTCGAGCCCGTACTCAGAAAACTCAGGCGCTATTTGAGCGGTGATGAAATCACTGAGCTTTTCGTAGTTAGCAGCCAAGTCGAGCACGGGAATCTGCGCCTCCGCAACAACGGCGGCAAAACGTGCTGCGATCAGATTACGCAGCTGCTCGCTGATTTCATCAACAGAAAACAAACCGTCAGTGCCGACAATTTCACGCAAAAACCGTTCGCCATTATTGATACGCATCACGTAACTGCCAAAGGCGCGCAAGCGCACCATGGCAAACTCCGAATCACGAATCATCAGAGGATTTCGCGTACCCCATTTTAAATCAGTAAAACGCCTTGTGCTGCAAAAATAAACCTCTGCTTTGAACGGGCTGTTAAACGCGTGAGGCCACGCTTGTAGAGACGACAACAGAGGTAAATTATTTGTTTCCAGTTCGTACATTCCAGGCTCTAGCACATCGGCTACCTGCCCTTCGTTGACAAATACAGCCACTTGCCCTTCGCGTACAGTCAGTTTTGCACCGTATTTTATCGAGTTTCCCTGGCGCGGAAATCTATACACTAGCGTGTCGGAGCTATCATCGGTCCATTCAATGACGTCGACAAATTCGCCAAAGAGCCGATCAAAAAGTCCCATGATCAAGCGCTCGTTGAGGGCGCTGCGGCCGCTTCAGTGCCGTGCGCGCTAGCCGCTTTCAAGGACTCACGCAATTCTCCTTCTAAACGATGCAACTCTGTCTCTGCTTCGGCGCGGCGTCGTTTACCCTCGTCAGCGATGACAAGACTCTCTTCGATACTGGCCACTAAATTTGCGTGCGCTTTTTTAACAGATTCCATGTCAAATACACCGCGTTCCATCTCTTCACGCACCTGACGGTTAGCCGTGCGCAGGTTCTCAGAATTTTTTTCCAACAACTCATTGGTTAAATCGGTCGCGGCTTTAACATCGGTGGCCACTTTCTGAGAGCGATAAATACTAACCGCCTGTGCCAACTGGTTACGCCACAAGGGCACCGTATTGACAAGCGTTGTATTAATTTTTGTGATGAGGCCTTTGTCGTTCTCTTGAACCATCCGAATACTGGGCAATGCCTGCATCGCAACTTGGCGCGTCAAACGTAAATCATGCACTCGTCGCTCCAGGTCATCACGACGTGCGCGCATATCGCGTAAGGCCTGAGCTTTGAGCATGTCTTCACCTTCGGCCTCCGCAACAAGCGCAGGAATCAGTGTCTTATCACACTCTTCAAGCTTGGATTCACCCGCGGCGATGTATAACTCGAGATTATTGAAGTAATCCAGATTGGCGTCATAGAGTTTATCTAAGGAGACGATATCGCGTAGCAGCGTTGTCTTGTGGGACTCAAGCTTATCAGTCACTGCGTCAATCTGTGGGCGCACTTCCTCGTATTGTTGAATAAACTGTGCAACAGGCGCAGCCCTTCCCGTAATCCAATTGATAAGACGCGCCAAAAGACCTGGTTTTTCATTTGGATCAAGGCCTGCCACGTCAAAACCACGAAGTACGCCAACCATTTCGTTGAGGGAATCTCCCGCTGTGCCTAGTTCTTTGTTTTTTACACCTTCGAGCATACTGTCGGATATTGTTGTCAGCTGCTCTTGAGCTTTGCTGCCAAAAAACAAAATATCATTGCTGTCGTTCATGTTGAGCTGCGTCTGAAGCTCTTCAATTTTAACCCGCTGTTCTTCGCTGGCAGTCGCTAAGGTGACGGGTTCATCGGCCAATACCATCAAGGTGTGACCGACAATTGACTGTTCACTTTGCAGTGTAGTTTCGCTCATTGTTTTCTCCATTGACTTTTGTCACAGAGCGCATCTCTGTGACTTGGGCATGTCGCTTGATTTTAAGCCACGCCTTCTCTTTCAAGCTGCATTTGCAGCACTTCAATTTTCACGTCCAGGTCGTCGTGGTTATGTTCCATCAATTTAATCCGCTGCTCTTCAACAACAGTCTCAATGGTATCGAGCACACGGCGGAAGTTATCTTCGAGCGCCGCGTCATCACCGAGACGGTGCGTGCGAGCGTATCCAGCGACCACTTGCTGGGCACCGTCTAAATACACCTTTAAAAACTTTCGCGCACGCCGTAAATCAGAAGGCTGATCTTCGATGATATCGAGCAATTCGCGCACGGCAGCGACAATGCGACGCAATCGCTGACGTAGTTCGGGTTGTTTAATCTGACGAGCGGATGTTTCAATCGCATCAATACGAGACTCAGCCTCTTCAAGCACATCCAACACTTCTTCTGCCGTCACACCTACTGCAGATATATCAGGAGAATTTCGTGCCGGATCAAAGCCGTAGCGTAAGTAGTACCCCAAAAAAGTGAAGCCACCATAAATGACCGAGGTAATGAGCCCATTGCGAGTACCCGCCCAGGCGGCGAGTGTCACGCCAGCACCCAAAACTAGCGCGGCCATTGCCTTGTAAGGCACTGTACTACTGCGTCTGACTAGTTTGCGACGCAGTGCTTGAGATTCGATCAGCATGCCACGCCGAGAAAGATTGGCGGCTAAAATACAGATGGCGAACGCCACGCCTAACAGAAGCGCCAACATCCAATGACCGCCGGATAATCGCAATAAAGCAGCCAGCAACAGAGGTAGAGGTAAAAAGTAAAGCAAAAGACCACGGCTATTGGGGTGACCACCACGCGCTTTACCGCCATAACGCTTGGCGAGGCTCATCCGATTGCCCCTGGCAGGGTTAACAGTGCTTGACAGGAAACACTACCGACTGTGAATAGCAGTAAAATTAACCCGATGAACGATTTAAGAGTCTTGGGCATTGCATTCTTTCCAGATCAAACTTTAATGAAGATAAGGGTGAATAAATCACATTCCAAGTATCACATACATTACTGCTGAGACGGGATTGCAAAAACTATCGCTTGGGTAGCAGCCGTTCCAAAACGTATAAACCGCACGCTGGCAGCACGATCGCAGGCCCTGGAGGCCAATCTAACAGAACGGCCAAGACGATCCCTATCAAACACAGCAGCATGGAAATACAAACCGATCGGCCCACCATGCCAGCAAGCGAGTTCGATCGTGCCTCAACCAAAAGCGGAGGGATGGTCATCAGGGCTATCACCAATAACAAGCCGACAACCCGCACCGCCAAAACCACCGTCAAGGCTATTAACACATAGAGCACGGGGTAGAAAACATCGGTGGCAACTCCGCGCGCGCGCGCGTATTCCTCCTCGAATGCTACCGCTACCAACAAGGGGTAGAACCCATAAAATAACACGCTGACCAAAAGGGCCAAAGCGGCTAGCCAGAGCAAATCATTGGGCTGAATGAGCAACATCGAGCCAAAGAGCCAGACACCTAAATCACCTTGATATCCGGGGCTGTACTGCATCAGAACTACACCGAGTGACATACCACCCGCCCATATAACACCTACAACGGCCTCAGTTCGATGCCGTGATCGCCTAGTGGCCCAACCCATAAGAAGCGCCATCGCAATACTGTAAGCAGCAGTTGTCGGTAGAACAGGTAATGCAAAATAACGCGCTAACCCGACTCCGCCATAGGCAGCATGGGCGATGCCTCCGGCCACGAAACTTATGCGCTTTACAACCACTAGCGTGCCAATTAATCCGCACAGATAACCCACCAACAAGGCTGCCACAAGCGCCTGTTGCATGAAGGGTTCAAAGATTAAATCAGTGATCCACATGGTGCTGATGCTCGATCACTAGATTCGACAAATCACTCAAGTAACAACCCATCGGGCAGGCGTCGGTATGAACACCATAGATCAAAGCAAGCATCTCTCGGCTTAACTGCGAATCCGCGTTGTAGATGAGACGACTATTGACGCATGCCACACTGTCGACCATTGGTGCCGTGACACTGAAGTCGTGGCTGACCATCACCATGGTCATGCGCTTGTGCAAGCGCTCAAGCAACTCATGAAAACAATAGGTACCATCAGGGTCAATATTGGCGGTTGGCTCGTCGAAAAGTAATATCTCGGGTTCACCAATCAACGCGCGTGCAATGTAAACCCGCTGTCGCTGTCCACCAGACAGTGCTTGGAAAGATCGCTCAGCTAAATCAGCGATGCCTACTTCTTCCAATACACCAAGAATTCGATCAGCTTGACGCTCACGCACAGAGAATCCGCGGCTTCGTGCGACGGGCAAGCCCATGGCCACCACTTCACTCACTCGAATAGGAAAACCAGGCTGATTGAGAATCTGTTGAGGCACGTAGCCTACTCGGGTTCGCGCTTTGCTGGGCTTTTTACCCAACATACGTACGTCACCCGCGTCTGCATCGATCAGACCGAGCATAACCTTTAGCAATGTCGACTTGCCACCGCCGTTAGGGCCGATCACAGCCGTGAATTCGCCCGGTGCCAAGCTCAGACTCACCTTGTCGAGCAGAGCACGTCCATCTCGCATCACACTGACATTGTTTAACTCTATAGCAGGGGATTGGATCATGGTGCTGATAATCCATCTGCCAGTGAAAGCAAGGTAACTTCCCAGTCGTAGCTCAGTGGATTGATCACCAACAATTTAAGCCCTAAATGCGAGGCCACTGTTTGTGCCTGAGCGCCACCGTGTTGACTGACTACGAAACGAGCACCATTTTTACTTGCGGTTTTCTTCAAGTCGCTCATCTGTCGAATTGAAGGCAACTTACCTTCGTGTTCAACTGACAGTTGTATCAGTTTAAATTCCTGACAAAACCAACCCCAAGATGGATGGTCAGCCACAATCGTCGACGCGCTATCTTTCAGTTTCACGGCAAGTGATTGCTGCAGCGTTTCGACACGTTCCTTGAAGGCATCCATCCGCTCAGAATAATAAGCACGTCCCGAAGGATCCAGTTGTTGCAACGCTTGGCTCGCCAAAGAGCCCATACGCAGCATCTCTCTAGGTGATGTCCAACGATGCGGGTCTTTACCATCTATCTGTGAGTGATTGTGATGTTCGTCGGCTTGAGTGTCGTTTGGTTTTTGCGCTTCTGAAGAACGATCACCTTCTTGTCTTTGATCATCATCACTTTCGTCCAGCCATATCAACTTGTCGCTGCTGCCCAAGCGCTCACCTAAACCACGTTCAAAGGGTAACCCGACGCCAAAGTAAACATCTGCACCTTTTAGAGCCAAAAGCTGTTTTGGTGTGGGATCAAGAGCATGAGGATCGCCATTACTAAGTAGGGTACTCACAATCACGCGTTCACCACCTATCTGGTCGAGTAAATAACGCATCGGATCGATACCTACAGATACCTGCAACTGCGCCTGCACAGGCGATGCTAAAACAACAGAGAGGAAAAAAAAGTATCGAAGGAACAACATCGGATAGGTGCTTGATTGAAAACGCCAACGGTAACACAATAAGCCGTTATTCTGAGGCTAAAAAGCTTCGTGCTGTACCAAAACCCCTGTGATCTGCAGCACCGGCAGATGCTCTGGCATACTAAAACCTTCAAACACCGTCGAATGTGGATTTATGGCACATGATAGATAGCAAACTTTTAGTGATATTGGCCTGCCCCGTTTCGAATGGAACACTAGTAGAAGTGGGCGAAGAGCTATGGTGCGCTAGGAGTGGTCTTGCCTTCCCGGTTGAAGATCAAATTCCAGTCCTACTTGAAGAACGAGCTCGCACTTTGTCGCTAGATGAAGTTGATTCGATTAAATCTAAATCTTAAACAGCGAGAGTTCTGTTGATTCAGTAATGACGAAAAAACCCGCAGGCGAATAGAGCTCTGCGGGCGTCATCAGCAAGTTAAACCGAGCTGTTAAACTAGTCCCAATGCAAATCACCGACTCGCGTCGTCGATACCGCTTCTATTGTGTTGCCGTCACTATCCAACAAACGTTTAACCTGTACGTAAAGGTCTTTTGCGGCTACGCGGTTTATATCGTGTCGAGTGACATGGCGGTACGCCTTCCAACTCGACCCCTTAAAGTCAGCTGATGTGCTTACTCTTATATGCGTAGGCTCCACACCAGATACACGAGTCGCGACATCTACTGTGCCCGCGTGATGGCTATGAGATTTAACATCGATAGAAAGAAGATCGAGTGCAGACTTTCCTTGTCCCAGATTGTGCTTTACCGGTGCTAAACAATCTGTCGAGAATTCTCGTTTGTCCAAAGCAACGTAATAAATGATGTCGAAGTTCCGTGGTGTTTGCTCACGTGCGTAGCTGCCCGAGCCATTACCCGCGACACTCAAAATGAAGTTTCGATGCGGCGTGTCACCGTACATAACCTCACCAGCAGCGTCTGTTCGAAGAGCGCCAAAAGCTTGAGGTTGCCCCTTTAAGCCTAGACACACGGCCGCTCCACTCACGGGTTCTAAGGTCTGGGCATCAACAACCCTGACTGTGATATTGGCTGCTACCGCAGACTGCCCCACCGCCAACAATGCTGCGGCGATGGTGCCTTGAATTCCTTTCACTAATAAACTGCGTTTGCTGTCTTGCATCTTTTTGTACCGGATAGTCGCGGGCCTGCGTTGCCCTTTGAAGTTGACCCGAAGGTAACGAACAGCGAAGAATTAGTTTGTGATTTGCATCACACTTTAATTCTCAATTGCAACAACGACCCAAGTGCTTGATCACAAAAACGTTAGCTGTTTCATTCACTGCGTCAATCGATCTCAACTGATGCATATTTGAAACAAGAACAACGTGTTTCTCAGTAGTTCCGAAGACATCAGATAACGTAGTAATGCACCATATTCTGATTTTAAGTTGAAAATATACTGGACATCCAACCACCTATTAACTACTGTTTAACCATACAGCATTTGAGGTGATTGAAATGTTAGATCTCATTGAAAGCAACAAAATCCACCGAGGCCGAGGGGCAACGAGCAATGCGACCGGCCGCTTTGAGCCCTATCAAAGTGTTGCCTGCAACGATGGCTGGGAACCTCAAAATGAAACGAAGCTGCGCACCGAGTGGCTGCCTGATCGCGCAAAGACAATCATTACCCGCAACACATCACCCGACATCCCATTTGACCGGTCTATCAACCCTTACCGAGGTTGTGAGCACGGTTGTGTTTATTGTTACGCCCGCCCAAGTCATACCTATCTTGGCCATTCTGCGGGTTTAGATTTCGAATCGCGACTCTACGCCAAACAGGATGCTGCCGCACTACTGCGACAAGAGCTGAAGAGACCTAGCTATCAGTGCAGCCCTATCGCATTGGGTGTCAACACAGACGCTTATCAACCTTTGGAGCGTAAACTAAAAATAACGCGCCAATTGCTCGAGCTAATGGTGGAAACACGGCATCCGGTCATGCTAATCACTAAATCGGCCCTCATTGAGCGCGATCTTGATCTCCTGCAAGATTTGGCCAGTGAGAACTTAGTTTCAGTAAGCATCAGCTTGACGTCTTTAGATCCCAAGCTTTCGAGCCAATTAGAGCCCAGAGCAGCGTCTCCTCGACGAAGGCTTCGCTCTTTGGAAACACTCAGTAACGCTGGGATACCGACCCGTTTGTCTTTGGCCCCAGTCATTCCTGGTCTCAATGAGAATGTTTTAGAGGCCATCGTGCGTGAGGCTGCAGATGCTGGTGCCAGCAGTGCAAACTATTTACTGCTTCGTTTGCCGCTTGAGGTGCAGCAATTATTCATTGACTGGTTACAGCAACATTACCCACTGCGAGCAAATCGAATTTTGAATGCTATTGCTGATTGTCGGGGTCAATCCGTAATACCTGAAGGTGACAAACGAAAACTGAACGACAGTCGTTTTGGTCATCGAATGCGAGGAAAAGGCCCTCGAGCTGCCTTAATTCACCAGCGATTTAATCACGCCTGCAGAAAATATGGCTTACAAGCAGACGAAAGGCATTTGGCTCTAAATGCTCAAAGCTTTAGGCGACCTAGTGACGAGAGGCAACTTGCTTTAATCTAAATAAAATTGTGGGAAGAATTATTTATTTATATATTTCAATATCTTACAGGTTTTCCTACAACTATTTTCTACAGTTAATTTTTACTAGACCACCCGTTTTATCCCCTGTTGAGCTTGCGTGATTCCTATCTGGAATCACGCTTTTTTACATGAAAAGCATTAAATTGATGATAATTTTTAAAATTATTGCTGTTGTTTCTTGAGATTACGCATACACTAGTCACCGCAGATAACTGCGAAAACACAAAAAAGAGTTTAGTAAAAAATGAGTAAAGGTACAGTCAAGTGGTTCAACGCCGACAAAGGCTTTGGTTTCATCGCTCCAGAAGATGGCGGTAAAGACCTCTTTGTCCACCATTCAGAAATCAAGAATGGCGGCGGCTTCGCAACCTTGAACGACGGTCAAGAAGTTGAATACGTCGAAGGTGAAGGCCAGAAAGGGCCCTGCGCAACCAACGTTGTGGCTGTCTAATTTAGTCGGTCTAACTGACTAGAATAAAGACACAGGAAGCAGCGATGCCATAAGCATCGCTGCTTTTTTTTGTGCTCAACGAAAATACCTCTTTTACATTGTCGTCTAGCACATCAAACTGCTCAACCAGCCTTCCGCATTCCAGCTGCCGCTATCCAGCGGTGACCCACTTTTGCAAAACGCCCAAACCAGCATCCCTCCAAAATAAGAGCAGAGCCATCCTCTGAAAATAACTGCGCCCCGTAGCTGCCATCTCGATGGTCAATGTGTAGTTCAGATTGCGAGAAATCCATCCATGATCCAACTTGAGGATAAATAGCTTTAAACAGCGCTTCTTTTAGACAGAAGATCAACTTTGCGCGCTGGCCAAGCGTTTCATCTGCATTCAAATCGTCTAGATCTTGGCCTCTACAGACACTTGAGATTAAGTTGGATTCAAGCGAATCTGCATCGCAAATGTCGATGCCCAACCCTATCCAGTGCTCTTCGGAAGCGGCGGCCGCTGCGGCATCAGATTTGTCATGACTAATACTGATGCAAGCTCCAGCAGGTGGCAGTGGCTGTCGATGTTGGCCAATTAAAATATCTTTTGTTGGCAGCTGTAATTGGTTAAGGGCTTGTCGCGCCGCTGTTCGGCCGGCGGAAAATTCAGCGGTGCGGCTGGGTGCTGCCTTCCCTAGCGCTAGCAATTCCAACTCTGATGCACTAGCCAAAGGGTCAGATATGGATAGCGCGGCTACCTGTACATCATCGCCAAAGAGCTGACTGAATGCTTGCCCTAGCAGTTGAGCGCTCACTTAACCTTTACTCCAATTTGTTTTGCTTAAAAAAGCCTACAGAGACAGTATTTGAGTAATACATCTCTTTCAATAGTGCACGAATCACCTCATTTGTTTAAACGCAGGCATTTGCCTTGCATAGAGAGTAAACAACGGAGTTTTTCATGATTACTCCGGGCAATTGTCGTACACGAACTGAACACAACTTTAATCATTTGGCAGCTGTAACCAATTGGAGCCCAAACCTGCGACCCTATGGAACGTTTAATTGAACATGCTTTAACTAACTTTGCAGACTACCCAATAGTGCTGCTGGTTCTCTATGCGTTCACTTTTTACTTTCCACGAAAAGCTTCGTATTTTTACGGATCGATTTTGTGCCTTCTAATCGCATATGGCCTTTACCGGTTTAATGCCAGATTTGAAACAGAGCTTCATGCTTGGCTGACCACGACAAATATGGGCGGTTGGTTTTATTCTTTTTTTGATGCCCAAGTACCAGAAGATGCTAGAGATGAAGCTGAGAAAGCATTCACCTCTGGCATCTATTTTATGCTTAAACTGGGAGTCATTATGACACTCGTTATAGTGCCACTTACCGCCAAATCGCGGGTCAAGGAAGCTATCAGTAACATTGGTCGTCGCCCTGCTAAAGACGCTCCACCAACCATCTAAAGATGTAACGCCTAATCAGCAGACATCTATCACGGATCTAAGCGCACATTTTCAGCCTCAATCAATAACGTTGTCGAAGTGCTGTGCGCAGTATCAACGGCTAATAGCTGACAGCTCCCTGCTTGGACGGCGTTGACCCTTGCAGTTGCCCCGGCGCTTGCTTTCAATACACACCCCTCACCACTGACGCTCCAACTATAAATACTGAGGTTCTGTCCACTCCAACGCGTTTCGGCGATGTAGCTTTCAGTTTGCCCCACATTGATAGAACGAGGGCCTGAAATGCTCACAGTCGCTCGCACTTCGCTAAAATTATAAGCATTGAAAGTATGCGTCAGCTCGCCGGTTGCCGCATTTGAATTGGAGTTATTGACGACCCGCAATTGGAATTCATGATCACTGTTAGAAATTCCTCCTTCTGCGCGGCGCTTCGGCGAGGCATAATTGAGGTTGTACAAGCTGCCAAGCCAACGTTCCAACCTGAGTTGAATAGCCTGTAAAGCTTGAAACAAGGCATCATAGCTAGCTGCGCTCTCCGAGCCTTCATTCCCTAGAGCAGCGAGTGCATTTGCGTCGACGTCTTGGCCAACTCCCACGGTAAACACAGCGACGTCTTCTATAGCTGCAAGCGCTTGGGCTTGGCTGACTCGATTAGCCGTATCTCGACCATCTGTCACAACAATGATAGCGCCCTCAACAATATCGTTGACGCTATAGCGGTTGTTTATATCGTTGGCCACATACTGAACAGCCCCAAAGAGATCAGTGGACAAGGTGCCTGAGGTACGCACGGAGTCCAACGCTAAATTCAGCACCGCCTCGTCATCGGTAAAGCTCACGACCCGACGAACAGTACTATCAAATGTGTAAAGGGCTACCCGCTGACGCGACAACAATCCAGTGCTGCTGCCGCTGTTGGCAATCAATCCACGCACTGCAGTGATCATCTGAGCCAACTCTTGCGCGTCTATACTGGCACTGATGTCCATCACGATAGCGGTCTGCAACACGTAGGGCAGAGAGTCTTCCGGCAGGAGCGCCTGTAAGGATTCATCAGCGGAGACCGCCGCGCCGTCTTCGAGAATCTGCAAATCAGACAGATACAACGTGTCCAGTGGCTCACCGCGCTGGTCTCTGGCACGGAACAATAGATTGACGACGGAGTTATCTGCATAGCTGAAGTCTAGGCTTTCAAACGCGACGTAGGCACCATCACCTTCTGGCAGAGCACCACCAGAGCCTGCATCGCCGCTTCCATCATTACTCAAGCTATTGCCATTACTGGCAGTATCAGTGATGCCGTTGCCGCAAGCGACAAGCACTGTGCTTAAGGAAATAAACAAAAACAGCCGAATCAGCGTCATGAGAGGAGCATCAAAAAAGGGAACATACCCACAAAGAATTTAGCCCAAACCAGCAGAAACGCCAGTATTCCGACACAAATGCTTTGCTTAATCGCTTGATAACCACTGTTGAGCGAGTACCAGAGCCGCCATACTTCGTGCTTCGCTGAAGTCTTCCCGAGCAAAAAGCGCAGGTAACTCAGTCATCGACCAACGGACTAATTCCAATGGCTCTGGCTCGTCCCCTTCAGCACTTTGTTTAAAGAGATCAGTGCCCAGAACTAAATGCGTGCGATGATTGAAGTACCCAGGGGCCACGGCCATTACTTTCATCAGTTGCAAAGACTTTGCACCGTAACCAACTTCTTCCATCAGCTCACGATTAGCTGCCGCCAATACCTCTTCACCGGGGTCAATGGCTCCCTTGGGCAGAACCAATTCATAGCGATCTGTGCCTACTTGATACTCGCGTATGAGTAACACTTCATTGTTTTCAATAGCCGCCACACACACAGCGCCGGCAAGCTGGGTACAAACTCTTTCATACTGGGCAGTCTCGCCGTTGTGAAACAATAGATCCACTGCTTGTATTTCAAACAGACGAGAGGTGGCAACTTGTGTGACACCAGTAATTCTAGGTTTGTTTGGCATGGGCATATTTCGCAGCTATTAACACAGTGCCATCATACAAGTGAAAAGCAAAAGCAGAAAATAACAATCGCTCAATGCACTGAGATTTAGATCCTTCGAAAAATTTACAGACTGATGTGCTCACTACTTTGCCGTTCAAAGGCCGCTTGCATCAATCGTATCGTGTAGGAACTTTTTGGTTTGGCGAAAATTTGCTCTGCATCGCCTTGCTCGACGACGTTACCTGCTCGCATCACCATCAACTTATGGCTGATCGCTCGCACGACTTTTAAGTCGTGGCTAATGAATATATAACTGATTCCACGCTCACGCTGCAGCTTTAGCAACAGCGCCAACACTTGCGACTGAATGGATCGATCGAGTGCTGAAGTGGGTTCGTCCAGTACAATCAGCTTGGGCTCTAGCACAATGGCTCGAGCTATCGCGATTCGTTGGCGTTGACCACCGGAAAATTCATGCGGATAACGATCACGAACATCTGGATCTATTTCTACGTCTTCGAGCGCGCGGGTAACTTTCGCTTTCACTTCGTCATCAGACAATTCTGATTGATGCACCCCGAGACCCTCACCCACCAGTTGTTCCACCGTCAATCTGGGGCTTAAGGAACCAAATGGATCTTGGAAAACCAATTGCATATCAGCACGCAAAGTCCGCAGCTTCCTTTGTTTCCAGCCTTGTATATTATCGTTCTGCCAAGAGATTGAGCCCTCACTACTAATCAGCCGCAGAACAGCCTGTGCAAGTGTGCTTTTGCCTGAGCCACTCTCCCCAACGACGCCAAGTGTCTCACCCTCTCGCAGTTGAAAACTGACTCCGTCGACCGCTTTAACAACGGCCACGGTGCGCTTAAACAATCCACCTTTCACGGGAAAGTGAACAAGCAGATCTTTAACCTCCAATTGCAACGGAGCACCCTCCGCTACTGGCGCGGGTAAACCTTCAGGTTCAGCATCTAACAAGTGGCGAGTGTATTCGTGTTGAGGATCATTAAAAATTTGTTCACAGCGACCAGTTTCGACTATTTCCCCACGTCGCATAACGCAAACACGATCAGCCATGCGTCGAACCACACCTAGATCATGCGTGATCAATATCAAGGCCATACCCATCCGCTGCTGGAGTTCTAACAATAGATCCAGAATTTGCACCTCGACCGTGACATCCAGCGCCGTGGTGGGCTCGTCAGCGATTAACAGCTCGGGCTCATTGGCCAGTGCCATAGCAATCATGACCCGCTGACGTTGTCCGCCTGAGAGCTCATGGGGGTAACTGCCCAGTCGTGATTCAGCATCACGAATGCCCACAAGGTTCAGCAACTCGAGAACTCGGGCTTTAGCCGGCGAACCGCTGATACCTTTGTGAATCTTAAGTACTTCACCAATTTGGCGTTCAATACTGTGCAGCGGATTAAGCGAAGTCATCGGTTCTTGGAATATCATCCCAATCCCTTCGCCACGCAACTGGCGCATGCGATTTTCAGTCGCCTCGAGAATCTGTTCGCCCTTAAACAGAATCTGGCCACCGGGGTGTGAGGCAGCCGGATAAGGCAGCAAGCGCATAATCGACCTTGCCGTCACTGATTTGCCGGAACCACTTTCACCAACGAGTGCCAGCGTTTCACTGGCCGCTATATCAAAATTCACCCCTCTGACGACTTCAGAAACCGCGCCTCCGTTGATAAAGGCAACACGCAGATCTTTAACTTCAACGATGGGCGAGCTCATTGTTTAGTCTCAATAAGTACGGCTATTGTCTTACTGAGCTTATAGAAATTCTGTTCGGCAGCACATTTATAAACATCTATTCGTTTAGGCAGCGAGGTAAAAGATTGAATAGGATCAAAGACCACTGACATCACACACCCTGCCCAAACGTTTTTCGAGGGTCAAAAGCGTCTCTCACCGCTTCGCCTACAAACACCAATAGACTTAGCATTAAGGAAATCACAAAAAAACCTGTGAGTCCCAACCAAGGTGCCTGCACATTGTTTTTCCCCTGTTGCAACAACTCACCCAGCGATGGAGAACCAGGCGGTAAGCCAAAGCCCAAAAAATCCAGGCTGGTGAGTGTGGCCACTGACCCACTCAGAATAAAAGGCAAAAAAGTCAGCGTGGCGACCATGGCATTCGGCAGAACATGGCGCCACATAATCTGTGTGTCAGATACGCCTAAAGCTCGTGCGGCCTTGATGTAATCGAAATTGCGAACACGCAAAAATTCGGCTCTCACCACTCCTACCAAAGCTGTCCACTGCACAAACACCATGATCGTCAATAAGGACCAAAACCCTGGCTCGATCACAGTGGCGAGAATGATCAATACATACAATACGGGCAGGCCCTGCCAAACCTCGACAAAGCGCTGTCCTAATAAATCCACTCGTCCACCAAAATACCCTTGAAGAGCTCCCGCTAGGACACCAATCAGAGTGCTTGCAACAGTCAGGGCTAAGCCAAAAAGCACAGAAATACGGAAACCGTAAATCGCTCGGGCCAAGACATCCCTGTTCTGATCGTCGGTGCCCAACCAGTGACGCGCGTCTGGTGCGGCAGGCGGCGGGTCAATAGCTTCGTAGTCGATAGTTTTATAACTGAACGGAATTGGCGGAAATAACATCCAACCCTCAGCATTAATGAGGTCGGCGACAAACGGATCACGGTAATCCGCCTCGGATTCAAACTCGCCGCCAAAGGTCGTCTCTGTATAAACCTTCCAAGCAGGCACGTAATACTCGCCTTTGTAGCTCAACAATAGCGGCTTCTCATTGGCGATCAACTCAGCACCAAGGCTGATAAAAAAAAGAAAAAGGAAAATCCACCAAGAACGATAACCGCGTTTGTGAGATTTAAATACTTGCCATCGTCGCCGGTTCAGCGGTGAGAGAAACACGACTAAACCTCCCGCGACTCGAAATCAATGCGTGGGTCAATCAGTTGATACATGATATCCCCCAATAACTGCAGCACTAATCCCAATAATGTGAATATATATAGCGTTGCAAATACAACAGGGTAATCGCGATTTATCGCTGCTTCAAAGCCTAATAGTCCTAGACCGTCGAGACTGAAAATAACTTCTATGAGCAGTGAACCCGTAAATAGAATTCCGATAAAAGCACTGGGGAATCCGGCGATTACAATCAACATTGCGTTGCGAAACACATGACCGTACAGCACCTGCTGTTCACTCAAGCCTTTAGCCCGCGCCGTCTCAACGTACTGCATGCGAATTTGATCGAGAAAGGAATTTTTGGTCAACATCGTTAGGCTGGCAAAACCACCGATGACCATCGAAAGCACCGGCAGACAGATGTGCCAGAAATAGTCTTTGATTTTCCCCCAATCCGATAGCTGATCGAAATTGTCGGAGGTCAAACCGCGCAACGGAAAGACATCCCAGTAGCGACCACCCGCAAATAATACGATCAGTAGGATGGCAAAAAGAAACCCAGGAATAGCATTACCCACCACGACAGCCATCGACGTCCACGTATCGAAGCGCCCACCGTCGCGAACAGCCTTGTGCACGCCCAGCGGAATTGAAATCAGATAAACCAGCAGTGTTGTCCACAAGCCGAGTGTTATCGAAACAGGAAGCTTCTCGCGAATCAGTTCAATAACACTGGCATCACGAAAGTAGCTATCGCCGAAATCAAAGCGCAAATAGCTGCTAATCATAATGAAAAAGCGTTCATGTGCAGGCTTGTCAAAGCCAAACTGAGCTTCTATCTCGGCGATAATATCTGGCCGTAGGCCCTGCGCGCCCCGGTACTTATTTCCTTGAGCAGCTCCCGCAGCAGCTCCATCACCACCCCCACCACTAAAGCGCGAAGTAGCACTGGCGGTCTGGCCCTGCAATTCGGCTAGTACCTGTTCCACAGGGCCACCAGGGGCAAATTGAATAATGGCAAAATTGATCAACATGATCCCAAACAGTGTGGGAACCATTAGCGCGACACGGCGCAAGATGTAATTCAACATGGAATCTGCCAAACACTCGAGAAGTAGCGTGATGTAGAGCTTAGTTCATCGCGCCGAGCAAAAGGATGCCTACTAACAGGTATAGCCATGCATTCAGCCGAGGGCAGCAATGGCAGGGTATGCTGACGCGCGAAGCTAACTAAGCGTCAGAAGCCAATACGTAGATCGCACGCTCAGCGATCATCTCTTTTGTTTTAGCACCGTAGCTGGCCATATGAGGCGCTGCCGCGTGTGCTTTTAGAGCGGCATCAGTGGACCACTTTTCAATGACCATAAAGCCGTCATCACCCAACGGTGAGGCAAGACCAGAAAAACCTGCCGCATCAACAACAGGTTGATACTCGATGCAACCGTCTTCTGCATGTACTGCAGGCATGTTGGCGCGAAACAATGCGAGTACTGCAGCTCTTTGGCCAGGCTTGGTGGTGATATGAGCGACAACGTGGATCATGTGATAAATACCTTTTTAATTTGCACGAGAAAAACATGCATGAGTTTAAAGTTTGCCGGTTAAATAATAAAAAGCTATTCAGTATTTTTTGTTAGGGCATGTCCCTCACTGCAACTCTATCGCTAGTCTAGGCCCCGATCTCAAGCGATAGCTCATGACGCGTAAATTTCGCTTTGCACCTTGCTCTGCGTAGACGCGCCCAGCCCAATCGTAACGATTGCCGCGGCAGCGATCGACAAACCCTCCAAGCCAAGATCGTCCTTGAAACTCACCTCCGGCAGGCAACGCTTGTACGGGGCAATTGAGCTCGGTGCCCAATGCTTCTAGTACAATCCACGCTGCTTGAGTTCCTCTGTGTACAGGGTCCACGCCGCTTGGCTCGTTGTTTTGCCAAGAGCTTGCGTCATTCAATCCGATGTCGGACAAACTTTGCAGCTGCGCTTGATCGCGATGCACCACGATTATCGGCTGCTTGCCGATCGAAAAAGTGTGTGATTGCCCCTCTTCTATATCAGAAACGTTGAGTTGATACCTCGCTACTTTGGTTTGCTGATCGCTGCCAAGCCCCGCCAAGCACCAATAAATAAAACCCAGTAACATTGCCCAACCCATCAACTTAAGCAGTCGCGACAACCACAATCGCGTCTTTCGACGCGCATCCGAAGTATTCTGACGCAGTGAGCCTTGATCACGAGATTGATCAACCATGCAAAGACAAGCCTATAGACCTAAACATGGATCAGCCACAAAGGCAGAGCTAGGCTTCTTGGAAATTATAATCAACGGGGAAATCGCGAGCTCTGCAATCGCTCCCACCAGCGCAAAGCCACTGTGTCCAAGACATCTGCCGCTCCAAAGCCTAGCTTTTCACGCAGTGTTTTGCGAGCGGTATACCGCACTTCATAAACATCCATCTCTTTGCAGCGCTCGAGTAAAAGCTCATCAGATGTTTTGATTTCGTCGATCAGCTTAACACCGAGCGCTCGCTTGCCGTACCACGTTTCGCCAGTGGCAACTTCTTCAATCTGCACTTGCGGACGGTGCTCACTCACAAATTCTTTGAACAACGTGTGTGTGTCTTCCAGCTCCTCTACAAACTTCTGTCGACCTTCATCGGTGTTTTCACCGAGCATAGTCAAAGTACGTTTGTACTCACCGGCTGTCAGCAGCTCAAAGTCGACATCGTTCTTTTTAAGCAGACGGTGAAAGTTAGGTAGCTGAGCGACCACGCCAATCGATCCCAGGATCGCAAAGGGTGCGGCAACAATTCGATTGGCAACACAAGCCATCATATACCCACCGCTCGCGGCGACTTTATCCACGCAAGCAGTCAGTGGGATCTTTGCTTGAATGATGCGATCGAGCTGAGAAGAGGCCAACCCGTAGCTGTGTACCATACCGCCGGGGCTTTCGAGGCGTATAACCACTTCGTCGCCGTGACGCGCTACTGCCAACACACTGGTAATTTCACGGCGCAAGTTTTCATTGGCGGAGGCTCGGATGTCGCCGTCAAAGTTCAATACGTAGACGGTATTGCGCTCAGGCTGCTCTGGAGCAGGCTGCTTGCCACCCAACCGTTTACGCGCCAGCTTGGCCTCTTTACGGCGCTGCTTACGTTCAATCTTTTTCTTTGCTTTGAGCGCTTTTTCCTCGCGCTTTAGCTGATCGTCGTCGAGCATGGACTCACGCAAGGTGTCGCGTAGATCATCTAGTTGATCATTGAGTTTTCGCACCTCAATCTGCCCTTCTTCATCGGGTACTTCTCGCCTACTAAAGATAAATCCAATGAGTACCAAAGCAGCCAAAAGCACTGTCACAACCTTCGCGAAAAACAAACCATAGTCGAGCAGAAAAGCCGTCACGAGTAATCCTCGATGAGAAAAAAACTAATAATAGCGTCATCCCGCCACCCTGTGCGCGATCTTCTGTTACACAGGTCGATTTCGTCGCATTGGGGGGCGCTCACATTCACCCCTAACACCACAGTTTATTGATATAAAATACCTACAATTCTATACATCTAACGAGGCAGAGATTGATGGCAACGATTATCGACGGCAAAGCAACAGCTGCGGCCCTGCGAGAAAAACTGACGGTTGAGGTCGCGCAGATTGTCGAAAGTACCGGCATTCGACCTGGCTTGGCAGTTGTGCTGGTGGGCGAAGATCCCGCTAGTCAGGTCTATGTGCGCAACAAGGCTAAATCCACCAAAGAAGTTGGTATGTTGTCGCGGGAGCATCGCCTTCCCGCTGACACATCAGAGGAAGACCTGCTCAAGATGGTTGAGCAACTTAACAATGACCCTGATATCCACGGAATATTGGTGCAGCTGCCCGTTCCCGCACACATCGACGCTGAAAAAGTTCTGGATGCGATTGATCCAGACAAGGACGTAGATGGTTTTCACGTCATTAACAGCGGTCGCTTAGCTGTTGGCCAACGAGGATTAGTGCCGTGCACACCACTGGGTTGCCTAATGATGCTCAAGAGCACCTTAGGCGATTTGAGCGGTCTAAATGCCGTTGTCGTTGGCCGTAGCAACATTGTAGGCAAACCCATGGCTCAGCTGCTGTTGCAAGAGAGCTGCACGGTTACTATTGCCCACTCGAGGACCAAAGACCTACCAGCGGTCTGTCGTGCCGCCGACATTGTTGTCGCTGCTGTCGGCCGTCCAGAAATGGTCAAAGGGGATTGGATAGCACCAGGTGCCACCGTTATCGATGTAGGCATAAATCGGATCGAAGGTGAAAACGGCAAAACGCGCCTTGTGGGTGATGTGGCTTTTGACGAAGCCGCTGAGCACGCGAGTGCAATCACACCAGTTCCTGGTGGAGTTGGCCCAATGACCATCGCCTGTCTTTTGCACAACACGGTTACGGCAATGAAGGCGATTCATAAAATTAACTAATAAATCTTTGCCTGCAAGTTCCTTGCAGGCATATCACCCGCCGTTTTAAAGCAAATTGTGTCTGATCGTAGCGCTCGAAGTACTTCAATCCTACAAACCGATCATCGTCAGCTAGCGCCTTTCCTCCCCGCAATAGAGACTTCCCACACAAAACGCCAAAACTGCTATATGTCATAGGGTGTAGTTGTTCCTTTGAGTGCATGCGCCAACCCAAAGATCGATGCTGCGGTGCCGCTAACACAGCAGTATTCCTTTCTTTCCTAAAAGAGAAGCCAATCTGAGAGCGCCTGTTCGTCTAACTACAGCGCCCCAACAGCCGAGCCATCGATGCTTTTTAACGCAAAAGAATTTATTTTTCTCTTCTTACCCATCACCTTGGCTCTATTTTTCTGGCTGGGAAGCAATAAAGGGATAAGACCAGCAATCGCCTGGTTGGTCGCCGCAAGCTTATTTTTCTACGGGTATTTTAAGCCCGTCTATCTGCTTTTGATCGGCGGCTCGATCATCTTCAACTACTTGCTAGGCATCGCTATCGATGACCTGAAGCGCACAGGTAAACAGAAGTCCGCCAAGTGGCTCATGATTTTCGGTGTGACGGCCAACCTAGCCAGCATTGCGCTGTTTAAATACGCTGACTTTATCATCGGCAACGTCAATGCCGTAGCGGGTAGCTCTTTTACTGAGTTAGGCTTGTTGTTACCTTTGGCAATCTCATTTTTTACTTTTCAACAAATTGCCTACCTAGCAGACTGTTATAACAAAGATGTCGTTGAGAGAGATTTTCTCAACTACTCCTTGTTTGTCACCTTTTTTCCCCAGCTAATCGCTGGTCCAATCGTTCACCACACCGAGATGCTGCCCCAATTCAGCAAACCCGGCATAGGTAAAATAAACTGGGAAAATATCACCGTTGGGCTGAGTATTTTTTCACTTGGCCTTTTTAAGAAAGTCATTATCGCCGACAACATTGCTACTTTTTCCGACCCCGTTTACGCAGCCGCATTAGCTGGCCAAAGCCTGACTTTTCTAGAAGCTTGGGTGGCGGCACTAGGATACACGGTACAGTTGTATTTTGACTTCTCCGGCTACTCGGATATGGCTATTGGCCTAGCGCGAATGTTTGGCATTTTGCTGCCTCTGAACTTTAACTCACCCTACAAAGCCACCAATATTTCTGACTTTTGGCGCCGCTGGCACATGACCCTATCGCGCTTTTTGCGTGACTATCTCTATATCGCTCTCGGTGGAAATCGCGCGGGCCAATTGCGCCGATATGTCAATCTTGCAGTCACCATGGTACTCGGCGGATTGTGGCATGGGGCCGGTTGGACATTTATCATTTGGGGAGCACTTCACGGTGTATTTTTAGTGATAAACCAAGCGTGGCAGTGGTTCTGCAAAGAAGTGCTTGGCTTCACTGGAAAATCAACGTGGTATGGTCGCGCTGTAGCTCGGCTCCTGACATTTTTAGCAGTCGTCATCGCGTGGGTTTTCTTCAGAGCGGAGTCTCTGGACGCTGCTATGGCGGTCATAGCCGGCCTAGTCGGTGGCGACGGCTTTATTATTCCAGCACATTGGCAACGCTACTTCGGCCCTGCTGCATCGCTGGTGCAAAGCATAGGCTTTGAGTTTGGCGAGTTGAACTACCTCAATCGAATAAGCGCTCTGCCCTTGATCGGTCTGTGTTTAGCCATCGCTTTTTGGATGCCAAACACGCAACAGATTATGCACCGCTTTGATCCCGCTCTAATGACAGACAAAAAACAACGCATTGTACCCACGATTGCATTGTTGAGTTGGCGAGCAAACTTTATTTGGGTGGCAATTATATCCGTGATGGCAGCCTGGGCAGTTTTCGGCAGCACCACGACAAGCCAGTTCTTGTACTTTAACTTCTAGGGCACAGAGATGACTGACGACAATACACAGTTTCTGCGCTACTTAAAACGGTTCGCTTTTATATTCGTTGTAGCAAGTGCAATTATTTACGTGATGGCGAGATCCGATTTATTCCCGTGGATTGGTCCGTGCAGTGCTGAAGGCTATAGCGATGACCACTACCTAGCCTACTGTGAATATGGACGCTATGGTGATTTCGAACACGGTGCCCTGCTCTATGGCATGGAGCCGGGTGTGGTGGATCCAGTTAAAAAATCGGACATTTTGTTCCTCGGCAATAGCCGGGCACAGTACGCCTTCTCTACAAAGGCAAGCATCGCAGCAATGGATGCGTCAGGCGTGCCATGGTATGCCATGGGATTTGGTTTTGGTGCCAAGAGCGACATGCCAGAAGCGATGTTCAAGGCCCACGAACTAACACCTAAATTAGTAGTGATCAACGCAGACCCGTTCTTTTCGGAAAGTGCCGCAGGACTTAGCGGAAAAGTGCTAGCGGGCGGAGACGCTTTTAAAGCCGAATACGGCAAAAAGCGCAAACTACAAGATATTCACCCTAACCTGTGTGATCGATTTGGCGAAGGCCCTTGGACAAGGCTCACCTGCGGGAGCAAACCTACCCTGTTTAGAGCTCGCAGCAATGGAACTTGGAACGTTGAGCACTATCGTCCCGATCAGCACATACCCGTTGTCTATAGCGATACGCACCAGATGAATCAAGTGCAAGACACCGTCACTGCTGCCAATCTATTTTTCGAAAATACGGGTATAGATCGCAGCTGTGTCGTTCTGACAGTTACACCTCAAAGCCCAACTCCAGTCGCCGCCACTCGAGAAGTCGCCAAACAACTTGATGTAGCTTTTATATTCCCACAGCTGGACGACTTGTGGACAATCGACGCGTCTCATTTGGACGTACCAAGCGGCGAGCGCTGGTCTGCAGAATTTATGCGAGAATTGGCACCGCATATTGAACGTTGCACAAGTTAGGAGGTTGGCACAACTGAGTAAATAATGAACAGACCAGCGGCTGAAGGCATTTTTAAACCGTTGTGACTTTGCTTTATCAACGTTACAAATCTGTCTTACGAGCAATCAGTCGCAGAGGCTTCAGCGTCTCTTGCTTGCAATAACCCAAGCCTAAAAACATGCCATAAGGGCAATAGACCCTCATCGTATCGCAGTCCTCAACACCAATAGCCGACACCGGATTACCCGAACAAAAAACCTCTAATTGTCCATCATCTAGCAGTTGTTGCCCCGGCAGGTGCTTCAACGCGCTATCCACAGGAATAAGCAAAGCATCCATTTCTGGTTTGTTGTAACCCGGGCTGGTTTTCGCCAATTCTTCAATAACATCTGGATCTTGCATCGCCAAGCCCTCGAAGGGTTCAACCCAATCGCGATGCAGAAGTGTGGTGTGCGCACCGCACCCAAGCGCTTCGCCTAAATCTTCAATAAGGGTGCGAATGTAGGTACCTTTCGAACAACTTATTCGAAATTTAAGCGAGCTTTTTACTTCACTAACTAGCTCAAACTTATCGATATTAATCTTACGTTTTTCTCGCTCGACAGTCTTACCTGCACGCGCTAATTTGTACAACGGTGTGCCATCAACTTTCAAAGCCGAGTGCATGGGTGGCACCTGATCAATTTCACCACGGAACTTATCTAGGACGCCCGGCAAAATTTCAGCTAAATTCTGGGGTATAGGGCGTTGATCGAACAGCTCGCCTTCCAAGTCCCCTGTTGTAGAGCGGGCACCTAACGTTGCTTCAGCCGTGTATTGTTTATTTGCATCAAGCAAATGATGAGCAGCAAACTTAGTGGCTTCACCAAAACAGATGGGCAGCATACCGCTGGCTTTGGGATCGAGACTACCGGTATGGCCTGCTTTAGCAGCCCCATAGAGCCGTCGGCAAGCTTGCACAACGCCGTGGGAACTCACACCGAGAGGTTTATCGACTAAGAGGATGCCGTCGAGTGCTCGACCTCGACGGTTGAGTCTAGACATGGGAGCAGACTAATCGTCGTTATCGGTGAGCTTGCGATCGCGCTCTACCGCGTCGTTGATAACACGACTGATCTTTTCTGCTTTAAGCGCTGTGTCATCGAGAATAAATCGAAGCTCTGGCACATGACGAAGCTTCATTATGGACGCGAGCTTACGCCTTAAAAACCCTGAGGCTTTTTGCAGTGCCGGCACGGTCTCAGCATCTTCCCCATCGTCAACGGCTGAGATGTAAATCTTTGCCAGCGACAAATCTGAGGTGACATCGACTTCACAGATCGTCGCGAAAGCCGAGACGCGCGGGTCTCGGACCTCATCACGAATCAGCTGAGCAAGTTCTCGTTGAATTTGATCCGCTACGCGGTATTGTCTAGTCGTGTTTGCCATGCCAATGCTCTAAAGTGAACGCGCCACTTCTTTGCGTTCAAAGACTTCGATTTGATCGCCTGCTCGAACATCGTAATTCTTAACAGCGATTCCGCACTCGGTACCCATTCGAACTTCGTTGACGTCGTCTTTAAAGCGACGCAGCGATTCCAGCTCGCCTTCGAAGATAACAATGTTATCGCGCAATACCCGGATAGGCGCGCTCTTACGGACCACACCATCGACAACTGAACAACCCGCTGCCTGGCCAAACTTGGGAGAGCGGAACACGTCTTTAACTTCGGCAAGGCCGATGATGTTTTCGAGTACTTCAGGGGCCAACAAACCACTACCTACACCGCGCACCATATCGATGGCATCGTAAATAACACTGTAATAGTGCAAGTCGACACTCTGCTCTTGGATCACTGTTCTGGCAGATGCATCCGCTCGAGTGTTAAAGCCGATTAAAATCGCCCCAGAAGCTGCGGCTAGAGTCGCATCAGACTCGTTTATTCCACCAACGCCACCACCGATAACCCGGATCTGCACTTCATCGTTAGACAGTTTTTCAAGCGACTCGCGCAGTGCTTCGTAGCTACCTTGCACGTCAGTCTTAACAACCAAGTTAACCATGGCCTTCTGGCCGCTTTTAACTTTGGAAAAGATATCTTCCATACTAGCTGGCTTACGTTCTGCTAAGCGCAAATTGCGCTCACGTTCGCGACGCAGTTCGATCAACTCACGTGCATCTCGATCATCTGCGGCTACCTGCATTTCGTCACCCGCATTAGGTGTTCCAGATAGGCCCAGAACCTGAACGGGAATTGAAGGACCAGCGACTTCTACCTGCTGACCTTTTTCATCAAACATGGCTCGAACGCGACCCACCTGAGTACCACAGACAATGATGTCGCCACGATTGAGCGTGCCACCCTGGACCAGGACAGTCGCAACAGGGCCACGTCCACGATCAAGCGTCGCTTCGATAACCATGCCTTGAGCACGACCTGCTGCCGGGGCTTTTAATTCTAACAATTCGGCTTGTAGCAAGAGGGATTCAAGCAAGTCGTCGATGCCTTCACCTGTTATGGCAGAAACATGCTTGAACTGCGTATCACCGCCCCACTCTTCAGAGATGACTTCGTGGTTTGATAATTCGCTGCGTACTCGCTCTGTATCAGCTGCCTCACGATCGATTTTATTGACCGCAACAACCAGAGGCACACCTGCAGCCTTTGCATGCTGAATTGCCTCAATGGTTTGTGGCATGACTCCGTCATCCGCAGCGACAACCAAAATAACTATATCGGTTGCCTGCGCACCACGAGCACGCATTGCAGTAAACGCCGCGTGTCCGGGAGTATCTAAAAAGGTTACGACACCTTTGTCAGTCTCTACGTGATAAGCACCGATATGCTGGGTTATTCCACCCGCTTCACCGGAGGTGACGCGTGTTTTACGGATATGGTCCAGTAAAGAAGTTTTACCATGATCAACATGACCCATGACAGTAACAACCGGAGGACGAGTAGTCGCCTCACCTTGCATACCGACCAACTTCTGGGTCAATTCACGCTCAACATTTTCGTCCGATTGAGAAACGGCTTTATGGCCCATTTCTTCGACAATTAACAACGCTGTGTCGTGATCAAGAACTTGGTTTATTGTCGCCATGACTCCCATACCCATGAGAGTACGGATAACTTGGCCTGCCTTGATTGACATTCTGTCGGCCAGCTCGGCTACTGAAATTGTCTCAGGTACGACAACGTCACGAACGACCGGCGCTACTGGTTTTTCAAAACCATGGCGCTGTTCGATTTCAGCCGTTTGAGCACCACCTAAACCACGGCGCTTTGGCCCACGACCCGGCTTATCACGGCCACCTGGTTTCTTACGACCAAGTTTGCCACCTCCGCCGCCGCCTTCGTTACGACCACCTGATCCACCACCGCCACGACGGTTGTCGGATCGGCCTTTGTCTTTAGCTTTTGAGGGGGCTGCTTTACGAGCCGGCGCCGCCGCGGGGGCTTCTGCAGAAGCTGCTGCCGCAGACGCGTCAGCGAGCATTTCAGCATTCGGCTGTACCACTGCAGTTGCAGGTTTTTCTGTTGCAGGCTTAGACTTTGCTGTCGGCGCTTCATCTGCTACTTCAGGTTTTGTTGGGGCTTCTGCAGCAACAGGCTCTACGGCCGCTTGATCAGCTTCTTTCCCAGCCTGTTCACGCGCTTGCTGTTTCTGCTCTGCTTCAACGCGTTTGGCATCTTCAGCTGCCAAGCGACGCTCTTCCATCGCCTTAAGCTCGGCTTCCTCGCGTTCGCGCTCAGAACGAATGGTAGAAGGAGCCTTTTCACTTGTTTCAGCTTCCGCAACACTACGTTTGACGAGCGTTCGACGTCCACGTACTTCTACGTTGACAGTCTTTTTACCGCTAGCCGCACTGCCCACTTTGAGTGTCGAAGCACTCTTGCGTTTCAGTGTTATTTTGCGACTGCCGCCGTCTTCCTTACCATGCGCACGGCGCAGATGCTCCAGCAGCTTGGATTTTTCTTCCGCACTGACAGAATCTCCTCCTGTCTTTTTTTCCACGCCAGATTCCCGGAGCTGCTCCAGTAAGCGCTCAACGGGGGTACCGACGGTATCGGCTAATTGTTTTACTGTCACTTCTGCCATTCCGGACTACTCCTTACCGACGACTAGTTGGTCGTCTCTTCGTCGGCGTCTTCAAACCAACTTTCACGCGCTTTCATAATCAACTGGCCCGCCGTCACAGCGTCGATCTCCAGTTCCTCGAGTTCATCTAATGCCTGTTCGGCCAAATCATCAACGGTGCAAATACCCGCGCCGGACAATGTTATGGCTAGCTCTTCAGTCATACCTTCCATCGCGAGTAACTCCTCGCTTGGCTTGTATTCTTCAAGCTTTTCCTCTCGAGCAATAGCGCTGGTCAGCAGAGCATCACGCGCGCGATTGCGCAGCTCTTCGACCAAATCCTCGTCAAACCCTTCTATGTCGAGCATTTCCTGGGTTGGGACATAGCCAACTTCTTCCAGCGTTGTGAACCCTTCCTGCACCAACACCAACGCTAGATCTTCATCGATGTCTAAACGATCGATAAACAGCTTGAGGCTGGCATCCGTTTCTTCTTGATTCTTGCGATCAGCTTCTTCCTGATCCATCACGTTGAGCTCCCAAGCGGTGAGCTCGGCGGCTAAACGTACGTTCTGTCCACCACGGCCAATGGCCTGCGATAGCTTGTCGGTCTCAACAGCTATGTCCATCGAATGCTTCTCTTCGTCAACGACGATAGAAGTCACTTCTGCTGGGGCCATAGCGTTGATGACATACTGGGCGTTGTTCTCATCCCAAAGAATAATATCCACACGCTCGCCAGCCAGCTCGTCAGAAACCGTCTGAACACGAGATCCACGCATGCCAACACAGGCACCAACGGGATCAAGACGATGTTCGTTTGAACGCACGGCAATTTTCGCTCGCAAGCCTGGATCACGTGCAGCTCCCATGATCTCGATCAAGCCCTGTCCAATTTCAGGAACTTCAACCGAAAAGAGCTTGACCAGAAACTCGGGATCGGTACGGCTAAGAACCAGTTGCGGGCCGCGGCTATCGACGCGAATCTCCTTGAGGTAGGCCCTCATGCGGTCGTTATTTTTGACAGCTTCACGGGGAATCATCTGATCACGTGGAATCAGGCCTTCGGCATTGTTGCCCAGGTCCAAAAAAACACCGTTGCGATCTACACGACGAACAACACCAAAGACCAGCTCACCCATGCGGTCACGGTATTGATCAACCATGCGCTGGCGCTCTGCCTCACGCACTTTCTGAACGATAACCTGCTTCGCGGTCTGTGCAGCAATACGACCAAATTCAACAGATTCAATCTGCTCTTCGGTAAAGCCACCGACTTCAATGTCGGCCTGATCGATTTGTGCAGCTGACAAGGTCATCTGACGGAGAGGAAACTCTTGGGGAACGTCGTCTGCAACGATCTCCCAGCGACGATAAGTATCGTAATCGCCACTTTCACGATCGATATCAACGCGAACGTCGATATCTTTAGCGTGCTTTTTGCGGGTCGCAGTGGCCAATGCAGCCTCTAGCGCCTCAAAAATAACCTCCTTATCTACCGCCTTCTCATTAGAGACAGCATCTACCACCAGAAGGATTTCTTTGTTCATCCGCCCCACCCTTAACGCAAGTGCGGCTTAAGCCGCTACGCCGGAAACTCGTCAACACGCCCAACAGTGGACGTGCACCCATTTATATTCATTGCAGAGAGAGCCTAGCAACTCTCAGAGTTGACAAGACATCTTTCAACAGCTTGTTCATAGAGAGGCCAATTGACCTGACTCTACGTCATCGAAATCCAAGTCGTACAACTCGCCATCGACATCAACAACCAGCGTTTTGCCCTCAACGGACTGCAACTGGCCAGTAAATTTTCGACGCCCCAACGTATGGGCGCCTAAGCGCAATTTCATGCGCTCCCCAACATATTTTTCGTAGTGAGCCAGCACAAACAAGGGACGGTCGATACCTGGAGAAGAGACTTCGAGCACATAGTGCCCTTTGATGGGTTCAACCACATCAAGTGTAGCGCTCACCTGTCGCGAAACATCGCCACAATCATCAACATCAATCCCTTTCGGACTATCAATAAACACCCTGAGAGTCAGACCACCTTCAGCCTGACCTAATTGAGCACCGACATATTCAAAGCCGAGACCACTGACTATAGGTTCTAATAGATCTCGAATATCGACACTGACTTGCTGCACTAAAAAATCTCACTATGGCACTTTCAACTCGGCGAAGAGCACCAACAAAAAAGCCCCTTTATCAAGGGGCTTTTGCATAAAGAACTTGGTAGCGGGGGTAGGATTCGAACCTACGACCTTCGGGTTATGAGCCCGACGAGCTGCCAGACTGCTCCACCCCGCACCTGACCAAAACAATTATATGGTTAGCCCCTCCTAAACGCAAGTGGTATCTCACAAATATCAGTAATAGCCAGCGCACAAAAACAACACTGCAGTTCCGCTCTATAACCTGCAATAAACAACACTTTAATACAGCCTTTATACAGACCTAGGCGCTCAAAGACACCCAAACAAACACCTTTCAGTGTTGGCAACCGAAAAACCGAAACCCAAAGTGATGTAGATAGAGATGCTGTTTTTTAAAAGAGGCGAAAGTGCGTGACAAATTTTATTGCTCGTCGCAAAAAAACGCTCAGCTAAGAATTGCAAAAAAAGGTTTTTTTTAGAGGAAAAGCGCAAACCAGAGAAGCTGGATGAGCAACCGCAGCATGCAAAGTGCTGCGGTAAAAAATGGTGCCGATGGCGAGACTCGAACTCGCACGACCATAAGGCCACTACCCCCTCAAGATAGCGTGTCTACCAATTCCACCACATCGGCTAAAACTTAAAATTCGATCAGTTGGTAGGCGGTGGTAGATCACCACCATCCGACGCCGACTCACCACCCTCAGGCACTACCGTCGGAACATCACTGACCGGAGCTGGCGCCGCTTGCTCAACTGCAGCGGGGACAGAATCCAACAAGCTGCCGCCACCATCACGGTGGGCAGCCATGTAAAATAAGGTAATACTGGTTGCGAAAAATGCAGCGACCAGCCCGGTGGTTAAACGCACCAAAAAACCACCCGCACCCGCAGCACCAAACACAGTGCCCGATGAACCACTACCAAATGCTGCGCCAGCGTCCGCTCCTTTACCGTGTTGAATAAGCACAACGCCTATAACACCAATAGCCAAAAGCACGTGCACAACAAGTACTATCGATTCCACTTTATTTATTCTCCAGAGCCTGAGGCGGCGCTAACAATCGCACTGAAATCGGCTGCATCAAGCGCTGCGCCTCCAATCAGTCCACCGTCAACATCCGGCTGGGCAAAAATCTCGGCGGCATTACCAGGTTTGACGCTGCCTCCGTATAAAATTCTAATTACAGCACCTGATCCGGCAGCGTAACTCTCTAGCTTCGTGCGAATAGCGGCGTGAACCTCTCCCGCCTGTTCAGCGCTTGCGCTTAAGCCGGAACCTATCGCCCAAACGGGTTCGTAGGCAATAACACACTGTGTTAATTCATCACTGCCTAGCGCTGAAAAAAAACCGTCCAGTTGTTCAAAAATCACAGCTTCTGTCTGATTGGCTTTGCGCTCATCGAGCGTTTCGCCAACACAGACAACAGGGGTAAGCCCAGACCCAAGCGCCGATTTGGCCTTTACACCTACAGCGACACTAGATTCAGCACACAAGGCGCGACGCTCGGAGTGGCCGACCAAGACATATTGGCAGCCTGTCTCGACAAGCATTGCAGCGCTAATTTGGCCCGTGTAAGCACCGCCCGAATATTCGCTGACGTCCTGCGCACCTAAGGCTATGGCATCACCCAAAAGGGGAGCAACAACAGGCAAGTGCAACGCAGCAGGACAAACAGCGACATCAACAGACTCGTCCAGGCAGGAACTCACAACAGAATCAGCGAGAGCTTTAACGCTCGCGATACTGCCGTTTTGCTTCCAATTACCAATGACGAGAGCTTTGCGCATGCGCCCCTAAAACTGTGCAATCAAGCCCACAAGTGTATACGGCAAATGTTTACTTCACAAGTGCACCGCTTGATTAATTCGAGCGCTAAAAACAAAAAAACCCGGCACCGCCAAAGGCGAGCCGAGTTCATTGAAGCAGTAAGCTATCAGGCGACTGCTAGTCTTACCGCATCGGCAACTTGATGGCAGATTGTCTCCACCTGATTTGCCACCCTACCTTCAACCATTACCCGCACAACGGGTTCTGTTCCAGACGGCCTAAGCAGAACTCGCCCAGTGTCGCCAAGGTCATGCTCAGCAGAACGAAGCGCCTCTTGAACTGGGCTAGAATCGTCTAGATTAATACGCTCATTAACAGGCACATTAACCAGAGTTTGAGGGTAACGCATCATACCGTTTTTCAAATCAGTCAAGCGCTCACCCGATTCAACCACGTAAGCGAGCACCTGCAATGCGGCAATGATACCGTCGCCAGTAGTCGAGTGATCCAGTGTGATCAAGTGACCACTAGATTCACCACCAATGCGCCAGCTGTTAGCTCGCATCATTTCCAAAACGTGGCGATCACCAACCTTGGCGCGTTTAAACGGAATGTTCATGTCGCGGAAAGCGTGCTCCAAACCAAGGTTGCTCATCAATGTGCCAACAACACCACCGCCGTTCAATTCGCCACGAGCGTGAGCTGCTTTGGCAAGCACGAATAAAATCTCATCGCCATCGACAATATCGCCACGCTCGTCAACCATGATCAGGCGATCACCGTCACCGTCGAGAGCGATACCCATATCAGCCCGCTCTAGCAAAACGTGCGCGCGCAAACTATCGGGTGCTGTGGCACCACAATTGTCGTTGATATTCAAACCATTCGGCGAGGCGCCCTGCGAGATCACATTCGCACCGAGCTCTTCGAAAACACGGCGAGCAATGTCGTAGCCCGCACCGTTGGCAGCGTCTACCACTAGCTTTAAACCGTCTAAACGCATACCACTGGGAAACGTACTTTTACAGTATTCAATGTAGCGGCCACCCGCATCATCGATACGCTCGGCTCGGCCTAAATCTTCAGATTCAACGGTATCCAGTGGTTGGCCCAGCATATCTTCGATCGCAAGCTCCGTTTCATCGTCCAGTTTATAACCGTCTGAGCCAAAAAACTTTACGCCGTTATCATAGTGCGGGTTGTGCGAAGCGCTGATCACAATTCCAGCCGCGGCTCTAAAGGTACGTGTCAAATAGGCAACCGCCGGTGTCGGCATAGGTCCAAGCATACGCGCATGTAGGCCAGCCGATGAAAGCCCTGCCTCGAGCGCAGACTCAAACAAGTACCCTGAAATCCGCGTGTCCTTACCAATAAGGACTTCGCGATTACCTTGAGACGCCAGCACCTTACCTGCGGCCCAGCCCAGTCGCAATATCGTAGGCGCAGTCATAGGCTCGACACCTACGCGTCCACGGATTCCATCTGTACCAAAGAATTTTTTGCTCATAAATCAATTGCCCTTCAGAGCCAACACCACGAGAACAATCGCGACGTCGAACAGTTCAATCCAAATTCAGCGCCTAAGTTGCCTCTATTGGCGCCGAATCGTTGACAGCGTTGAAAATAGTCAACGCCTGTACAGTTTCTTTTACATCGTGAACACGAACAATTCGCGCGCCACGCTCAACAGCCATCAAAGCCATAGCCACACTGCCCACTAAACGATCTTCTAGAGGGGCATTAAGTAACGTGCCGATGGTCCCTTTACGCGAAGCGCCAAACAGCAGTGGCAGATTTCGCACAGAAATACGATTCAGTTGTGCAAGCAGTTGCAAGTTATG
This sequence comes from uncultured Granulosicoccaceae bacterium, assembly GCA_937965695.1. GTDB lineage: Bacteria > Pseudomonadota > Gammaproteobacteria > CALCKW01 > CALCKW01 > CALCKW01. The sequence goes on from CALCKW010000006.1 coordinate 105,130, forward strand.
CTCCAGAGTTTTGCCAAATCCAAAACCTGGATCAATAATCAACCGATCATCTGCGATGCCAACAGTACTACATGCAGCGCACCGATCCGAAAGAAAGTCATTGATTTCAGTGACAATATCTTCATAAAAAGGAGAAGCCTGCATGGTCTGAGGATCTCCTTGCATATGCATCAAACAGACACCAGCCTGTTGTTCAGCAGCCGCTTCTAAAGCACCAGGTAGCTGCAGAGCACGTACATCATTGATGAGCCCTGCGCCGGCACTTACAGCGGCACGGATAACGGCCGGTTTACTTGTATCGACCGAAACCAAGACATCCAAAGTTTCTGTCAGTCTTTCGATAACAGGAACGACTCGATCCAATTCCTCTGATTCGCTGACCTCAGCCGCACCCGGCCGGGTTGACTCGCCACCCACATCTAGAATTGTAGCCCCTGCTTTCACCATCGCAGCCGCATGATTCATACTCGTTTGAATTGAGTCGTGTAGCCCACCATCGGAAAACGAATCTGGGGTGACGTTTAATATCCCCATCACCTGTGGGCGTGTTAAATCCAGTGAACGTACGCCACAACGCAAAATTGACATAAATATCCTCTGCAGATCACATAAAACAAGGTCGCAAAACGCAACAAGGCGAGCCCTTAAGCTCGCCTTGCTACCTAAACATCTGTCTGAAAGCCGTTAAAGCTGCTCTGCAGGCCCTGAAGACAATGGTGGATCATTAGGCTTTTTATCCGAACCACCGTCCGTAGATGCATCCGTGTCGTTGGCACCTGCACCACCCCCAGAATTAGACGGCGGAACATCATCATTCCAATCAGCTGGTGGACCGGGAATATTGCCATCCATGATGGAATCGATCTGACCCACATCAATAGTTTCGTACTTTAACAAAGCCTCAGACATCATGTGGAGCTTGTCCATGTTATCTCGTAGGATTTGCTCAGCACGCTGGTAGTTACGATCAATCAGCGAGCGAACTTCTTCGTCAATAGTTTTTGCGGTATCACCAGACACACCCGATGTCGCTGCCGTCGAACGACCCAAGAAAGGTTCGCCAGCTTCTTCACTGTAAGACAATGGGCCCAGCTTGTCTGATAGGCCCCACTTAGTGACCATGTTGCGTGCTAGCTCAGTCGCACGCTCGATATCATTCGAAGCTCCCGTGGTCACGGCATCCTCACCAAAGATAAACTCTTCAGCAATTCGACCACCGTACAACGTTGAAATCTGGCTCTCCAGACGACGACGGCTATGGCTATAACGGTCTTCCTCAGGCAAGAACATCGTCACACCCAGCGCTCTGCCACGCGGAATAATTGTGACTTTATAAACAGGGTCATGCTCTGGCACCAGTCGACCAACGATGGCATGACCCGCTTCGTGGTAAGCCGTCAATGATCGTTCGGATTCGCTCATCACCATCGATTTGCGCTCAGCGCCCATCATTATCTTATCTTTGGCTCGCTCAAAATCACCCATGGTCACGGTGCGACTATTGCCACGAGCGGCAAACAGCGCTGCTTCATTGACTAGGTTAGCTAAATCAGCACCAGAGAAGCCAGGCGTACCACGTGCAAGCAAATCAGCACGCACATCATCGTCCACTGGCACCTTGCTCATGTGGACACGCAAAATCTGCTCGCGACCACGTACGTCCGGCAAGGGAACAACAACCTGACGGTCAAAACGACCCGGACGCAACAAAGCGGGATCAAGAACATCGGGGCGATTAGTCGCTGCAATGACGATGACGCCTTCATTGCCTTCAAAACCGTCCATCTCAACCAACAATTGGTTGAGAGTCTGCTCGCGTTCATCGTGACCACCACCGACGCCAGCACCACGATGACGACCGACCGCATCGATCTCATCGATAAAGATGATGCAAGGAGAGTGCTTTTTAGCTTGTTCGAACATGTCACGCACTCGCGAAGCACCGACACCCACAAACATCTCAACAAAGTCAGAGCCTGAAATGGTGAAAAACGGCACCTTGGCTTCACCTGCAATGGCTTTTGCCAAGAGAGTTTTACCTGTACCAGGAGAGCCAACCATCAAAATTCCGCGGGGAATTTTGCCGCCAAACTTCTGAAATTTCCCTGGATCGCGCAAAAACTCTACTAATTCCGAAACTTCTTCTTTTGCCTCGTCAACACCTGCAACGTCTGCAAAAGTGACCTTAACTTGGTCCTCACCGAGCATACGAGCTTTGCTCTTGCCGAAAGACATGGCTCCACGGCCACCGCCGCCGCCTTGCATCTGGCGCATGAAGAAAATCCAAACGCCTATCAAGACCAAGAAAGGTGCCCAACTGATGAACATTTGCATCAATAGACCCGTTTTCTCAGGCGCTTTAGCGCTGATAGCAACGTTTGAGTCCAACAAAACGCCGATCATCGCCGTATTGTCTGTCTCAGGGCTGTACGTCTTGAAAGCCGTGCCGGATGTGGAGACCCCGGTAATTTCACGCCCTTCTAGCGTGACAGCTTGAACCTGACCCGATTCGACTTGGGTCATAAATTCTGAATACGGGACATCAACGCCCGCATACCTTTGCCCGCCTAAGTTGTTGAAAACCGACATTAAAATGACAGCAATAACAACCCACAATAGGACGTTTTTCAATAAATCGTTCAATGCTCTTCCTCAACGAGGTTCACTGGAAATCAAAGCGGAAACCGGAGACTTCAAAAAGCCACATCGTTTTCAGCTGAGTTTTTTTAATTTCGCACCAACTCAACATTGATGCAAAATCTGAAATTTCAAGGCACTGGATCACAAATTGGCCACTGCCGTAATGCCAGAACCTTACTATAGAATCTTGTGTCTTGCCATGACATACAATTCGCGGCTTCTGTCTCTCGACGCTTTCGGTTTGCGCATTTTCACGCTGCGAAAATTGTCGCGCAATTGCTGGATGAGCACGTCAAAGCCCTCGCCTTGGAACACTTTCATCAGCAAAACCCCGTCTGGCTTCAGGATTTGGAGCGCCATATCTACTGCAAGTTCAACTAAGTACATCGACCGAGGTTGGTCAATACTTGCCTGCCCAGTGACATTTGGTGCCATATCTGAAATAACCGCATCAGCCATTTCACCCTTCAGCGCTGCCAAAATCTGATCAAAAACAACCTGTTCGCTAAAATCGCCAAGTATAAATTCCACCCCGGCATATCCATCCATGGGCAAGATGTCACTCGCAACAACAGTGCCTTGATCGCCCAATTTGTCACTGAGATACTGAGTCCACCCTCCTGGAGCAGATCCTAATTCAACAACTCGCTGGCCAGGTTTAAACAGTTTGTCGCGTTCATCTATCTCGATTAGCTTATAAACCGCACGCGAACGGTAGCCATCGCGCTGGGCACGCGCGACAAACTCGTCATCAAAATGCTCTTTCAACCATCCCGTACTGCTTTTACTGCGCGCCAACGTCGGTTTCCCCTCTTAATTATCGCGTTTCTTTATCGAATGACTGTCGATAGCAGCTGTTGCCTCATGCTATAGTCGCCCACCTAATCGCACAGGAACCATCCATGTCGTTGCCGTCCAACCAAGTTCGCCATCTCCGCTCATTGGCACACCACCTTAAACCCGTCGTCTGGATTGGCCAAAAAGGTCTGAGTGATGCAGTTTTTGAAGAGCTGGATATAGCGTTGGGCGCTCATGAGCTGGTGAAAATAAAAGTTGGCAACAAATGCGACAAGGAAACCTTGGCAGACCTGTGTGAACGAGGCAGGGCAGAACTGGTTTCTTCAGTGGGCGGCAAAGTCTGCTTGTTTCGCCGCAACCACAAAGACCCAAAGATCCCACTGCCGCCCGCCAAGTAATAGTCAGCTAGCTCCCTCTCTCAAAGATTGGGCTAGCGAATTAAGGCTCGTAACTGATCGACTCAATCTCGTATTCTTTCATACCACCAGGTGTTGTCACCTCGACTTCATCGCCCTCTTCTTTAGCGATCAAAGCGCGAGCCACAGGCGAATTAACTGAAATTTTACCCTGCTTGATATCTGCCTCATCATCACCGACGATCTGATACGAAACTTTGCTCTCGGTTCCCAGATCTATCAAGTGAACGGTTGAACCAAAAATCACTTTTCCATTCGCGTTCAGCACCGTGATATCAATCACCTGCGCATTCGAAAGCTTTGCCTCAATTTCTTTGAGACGGCCTTCAATAAAGCTTTGCTGTTCCCTTGCGGCATGGTATTCGGCGTTCTCTTTGAGATCACCGTGAGCGCGCGCTTCAGCGATCGCATTGATGACACGCGGTCGTTGAACCTGTTTTAGGTCCACGAGTTCTTCGCGCAACAAATCCGCACCAAGCTTAGTCATGAGTACTTTGGACATGATTATTTCCCGTTAAGTGCCTGCAAGCTAAACACTTCTTCTGCAGCCGATTGGCCGAGAGATTTGCCGATGGCACCTCCACCGGTGATGGTCGTGGTGTAGGCAATTTTGCGTTGCAAAGCTTCACGACGAATATAGTAGGAATCCGCGATCGCCGCGACACCTTCAGTGGTATTGATGATCAAATCAACTTCACCGTTGATAATGCTATCTAGGATGCTAGGCCGCAAACCCGTGTTCATTTTGTGAACGATCGAACAAGCAACACCTGCTTCTTCCAGCGCAGCAGCAGTCCCTGAGGTCGCAAGCACCAACATACCTGCATCCACCAAACTGCGGGCAACATCCACAGCTGCAGCTTTATCTCTGTCTCGTACGCTGACAAAAGCTGTACCGCCATTCGGCAGCGCTGTTCCCGCAGCGAGCGATGCCTTGGAAAATGCCTGTTCAAAAGTACGACCAATACCCATTACTTCACCGGTCGATTTCATTTCCGGCCCAAGTAGAGGATCAACCCCCTGAAATTTCACAAAGGGAAAGACAGACTCTTTCACGCTGAACAGTTCAGGCACAACCTCGTTAACAGCACCTTGTTCTTGCAAAGACATACCAGCCATACAGCGTGCGGCAACGCGCGCCAAAGGCACGCCAGTCGCCTTGGAAACAAAAGGGACTGTGCGCGAAGCACGAGGATTGACCTCGAGCACATAAATGTCATCACCCTGAATGGCGAACTGCGTATTCATCAGGCCAACAACACCCAATTCAAGTGCCATCACTCGCGCTTGTTCCCGCAGTTTGTCTTGCACTTCTGCACTGAGAGTATTGGGGGGCAAGCTACAAGCTGAGTCCCCAGAATGAACACCTGCCTGCTCGATGTGCTCCATAATGCCGCCGATCAAGACATCTTTGCCATCGCAGATGCAATCGACATCAACTTCAACTGCAGCATCGAGGAAATGATCCAACAACACGGGAGACTCATTGGATACTTTGACCGCTTCGGTCATGTAACGACGCAAGCCCGCTTCGTCGTGCACTATTTCCATCGCACGACCACCCAGAACGTAAGACGGGCGAACCACTAACGGGTAACCAATTTCTTCGGCCAATCCCACCGCAGACTCCGCATCTCGTGCAGTGCGATTGGGTGGTTGCAGCAATCCCAAGCGTTCGATCATCTGCTGAAATCGCTCGCGGTCCTCCGCCAAATCGATTGAATCAGGCGACGTACCGATAATAGGAACACCAGCAGCTTCAAGATCACGTGCAAGCTTAAGCGGGGTTTGCCCACCGTATTGAACAATCACACCCACAGGTTTTTCGACGTGCATAATTTCGAGCACGTCTTCTAGCGTCAGCGGCTCAAAGTACAAACGATCTGAAGTATCGTAATCGGTAGACACGGTCTCAGGGTTGCAATTGACCATGATGGTTTCATAACCATCTTCACGCAACGACAGCGCTGCATGTACACAGCAGTAATCAAATTCAATACCCTGACCAATACGGTTCGGACCACCACCCAACACAACAATTTTCTTTTTGTCGGTCGGATCCGATTCGCACTCTTCTTCGTAGCTGGAATACATATAAGCCGTATCGGTCGAGAACTCCGCCGCACAGGTATCAACACGCTTGTACACAGGACGAATACCGAAGTCATGGCGCAATGCACGAAACTCTGATTCGCTACAGCCGACCAATTTAGCCAGCCGCGAGTCGGCAAATCCTTTGCGCTTGAGTGAACGCATAGCATGAGCGTCCACGCTCGCTAATCCGTGTTTCTGCAAATTTTCTTCGCTTCTAACTAGGTCTTCTAACTGGGCTAAAAACCAAGGGTCAATAGCCGACAGCTCGAAAATTTTCTCAGCGCTATATCCATGCCTAAATGCATCTGCAACAAACCACAAGCGCTGCTCACAAGGGCGCGACAGTTCACGATCGAGTCGAATTTTACGGTCTTCATCACTGAGGTCCGGATCGATGACTTCGCTCAATCCGTCGACGCCCACCTCCAAACCGCGCAGTGCCTTTTGCAACGATTCTTGAAAAGTTCGGCCCATCGCCATCACTTCGCCCACGGATTTCATCTGCGTGGTCAGGCCGTTGTCTGCTTGAGGAAATTTTTCAAAAGTGAATCGAGGAATTTTTGTGACGACGTAGTCGATACTCGGCTCGAAAGACGCAGGCGTGGCACCGTCAGTGATATCGTTTTGTAATTCATCCAGCGTGTAGCCAACCGCCAACTTCGCAGCAATTTTCGCAATGGGAAATCCCGTCGCCTTCGACGCCAATGCTGATGAACGAGAAACGCGTGGATTCATCTCGATAACAATCATGCGACCGTCAACAGGGTTGGTCGCAAACTGGACGTTCGATCCGCCCGTCTCAACACCAATTTTGCGCAATACTGCCAACGAAGCGTTGCGCATAATTTGATATTCTTTGTCTGTCAGCGTTTGTGCCGGGGCAACCGTAATTGAATCACCCGTATGAACGCCCATAGGATCAAGGTTTTCAATGGCACAAATGATGATGCAGTTGTCGTTGCGATCGCGCACGACTTCCATTTCATATTCTTTCCAACCCAACACCGACTCTTCTAGCAACACCTCAGTCGTCGGTGAAAGATCTAATCCGCGAGTGATGATGTCTTCAAACTCTGATCGGTTATAAGCGATACCACCACCGCTGCCGCCCATCGTAAAGGACGGGCGAATGATGCAGGGAAAACCAATCTGTGCCTGACCGGCCTGCGCTTCTTCCATGCTGTGCGCTATAAAAGCGCGCGGTGTCGCTAGGCCAATGTCCGTCATGGCGTGTCGAAATTTCTCGCGATCCTCGGCCATGTCGATGGCTTCTTTGGTCGCGCCGATCATCTCAACACCGTATTTCTTTAATACGCCTTCGCGGTCCAGATCCAAAGCACAATTCAGCGCCGTCTGCCCTCCCATGGTGGGTAGCAAAGCGTCTGGACGTTCGATCTCAATGATGCGTTTCACCACTTGCCAATCAATGGGCTCGATGTAGGTGGCGTCTGCCATTTCCGGATCGGTCATGATGGTTGCAGGGTTGGAGTTCACCAACACCACTCTGTAACCCTCTTCGCGAAGCGCTTTACAAGCCTGCGCCCCAGAGTAGTCGAATTCACAGGCCTGTCCGATCACAATCGGGCCTGCGCCAATGATGAGAATAGTTTTTATATCACTGCGTTTGGGCATGGTCTTCAGTGTCCGGCACGGTCTTGCATCAATTGGATAAACTGGTCAAACAAGGGGCTAATATCTTGCGGCCCGGGGCTGGCTTCAGGGTGTCCCTGAAAGCTAAAAGCCGGCTTGTCTGTCAGGCGAATGCCTTGGAGCGTGCCATCAAATAAAGAACGATGCGTCACTTCCACATTAGCTGGCAGACTGCTGTCATCGACAGCAAAGCCGTGGTTTTGGCTGGTGATAAACACGCGCTTGTCGTCCAATGACTGCACCGGATGATTTGCACCGTGGTGGCCAAACTTCATTTTTAGGGTCTTGGCACCACAAGCGAGAGACAGCAACTGGTGTCCGAGGCAAATACCAAACACTGGCTTGTCTGTAGTTATAATTTCTCGAATCGCTTCAATGGCGTAGTCACAGGGCTCTGGATCTCCAGGGCCATTGGACAAAAACACACCATCCGGGTTCATCGCCAACACTTCAGCAGCAGGGGTTTTAGGCGGCACTACCGTCAACCGACAGCCACGGCTAGCAAGCATGCGTAAGATATTTCGCTTAACACCATAGTCATAGGCAACCACATGGAATGGCGTTTCCGACACCGTGTTATGCCCTTCACCGAGCACCCATTCACCCTCGCGCCATTCATAGCTGGCTTTAGTACCTACTTCCTGAGCTAGATCAGCGCCTTTCAATCCGGCAAAACTTTTTGCTTGCTCAATCAAAGCTGCGGGGTCTAGGTTCTCACCTGTTGCAATGCAACCAGACAAAGCACCGTTTTTGCGTAAGTGACGAGTGAGTCGGCGAGTATCTATGTCAGCGATTGCCACAAGATTTTTATCTCGCAGATAAGCGTCCAAAGACTGCTCTGAGCGAAAGTTGCTCGCCAGCAAAGGAAGATCTCGAATGATCAAACCGGCGCAGTGCACATCATTGGACTCTTCGTCCTCTGCACAACATCCAACATTGCCAATATGGGGATAGGTCAGCGTGACGATCTGGCGGGCATAGCTGGGGTCAGTCAGGATTTCCTGATAGCCAGACAACGCCGTATTGAACACCACCTCGCCTATCGTCTGACCCTGGGCACCAATGGCGCTGCCATAAAAGATTGAACCATCTTCCAAGGCGAGTATTGCGGGCGCAAACACTAAATTTCAACTCCGGTGCGAGGCACGACAAATCGGAGCCCGACTACTCGGTCTCCGCTTATCGGGCGGTTTAGATAATTACCTGTATGTGCGACTCGCGCTGCTCAGAAAACCACACTGAGAGGGAAACACAAACCGGTTCAAGTTGAGAAGGGAGTTTAACGCATCGTGAGCCAAGCTGTCCACGCGATTGCGCGTTCTTTAACGAGGAAGATGGCAAGGTGAACCATAGTGATAGTTCACCCAGCCAACCTGCATCAAATTACTGCCATATCGCCTTTACTTTCCAACCATTCGCGCCGGTCGGACGAACGCTTCTTCGCCAACAACATATCCATGATCACAGCGGCCTCTTCTGGTGACTCAACGGTCAGTTGAACCAATCGACGTGTATCGGGGTTTGTTGTCGTCTCACGCAACTGCAACGGATTCATCTCGCCCAAGCCTTTAAATCGCGTGACAGTCGGTTTGGCCTTCTTCTTTTCTGCAATGGCGCGTTCAAGCACCGCTTGTTTTTCACTTTCATCGATGCAGTAGTGCACCTCTTTACCAATATCCACACGGAATAACGGCGGCATAGCAACATAGACATGCCCCGCCTCCACCAACGGATAAAAGTGCTTAACAAACAGTGCACATATCAAGGTCGCGATGTGCGCACCATCCGAGTCCGCATCTGCAAGAATACAAACCTTGCCGTAACGCAGTTTGCTCAGATCATCCGAGCCGGGCTCTAAACCAATAGCTACTGAGATATCGTGAACTTCTTGCGACGCTAAAACTTGGTCCGACTCCACTTCCCATGTGTTGAGAATTTTTCCGCGCAGTGGCATCACCGCTTGAAATTCACGTTCACGGGCCTGCTTGGTCGAGCCCCCGGCAGAGTCCCCTTCCACTAAAAACAATTCGGTCCGTGAAAGGTCCGTCGACGAGCAATCAGCCAGCTTGCCCGGCAGCGCGGGTCCCTGCGTTATGCGTTTACGCACCACTTTTTTCTCAGCTTTCAATCGACGCTGAGCACTAAAAATGGCCAGTTTGGCTAGGTTATCCCCTGAAGCCGGATGCTGATTCAGCCAGAGCAAAAAAGCATCTTTGACCACCCCAGTCACATAACCCGCACATTCACGAGAGCTCAACCGTTCTTTGGTCTGTCCAGCAAATTGCGGATCGTGCATCTTCACCGACAACACGTAGCTCACACGTTCCCAGACATCATCCGGCGCCAACTTCACACCACGTGGCAACAGGTTCCGATAGTCACAGAACTCACGCATGGCTTCGGTTAACCCAGTACGCAAACCATTGACATGGGTGCCACCCTGCGCCGTAGGCACAAGGTTCACATAGCTTTCTGTGGTCAGCTCACCGCCTTCAGGTTGCCACACTAGCGCCCACTCAACCGCTTCACGAGCGCTTTTATGGTGACCGACAAAAGGCACTTCAGGCAACAGCTCATAGCCACGCACGGCTTCCGATAAGTAATCAGAGAGACCATCTTCGTAAAGCCACTCGTGCTTCTCGTCTGCTTTGATGTCACGGAAAATAACCTTCAAACCAGGACACAGCACAGCCTTTGCACGCAGCAGGTGTATGAGTTTCGGCACCGAAAACTTATGCGAGTCAAAATAAGATGCCTCAGGCCAAAAATGCAGAGATGTCCCCGTGTTGCGTTGCCCTACTTTACCAATTATCTTCAATTTACTGGTCGGCGCACCGCTGGCGTAGGACTGCATATATTCATTGCCGTCGCGTCGAATACGCACTTCCAGTTTTTCTGAAAGCGCATTGACCACTGAAACACCCACCCCGTGCAATCCACCAGAGAAGCTGTAACTTCCTTCGCTGAATTTACCGCCTGCGTGCAACGTGGTGAGTATGACTTCAACACCTGGCTTTTTTTGCGTCGGGTGTTTATCCACGGGCATGCCACGACCGTCGTCAATCACTTCCAGCGAATGGTCAGCGTGCAAAATGACTTCAAGCCGCTTGCTATGACCCGCCATCGCTTCATCGATGCTGTTATCGATGACTTCTTGACCCAAGTGATTGGGGCGGGTGGTGTCGGTGTACATACCGGGGCGCTTGCGCACCGGTTCCAGTCCGCTCAGGACTTCAATCGAGGAGGCGTCGTATGTGGAGCTCATGTTCTACTTCGTAAAGGACAATTAAAGCCGCTAATGCGGGCGAATGGGCGCATTCTACGCCGATTTTAGGCTGAGCTGACATCCTTAACTCAGCAATCGTTCAACCGAAACTACTCGCGGACTCTCACCACGGACTATTTCAACTGTAGCCATTTGTCTGAAAATCAGGACAATAGCGCCATGACTTTGCGAGCTGTGTCTCTTGAAAACACAGTGCTTCGCCTCCATTTATAGACGCTAACTAGCGGATTATCGAGACACAAATACCATGGCAGACTCGCCTTTTATCGTTGAAGTAGACGAATCCAACTTTATGCAAGTGGTCGTTGAAGGCTCATTGCAAGCACCCGTACTGGTCGATTTCTGGGCAGATTGGTGCGAACCGTGTAAGCAATTGATGCCCCTGTTGGACACCCTCGCAGAAGAGGCCAACGGTGCCTTTACACTGGCCAAATGTAACGCTGACACCAATCAGGCGATCACCGGTCAGATAGGCATACGCAGTTTGCCCACCGTGTTGCTCTTTAATCAAGGTCAGCCGGTTGACCAGTTCACCGGGGCATTGCCCGAGGGTGAAATAAGAGAATTCCTGGAGAAACACGGCATCAGCTTTGCCGCGCCACCGGAGGCCGCAACCCTAGAAGCTGCTCGCACACTGATGGCTGAAGGCAAAAACGAAGAAGCGCTAGTCGTACTGCGACAGGCCCAGTCAGATGATCCAGAAAATGGCGATATTCTAATCGCATTGGGTGAGGCCTGTCTCGCCACCGGCGATCATGCAACCGTCGATACGGTGCTCAGCAATCTGCCCGAGACCCACGCCAACAACAGCGACGCCAATCGCTTACGCGGCATGTATACCTTTGCTCAAGCCGACGACACCAGTGTCGACATTGAAACGTTGGCTGCGGCCGTTCAGTCAGGCGATGCCACCAGCGATCAACGCTACAAATACGCAGTCAAACTGGTGGCCTCAGGCCAAATACAACCGGCCATGGATGAGCTGTTAGCGCTAATGATGCGCGATCGAGAATACGGAGAAGACGGTGCTCGAAAGGGATTAATCGCAATCTTCGATATCTTGGGTCAAGACCCATTGGTCGCAAAATACCGCCGAAAAATGGCCAGCTACGTGTTGTAAAGCACGACAAAGCAACAGCCAATAAAAAAGGCCGCCTCATCACATCATGAGGCGGCCTTTTTCATTTGAGGTACACATATTATTCGGCGGCAAGTGCCGGTTTGGCTTGCAACATCGCGATAAAGTCAGGCGCAGGTCTGAAACCATCAACGCGCTCACCGGTGTCCATCACAATTGTTGGTGTAGCGTTCACTTCGACGTCACGCGTCAATTGCATGTGGTCATCAACAGGATGATCGCAGTCTGCAGGAGCGATGGATCGACCTGCTTTGCCATCAGTCAAAGACTGCTGTTGATCGGCATTACACCAAATATTGATGTGCTGCTGGTGCGGCTGGCTGTTTTGCCCGGCACGTGCAAACAACACATAGTGCACATTCACGCCCGCGGCATTCAGTTGGTCAATCTGCTGGTGAAAGCGCGCGCAATAGGGGCATGAAATGTCGGTGAAGACATACATATCACGGCCTTTCAAGTCCGCATCGTTGGAGCCTTCATAATTGACATAACGTTCGGCGCCAAAGTCGCGCAACGTAGTGATCCACTTTTTGCCCATCTCTTCGTAGCGTGCTGCCTGCAACTCGTCACCACGCTCTCGGGTGATATTACGGCCTGTACCCAGCTCCATCAGGCTGCCATCAAGCACATGCTCCACATCCTCTGAAACATAGACAACACGGTAACCGTCAAAAACCACTTCGTAGATACCAGTCATCGGTGACTCTGAGACACTTTTGATATCTAACTGAGGCATTTTACTGGCAAGTCTCTCGCGGACCTCGTCGGCCACATCCGCAATCGCTGTGCTCGCAAAAAACAAGGCGGCAATGCCCACGATGAATGCGCCAATAGCGCGCAATGAATGCTTCATATTACTAAGCCCTAAAATGGAGAGTTGAACTTCGACTACTTGGATACTGCGCAAGTTCATCACAAAACTGATGCAAATGCAGCGTTATTCTCCCAAATCAAGCTCTTGGGTGGTGATTTCGATGTACATCTTGCAATCGTAGTCGCGCGACGTGCGTGTAAATCTGTGTGGTCGACAAGTCAGCGTGTCCAAGCAGTAATTGCACCACTCGCAAATCAGCGTCGTGATTAACCAAGTGTGTAGCAAAGGCGTGGCGAAGCGTATGCGGTGATATCACCGAGTTCAAACCGGACTGCAGAGCGTGTTTTTTAATGGAATGCCAAACATTCTGGCGAGTCATTCCACGACCGCGAGCTGTCAAGAACAACACATCGTCATGATTCACACCTGGTTTCAACAATTGCTGACGGGAATCAGCAAAATAGCGCTGCACCCAATCTTGCGCAACCTCACCAAGCGGAACAATACGTTCTTTATCGCCCTTACCGCGCACACGTAGCGCACCTTGTTGCAAATTAACCTGCAAAATAGTCAGGCTGACCAACTCACCAACACGCAGACCACAGGCGTACATCAATTCAAACATCGCGCGATCACGCAGACCAATGGGCGAAGACAAATCTGGAGCGGCCAACAAACGTTCTACATCGCCTTCACTGAGAGTACGAGGCAGTCGACGTCCCAGCTTGGGAGACTCTATCAACGCGGTTGGGTCTTCATCTCGCATCCCTTCACGCACCAACCAACGAAAAAAACGCCGCAGCACGGATAGCTTTCGCGCCGATGATCTGGGCTTCAGATTATTCTTAAATAGATCGCCCAAGTAGCTTTGTAAATCGGCGCGTTGAAGTTCATGCAACTCCTGCCCCGCCTTAACACTCCACTGCTGCAGCGAACTCAAATCACTGCGATAAGCCTGTAGAGTATTTTGGCTCAGACCTTTTTCCATCCACAGTGCATCTACAAATCTTTCGATCAATGCGTCTTGTGCCGTTTGTTCTGCCAATTTCTTTTAAACTCTATTGCTAATCATACTATTGTAGAGCATCACCTCTCGCCCTATGATTCCCACTACTTTATTAATCACGAGCGCAACCATGAGCGACGAAACTGTCGATTGCCAAAGCGACTACGATCCAAACTCACTCTCTCTGCAACAAGCACGAACACGCATCATTGATAGCCTTGCTCCTCTTCAGCAAGTTCAATGGTTGTCATTGTCTGAATGCTTAAACCGTGTGCTCGCGCAAAATGTAGAAGCGCCTCGTGATGTTCCGCCCTATCGCAATTCTGCCATGGACGGTTTTGCCTGCAGAGCCTGCGATCTGCCCGAGTCTGGTGAGGCTCACTTAGACATTGTCGGAGAGTCTTTAGCGGGGCACGCCTACCAAAAACCCTTGCTGGCAAATCAAGCAATCTGTGTCACGACAGGTGCGGTGCTGCCAGACAACGCCGATGTGGTCGTGATGCAAGAACGATCGATTCGTACTGATACAAAATTAACATTCAATGTCACCGACGCACAAAATAAAAGTTTTGTGCGACAACGCGGCAGCGATACCCGCCTCGGCGATATTGTGATGCTAGCGGGTCAGCGAATCGGTCCAGCACAAATTGCTGTGCTCGCCTCCTTAGGACTAACGGGTATCAATGTAATACGCAGAGCGCGTGTCGCCATATTATCTACCGGAGACGAATTAGTTGAAGTGGGTACGGCCCCCGCTGCCGATCAAATTTATGACAGCAATCGCCCCGCACTAACCGCATTGCTGCAAAAGGCACAGGTCGAATGTATTGACCTTGGCATATGCGCCGATAACCCAGATGCAATTCGCGAAACCTTGTTAAAAGCAGCTGCAAACGCCGATCTGATTATTAGCAGTGGCGGCGTTAGTGTTGGTCAAGCCGATTACCTTCGAAGTGTTCTCGATGACATTGGCGAATTGAATTTCTGGAAAATTTCCGTCAAACCCGGTCGACCTTTAACCTTTGGTCGCATAGAAAAAGCACATTATTTTGGACTACCCGGCAACCCCGTCTCTACCTTAGTAACGTTCCAACAGTTAGTTGAACCAGCATTAAACAAACTATCTGGAGAGCGAGAAAAAGACTTTGAGCTCGCGTTAACCGCTCGTTGCGAGAGCACATTGACAAAACAAGCGGGCAGACAGGAATTTCAGCGCGGCGTATTACGTGAGGGAGATGCGGGTGAGCTGTTGGTCGAGGTGACCGGTGCTCAGGACTCGCACATACTAAGTTCGGTAAGCCGTGCAAACTGCCTGATTGACCTACCGTCGGACAGTCGCGGGGTAGCACCAGGAGAGAATGTACGAGTGTATCCACTCTGAAAGTCTACGCATTTAACTAATGCATCAGACAAAAAAAGGCGGCCCTGAGGCCGTCTTTTTACTAAATCAGCGCAAAATTACTTCTTTGCAGCACGCTTTTTAGCAGCGCGCTTCTTGGGTGCAGCACCTTTAGATGCTTTAGCCGCAATAGCGTTGATTTGTGCAAGGCCAGCTGCCATAGCAGCAGAAGCTTTTTCAGCTTTAGCAGCAACAGCTACCTGAGCTTTCAGCTCACGTACTTCTTTTTTCAGTGCAGCAACTTGTGCTTTCATTGCAGCAGCAGCACCTGGAGCAGCAGCTTTAGGTGGACGACCGCGAGTAGCAGCTTTCTTAGCAGCAGGCTTCTTAGCGGCAGCTTTCTTAACGGCAGGTTTTTTAACAGCAGGTTTTTTAGCAGCAGTTTTCTTAGCCGCAGTTTTCTTCATTCGAGCCATGTTTACACTCCAGAGTGTTGGTGTTAGTCAGTGAAATTATAAATCGTATTATGCAAATTGCAATTCGGGCACAATGTGCTGTGATGCAATAACAGCAAAAAGCGTGTCAATTGTAGAAAAAAAATCCGAATAAAGCACATAAAAAAGGAAATAAATTTAAAGTGGGTAATTCTAAAAGCGAAATTCAGCAGTCTGCAGGCGTATTTCGCCGTTTTGCAGCCATGACCTACGACGCAATTTTATTGCTAGCCGTCTTGCTCTTCGCCATGGGCATTGCGAAGGCAATCACAGGGGCTGAAATGGTGCCGCGAGCGCTGGGTCAAGCCGTCGTTCTGCTCGTTATATTTGGGTTTTTCGCCTTCTTCTGGAAGCGCGGCGGGCAAACTCTAGGCATGCAAACTTGGCGCTTACATCTCAAAAGCAACGACGAAAGTCGCATAAGTTTTAAGCATTGTGCACTGCGATTACTCGGTGCTCTGCTCTCTTTTGCAGCACTCGGATTGGGTTATTTATGGGTTTGGATTGACAAAAAAAACCGAGCTTGGCCGGATATCATCAGCAAAACCCAAATCGTCCACAAGCCCAAAGAAAAGAAGAAAAAAGCCAAAGCTGGTTCTAAATAAATCAGCTAAAACAGCATTAATTATCCTGTTTGCGCAACATCCAAGTCGCGACCAAAGCGAATAACAACACGGCTGCCAAAGTGTTAAAACTGGCGTGATAGCCCATCAACTGGCCCAAACTGACGGTCACATTGTTCAAGAGCATAAAGCCTAGACCCACTAGGCTCGCAACGAAGATCCGCTGTCCCGCATTGCCGTCGCGGGCAGATCCAAACACCATTGGCACTGCCAGCAGCAGCATCACAATGACAGTAAAGGGAGTCACGATTTTTTGCCACAAGGCATGCTCTTCGACCGTGACATTTATTCCGTTGTCACGCAGATACGCAATGTTGTTTAAAAGACCCGAAACAGACATCCAACGCATGTCCTGAGACACCAGTTTTACAAAATTTGTGTCCACCAATTGCGCCACATCACGACTCTCTTTTTGCTCAACATTGATGTTTGAAGGGAGCGGTGTTACGTCGAGTACATTTATTAGTCGCCACGCCTTATCGGCCTGTCGGACGGCCTGTTTGGCGTGCGTCACACGCACAATTCGTTCGCCGTCGGTCTCAAATATACTCACACTGCGCAAAATTTGGCCCCCGACAACCGAACCCACACGCACATAATTGTCCCCTTCACGCACCCAAAACCCAGCAGATCGTTGACTTAAACTTGCGCTACTCACACCTAATTTAACTTGCTGTACTTTATTTGCCGCTACAGGAACAACGTATTCACCCACCACAACGAGCGCAATTGCCAGCGGGATTCCCGCATGCAACACCGAAATAAATACCCGAAACACCGAGGCGCCTGCGGTGCGAATAGCCGTCAATTCATTTTGCGCTGCAAGTGTTCCTAGGCCTAAAACAGCGCCTAATAAAACAGCGACGGGCATCATTTTGTAGATCGAAAGCGGCAACCCCCACAAAACAAGTAGCACTGCACGTAATACATCACCGCGTTGCAGCTCTCGAATCATAGAAAACAAGGCGTCTAGAGAGATCAGCACCAACATAACTAAGGCCGTCGCCAACAACACCTGTTTGGCTATGTATAAATCTACAACTTTCATGCGCTAGGCCCCGGAATAGCCTTAGTAAACGCTATTTGCCTTCTCCAGAGAAATAACCCAGTCGCCAATGCGATAAGAACCGCGTGTGCCCACCACAACAATGGCACCTCGGGTATTGCCCCGACGGATATTTGTCGCCGCATAACGACCAGCGCATTCGCATAAGCGATATACGCTAACAATCCGTAGAGAACATTGCCAAAACGCCCTTTACGAGGCGCTGAATGACTAAGAGCAACAGCAAGAACGGACAACACTAAAACAGTAAAAGGCATCGCGAATCGCCAGTTAAGTTCAGCGCGCAGTACAGGGTCGTTACTGGCAAACAAATCACTTGTCGACATCGCTGCTGCATCAATGGCTGCCATACCCGTTGCTCGACTGGGTAATCGCAGACCGTGTTTAGCAAAAGTCGTAAGCCTGAATCCTTCTTCACTCGACTCTAAACGCTGACCGTCTAACAGTACCAAGTACTCATCGCCCCTTTCTTCATCTCGCTGATAGTCACCGTAACGGGCAATCTCTACTGCCCATTCACTTTGGGATTCGCTCTTGGAATCGACATCGGTGTAAACGAAGACCGTAGAGATACGCTTGCCATCTTTAGATATCTCCTCAGAATAAAAAGTATCTGAGCCAGTACCTATGTCGCTAAATGTACCGGGGGATAAAAAAGCTAGCGGGGATTGCTGTGCAACACCAGCCACCAAGTTTTCTTGCTGGCGTAAACTCCAGGGGGTCACAAACAAGGACAAAATCAGCGCCAGCAGAGCAAAAAAACCGGCGACCATCAAAGCGGGTTTACAAAAGCGTACCAAACTAATACCGCATGCATTGAATGCAGCCATCTCACTGTCACGATAGAGTCTGCCAATCGTAATCAACGTTGACAGCAAAATACTCAGCGGTACCACCACACCAAACAACCCGACAATGTTGAAGGCCAACAGCTTCGCAACGGTCAGAAGCGGTAGACCATCGGCCACCGCATCACTCAGCACGCTACTCAGTGATTGCGCGACTAAGATGAGTATCAACACAGAAGTAACTGCGACAGTAGTCATCAGTAACTCTTTTGCGATGTAACGATCAATCACTTTCAAGGTATAAAAAACCGTGCAGTTATCATGAATAGAGTGCTAAAAAAACACGCTGAAGACCTACTACTGATATCAAAAGCGTTTGGATAAATAGACCAAAGGCTAAAAATCGTCGACGAAACGTGTCGACAAACCCTCGTAAAAACGTCTGAGAACACCTCTCAAACGTTAAAGCTGTCTAGATTATGGTAGATTGCGGGCTGAAACACCTCTGCATTTGATCATACGCCGTCCAACACGAGGCCCACCATGAAATTTTCTCTGCGCGCTGGCAAACCCACCGCGATAAAAACAGACTGCATCGTATTGCCTGTAGACGCGGCTGGCAAACTAAGCACCAGCGGCGAGAGTATAGACAAAGCCAGCGACGGTGAGCTGAGCAAACTTATTGCGCGCAAGGAACTGGGCGAAGCCAATGGATCAACATTGCTGCTGCAAGAGCTCAACGGATGCAAAGCGACGCGTACTTTACTTGTGCGCTTGGGTGAAAACAAAAAAATCACCGCCTCATTATATAGAGCCGCTTTCTATAACGCAGCGCCAACCATCGCGCGGCCCCTCCATCAAGACGTACAAAGTTACATGAGCGAAGCCCACGTGACCGATATGTCGGTAGACGAGCGCATTGAAGCTGAAGTTCAAATATTGCGCGATCACGCTTACAGCTTCGACGGTTATAAATCCAAAAGCACAAAATCTGCTGGGCCTAAAAGCTATCGCATTGGGGCCGACAACGCTGCAGGGAACAAAAAAGCACTCGTCGATGCCGTGGCTTTAGCCGACGGCATAGACCTTTGCCGTACGCTAGGAAACACCCCGCCGAATGTCTGTAACCCGCAATGGTTAGAGAGCAACGCTAAAAAAATAGCGAGTGCGCACGCGAAGCTTAAACTGACCGTGCTCAACGAAAAACAAATGCATAAACTAGGTATGGGAGCATTGCTCGGCGTATCTCGTGGCTCTGCGCAACCACCCCGCATGATTATCTTTGAATACAAAGGCGGTGCGACAAAGGAAAAACCCTTAGCGCTTGTCGGTAAAGGTGTCACCTTTGACAGTGGCGGCATTAACATCAAACCGAGCAACGGTTTGGATGAAATGAAATACGACATGTGCGGTGCGGCAACAGTCTTCGGTGCCATCGAAGCGGCCGCAAAAATGAACTTGCGCTGCAATATTGTCGGCGTGGTCGCCGCCGCGGAAAACATGCCCAGCAGCGACAGTTATAGGCCCGGTGATGTGCTCACCAGCCTGTCCGGGAAAACCATCGAAATTAAAAACACCGATGCCGAGGGCCGACTGCTTCTCGCTGATGCTTTAACCTACGTCACGAAGTTTAAGCCGCACACCGTCATTGATATGGCCACGCTAACAGGCGCTTGCATCGCTGCTTTGGGGCACGAAGTTGGCGCCGTGATGGGCAACGACGATCTACTTTGCCAACAATTACATCAAGCCGGGCAACGCGCTGGCGATCAAATTTGGCAGCTGCCTTTGTGGGATTGCTACAGACCAGCACTTAAAAGTGACGTAGCCGATCTCACTAACCTTGGCGGAAAAGGGGCAGGCACCATCACTGCCGGCATGTTCTTGCAAGAGTTTGCTAGCGATTATCGTTGGGCTCATTTAGATATAGCCGGTGTCGCTTGGCCTCATCGGGGGAAAACCACAGCTAGCGGTAGACCACTGCCAATGCTGTTGCGCTACATCCGGGACAATAACACCGCATGACTCGAGTAGAATTACACGTTTTTGACCCCGGATGTAGCCAGAGTTTTAAGCAATACGTGACTGACTTAGTGAGTGCAAGAAGCCGCTATTGTCAGGTATGCCTGTGTGTAGACGACGCTGAACAAGCGGCACACTGGCGCAGCGAATTGGCACACTTGGGACAGGTCGAGATATTCAATCAAGAGAACGACGTACCGCAGCTTCCCTTCCAAGGGGAGATGCTCGTGAGCCTCGCTTCTAAAATAACCCCACTGTTTAGTGCGTTTAAACAAACCATCGATTTAGTGACTGACACAGAATCTGCACGCGAAGACGGTCGAATGCGCTATCGTTTCTATAGAGATCGGGGTTATCCCCTGCGCCACATTAAAGTTCAAGATCAGGAGTCGGTGACATGAGAGATGAGAGTTCTGAAGAGTTTCCCGTGCTCAAGGACGTCGTAAAACGCGGCGACCAAGACGTCATAAAAACCGCAAGACTGGAAAAAGAGATTTTTGAAGAGTTAGACCTACTGGTGCCGCCTATTAAAAGAAAGGCAGAGCCCTCTGAAAGTGGCTATGCACAGACGCCCGCCGAACTAAAGTCCGGCACGCTCCCAGAAGCCATTGAGAATATTATTGAGCACCACAGCCGAGCAATGCGCCGTGAGATCGCCCAATTGCTGGAAAACCGTCTCGGCCTTAAATAGACACAACAGCTGAACGCCATCAGTGTCAGCGTAGTTAAGAGTCCACTTTCCCAAGCTCAGTGCGTCCACTGAGCCAAAAATATCGCCATCGCTGTAAATACAAACTTACAAGTTGTTAAGGCGGTTCAATAGCGGCCGATACCAGTCGATAACAAACGGCTTATCAAGGCAGCACCATGTCAAAATCAATCATCCGCAGCGCCATCTTCGCGTTGGGAATTCTATTTGCCTCAACTGCATGGGCAGAAGACGAAGCGTCAGAGGGAGGTACCACTGCCGATCCGCTGTTTGTCAGTATGGTGCCGCACTTTACCGTCAACTTAGGGGCCGCACGCTTTCTCAATATGACAGCTGAAACCCTCGTCGGTAATGAAGACACCAAAACCGCACTCGAACAACACATGCCAGCCATCAGACACTCTATATTAATGATGCTGGCGGACATGGTGCCCGATGACCTGGCGACGTCACGTCAGAAAGAGATTATGCGCCGCGACATCACCCGTGCCATGCGAAAAACCCTGAAAGAACTGGGTGCAGAAGACGACGTCAGAGGCTTTTACATCACCAGTTTAGTTATTCAGTAACGCTGATAAGCTCCGTCGTAGCGTCATGCAGATCACGCCAGAGTCACCTATTGACTGTAAAAAACTACCAGCCGCGAAAAGGCCCTTTTGGAACCAAGGCATCTTGCAGTATTGGTGGTTGAGCATTCGGTGAAAACTCAATCACATCAACGACCGGTGTGTTAAAAAACCGCACAGGCAATCCGACCATACCCACACCGCGAGTGACAAACAGGGTGCCCGACGGGGTTTTGTACCATCCCTCTTCTACACCAGCCATCGTCATCTTATTAAGCACCCGTTGAGTGATCCAAGGCAAATCCACTTGCCCGCCATGGGTATGACCCGTGACCGTCAGAAAAACCTGCTCCGGCAACAGGTTGGCCACATCAGGATTGTGAGCCAACACAATATCGGGCTTTCCGTTATCCGTGCTTTCTACCAACTTATAATTTGCTTGAAAAGCCCACGCACTACTCAGCCCGATCAGATTAAAGTCATCATGCTCCGAGACGCGATTTTCGAGGTGGTGCACACCGAAATCATTCAGCACTCGTCGCAAAGCTTTTTGCACCGGAGGCCCCGGTCGTTCGGCATCGTGATTTCCGGGCACTGAGTACATTGGGTGTTTCAGTTTTTTCAGAGGCGCGAAAGCCGAATGCATATCCAATGGCGGTAAATACGTCCAATCACCCGCCACCCATACCTCATCAACGTCTAGCGTATTAAGTTCATCCACCAGACGATTCAGCTGCCAGCGCGTCGAAAACAGACCGACGTGAAGATCACTGAACAGTGCAACTTTAAAGGCAAAAGGTGCTGGTATTTGATGCCGTTCAACAAACAACAGATTCGGCTCAATAAACCGACCGTAGGACAGCAAAAAAATCGGCACGAATGCCAAGCTTGCTAAAACACGTTGCCATCCAGTCTTGGTAAATAGAACCCAGATTGCAAACGCCATCAACGGGACAAGCAGCCAGCTCCACCAATAAATTAATGAGAGAAAATAGTCTTTTGGCAGATGTTCTGGCCCACCCCACAAACTCTGCATTGACGTGATTGCGTGGTAGGCCAGTGCACCAGTCAACACCACAAGGCTGAGCAAACACATCCAAATGATCGTGTTACTTTTATTCATGCACCTACTATAACTCTTTCGCTTCCCCTTCGGGCTCGCGTTGAATTAAGGTTTCAATCTCATCCATCACACTGGCGGGCAATGGCCCAAACGACAAGGCACCTGCATTATCTTCAATTTGCTTGACGTTTCGAGCGCCGGGCAAAGGAATTGCCCTGTCCGACTTCGCCAATATCCAACACAAAGCACCCTGCGCCAAACTGCGCCCATCACTTTTTAACAGCTCTCTTACAGCCTCGAGTCTGACTAAGAGTTCCGGTGCTACTTTGCCGTCAACAAAATACGGCGGACTCCAGGATTCGTCAGCACTGCGTATATCGTTGGCGGGCAACGCGCTTTGCCCATCAAATTTACCGGTCAGCACACCCATTGCAAGCGGCGAACGAATCAAAGAAGTCAGCTGGTGCTGTGCAATGCATGTATTCATCGCGGGCACGTCGTTATAGATATTCATGGCGTGTTGTACTGCTTTAAAACCCGGTTGTGATGCCATCGCCTCAACACTTGCAGGAAAATCAGTGCTCCAGCCAAAGGCTCGAACTTTCCCAGCCTGAAGGGCAAGCTGCATTTGTTCAAACAACGGCGCTGCCTGCTCAAGGGGTAGAGTATTGACGTGCAATAACAGCAGATCTATATCCTCTCGTTGCAAGCGCTTTAAACACGCGTCAATGGCAGGCAAGACGTTTTCAGGGTTAATATCTTGTCCAAACAGTTGTTTACTTTGCTGATCAAAATCAAGCCCAATCTTGGTGCTGATCATCACATCTGATCGGCCTTTCAGTGCTTTTCCCAAAATAACTTCACCATGCCCGGCTCCATACACCGCCGCTGTGTCAAACAACTGTATGCCAGCATCATGCGCGGCATGTACCGTAGCGATGGATTCTGAGTCAACTACCTGCCCGTAACTCAAAGCCTGCTCACCCGAAAAAAAAGGCCCACCGATAGCCCAACAACCCATGCCCATAGGGGCAATATTTTTATCCAGAAATTTCATTTTTAACGCCTTTATAAATGTGTTCGGCGGCTATTCTGGTCAAAATCAATTGTATTTTCTACGACAAGAAATATAATGTTCTTTTCATAAATGAAAAGACACATCGTGAACTGGGATGACTTAAAATTGTTTTTGGCTGTTGCTAGAGCGGGAGGACTATCAGCCGCCGCGCAAAGTACAGGCAAAAGCGCACCCACACTGGGCCGTCGACTACTCGCGCTTGAGCTGTCCATAGGGCAAGAGCTTTTTTTTCGCCAATCACACGGTTACGAGCTAACCACTGCAGGTGAAACGCTTCTACAAAAAGTATTACAACTCGAAACCCAGATAACCAGCATCGATCAATCTTCCGATCAAAATAAAAAGGTACTGGTAAAAATATCCGCTGGTAGTTGGATGACTCAGGCCCTTATGCACCACACCGATCAACTGTTGCTCGACAACCCAATGGCACAGCTAAGGTTTATCGCCGCAGAGCATATCTTGGACATAAGTCACCGCGAAACCATCATCGGGCTGCGTAATCAACGACCAGAACAACTAGACCTCGCCTGCCGTAGAACCGGAAAAGTACATTTTGCCGTCTACGCCAAAAACTCAAATGTCGCGCTCTGGGCTAAAGTTCTCGGGCAAACACCAACGGCTCAGTGGCTAAGCCAAAACACCCATCAAGCGGATGTCATCGAAGTGAGCTCGCCCAGAAATGCGTTGGACCTAGCACTTGCAGGTCAGTCAAAAGCACTGTTACCTACCTTTATCGGAGAACAGCAAACGCGCTTGCAAAGAGTTAGCAAAAACATTCCAGAGCTCAGCCATGAGCAATGGCTAGTCAGCCACCAAGATGAACGTTTTAGACCGGAGGTTCGCCAGTCAATTGATCATTTATATACAGTTTGCAAATCATTGCTAGCGACAGGAAACAAAAAAAACTAGCGCTACTTTGTATTCTAAAAGCGCACTAACAGAGCTTGTTATAGCTTCAACTCAAGTCCACCATCTCCTATTTAAACAACCAATTCCCGCTCAATCGTAGGGTACTGCTAATTGCACCCAGGCTGGTCATTCAGCTCACCGCGCAACCCTAAAACCGATATGATCTGTAGTAATCTCCGGGTCCAACGCCTGCCGAGAAGAACACCGATACCGAGAGCAATAGGACGGGTGGCACAGATACGAGCCGCCCTTGGCAACATAACTCTCGCCATTGAGCGGCCCCCGAGGATCGACCGTCGGCCGCGGTGAATGCAATGCCGTAAATCGATCAGCTACCCACTCCCACACATTACCGTTCATGTTAAAAAGACCAAAGGCATTCGCGCTGAAAGCACGCACGGGTGCGGTGCCTGTAAATCCGTCTTGCGCGGTGTTGTTTCGCGGAAAATCACCCTGCCATACGTTGCAATGGTGCAGGCCGTCTTGTTCTAATTCTTCGCCCCACGGAAAGGCAGTGGACACACCGCCAAGGGCCGCATATTCCCATTCGGCTTCACTGGGCAAACGCGTACCACTCCAGCGGCAGTACGCAAGGGCGTCACCGAGCGCCAAATGAACAACCGGACTATCAGGTCGAACCTCACACACACCTGTAGCCCCAGTTGGATTACGCCAACTCGCACCGGCCACTTCTTGCCACCAAGGGGCATTGGCATCAGCGACTTCTACGGCAACGCCGTGTTCAAGTGGCTTAAAAACAAAAGAGCTGCCGCGGCGTTCGGCCCATGTAAGGTAATGGGTGGCTTGTACAAACTGCGCAAACTCCGCATAGCTCACCGCTGTCGCTGAGATATAAAAGGGCGACACAGTCACTTGGCGTCTTGGCCCCTCTCCGTCGAGTGGATGCGGCGCATTGTCAGAGCCCATCAAAAACACGCCGCCTTGCAGCTCAATCAACGCAGGCACCTCAGGCGTTTCAGCGGCTCTGGGTCCATCAATCGCACTGGCCGCCGTCACAGCTGTCGCTGAGCTTTTTGGTGTACAACACGGACTAGGCTTTTCACCTTCCATTTGAGTTCGCAAGCCATTGCCCTAACAAATCTATAGACGCACGTTGTTCTTCGCGATAGTTCGCGTAGCAAAGCCGAACACAATGGCCATAATGCCCGCGCAGTGAAAACAACTTGCCCGGAGAGATTGCAATGCCATTTCTTAGCGCATATTCGGCCAGCGCCATCGCGCTGTGCTCCGGCGGCAACTCCACCCACAATTGGTAACCACCCGTCGGTCGCGACAAACGAGTGTCGGACGGAAAACACGATGCCACATCATCTCGCAACGCCCGACCACGTTTGGCATATACGTCCCGCGATAATCGGATGTGGCGACTGTAGTGCCCTTCCGCCATGTGTCGGGCGATCGCCTGCTGCGGCATCATCACTGAACGCGCTGACACGGCGCGTTTAAATTCCATCGCTTGTTCGTGCCATCTGGCTGGCTCCAGCCAACCCACGCGCAGCTCGGGTGCTAGCGTTTTACTAAAAGAGCCACACACCATCACGCTATCCTGCGTGTCGAAGGCCTTTAGACTGCGTTGGCGTTGCCGTGCATACAACAACTCACCGTGCGTGTCGTCGTCGATCAACGCGACCTTGTGCTCATTAGCGAGTGCCACCAACGCCCGCATCGCTTGTTCGCTCATGCTACAACCCAAGGGATTTTGCGCCGTGCTGCAAACCATCACCGCTTTGACGGGCAGTTCGTTCAACGCCAACTCCAGCGCGGGCAAACTGATACCCGACGACGAGTCAGTGGGAATCTCCACCATCTTGCGCCCACTCTGCTCAATGGCATTAATCAGCCCATGATAGGTCGGCGACTCGACCGCCACTAGATCGCCGGGTTTGGTCACCAAGTTTATACTGATAAACAAAGCCTCTTGCGCACCACTGGTAATCATTAAATCGTCGGCCGTTGTCACCATACCCGCTTGCACGGATCGTTTTGCGATCTCCTGCCGCAACAGCGCGTCACCGGCTAAAGGCCCATAATTGAGTAATTCGCGCTTGGCCATCTGACGCAACAAACGGCTGAGTTCATGCGCGCCTGCCGTACTCGTGTCAGGCTTGCCGCTGGCAAAAAAGGCCGAAAACTTATGGGCATGCCAAGCGCTACTGTTTAAACCATCCATCAATTCTTTTTCGTTGCGCGCCACCAAAATATTGCGCGACGCCGTAGGCAACGCCGCCTGCGGCACGGATGAGGCACACAAAAAATAGCCCGAACGCGGCCGTGATTCCACGACACCACCGCGCTCTAATTCTTCATAGACCCGCTGCGCCGTGCTTATGCTCACCTGCTCGCGGCTGGCAAAATCACGTAATGACATCAGCCGGTCACCGGCATTACCGGTGGCCTCTAGGTGTCGCCGGGACTGTTCGGCCAACTGCTGATATTTGGGTAAATTTCCGTTCATCTGTGCACTATAACAGCGGACAACGGCTCACAAGCAGTACAGATTAAAGCAATATGAGCCATAGCAGTGGAGATACAGTCCGCTCTGACACGCCGTCAGTCGTGCG
>CALCKW010000007.1 GCA_937965695.1 uncultured Granulosicoccaceae bacterium
GCTTGGGTCAAATACAGTTTTTGTCTAGCTCTCGTGATGCCAACATAACAAAGCCGGCGCTCTTCTTCGAGACGATCACTGTCTTCAACTGACCGCTGATGCGGAAACAAACCCTCTTCCATGCCCAACATCAGCACCAGCGGAAACTCTAGGCCCTTGGCCGAATGCAAAGTCATTAACTGCACACAGTCTTCCCAAGACTCTCCTTGCGCGTCGCCCGCATCCAGAGCAGCCTTCGCCAGGAACTGATCCAAAGGCCCCATCTCTTCTAGTTCGTCTAGCTCAGGATTAAATCCTTGTGCGGCGTTGACGAGTTCCTCTAGGTTTTCTACGCGGGACAAACCTTTTTCAGATTTGTCCTTACTGTAGTGCGCCAATAAGCTTGAACTCTCGATCACAGTCTCTATGCGTTTGGCTAGACCAAGATCTTCCGTGTCTTTATCCAACGCTTCTATTAGGTCGCGAAATTTCTGCACCGCTGTGCCAGGTCTCCCAGCCAAACCTGGGCATGCACGCCACATGCTCAAGCCCTGCGATCGCGCTAACTCGCGCAATTGGGAGACTGACTTATCTCCAATTCCTCGGGTAGGTTGATTGACCACCCGCTCAAAGGACACGTCATCATCGCGGTTAACTAATAACCGGAGATAGGCCAAAGCATCTTTGATTTCGGCGCGTTCGAAGAAGCGCATACCGCCGTATATGCGGTAGGGCATACCGATTGAGATCAACTGCTCCTCTATCACCCGTGATTGCGCATTTGAGCGGTACAGAATGCCGCATTCGTCTCGTCGACCACCACCGTCAAACCAGCTCTGCACTTGTTCTACCGCAAAGCGTGCTTCGTCGTACTCGTTATAGGCGCTGTAGAGAGTGATTGGGTCACCGGTACCAGTATCAGTCCAGAGGTTTTTACCCAACCGCGTGTTGTTATTGTCGATCAGTGAGTTGGCAGCGTTAAGAATATTGCCCGTGGACCGGTAGTTTTGCTCCAGACGGACCAACTGCACGTTGGGCAAGTCGCGTTGAAAGCTCAGCATGTTCTCTACTTTGGCCCCACGCCAGCCATAGATAGATTGATCATCGTCACCCACCGCAAACACACCGGCTGTGCGCCCTGCCAGTAATCTTAGCCAGGCGTATTGAATGGCGTTTGTGTCCTGAAACTCGTCCACCAGCACATGGGCAAAACGGCGCTGGTAGTGCTGCTGCACTGCAGGCTTGTCGCGGATTAATTCCAGAGAACGCAGCAACAACTCGGCAAAATCGACCACACCTGCTCGCTGACATTGCTGCTCATAAGCGGTATAGACTCGCAGCATCTGAGCGGCAGTATCATCGCGTGGTTCGTCGACATGCTCGGGGCGACGCCCTTCGTCTTTGTGATCGTTGATATACCAAGTCACCTGCCGCGGAGGGAAATGCGTCTCGTCCAACTGCAGACCACGGATAATTCGCTTGACCATTCGGAATTGATCATCCGAGTCAATGATCTGAAAATTCTGTGGTAGCCCCGCCTCTTGCCAGTGCAAACGCAACATCCGATGCGCCAATCCGTGAAAAGTACCCACCCACATGGCGCCAAGCGGCTGATCCAACAGGGTTTCTAATCGCCCGCGCATTTCGGCTGCCGCTTTATTGGTAAAGGTCACAGCCAGAATCGCGTACGGGGAGGCGCCCTCCACCTGATTGAGCCAGGCGATACGATGAATAAGTACGCGCGTTTTTCCACTGCCTGCACCCGCTTGTACCAACAAGTTTCCGGGAGAAGCGGAGACAGCCTCACGCTGTGCGTCATTTAGAGAATCTAGAAGATGTGTCACGTCCATGGCGGCAGTGTACCAGTCTCTATGTCACTCTCCGAGTTCGGGTTTTGAATTTAGTCTCGGCGAGGGGACTTCGAAGAACACGTCCGCGTGTCCATGCAACTTGGCACAATCTGGGTTAGCCTGTAATACTCTGTGTTTTCTCTAAAGCTCATCTTCAAATGCTTGAACAAATACGTCTCTCAATCGCCCGCAGCCGCTCTTGGCAGACCCAATTACCCTATGTTTTATTTGCACTTCTGGCGATTGCTGGCGCTTTCTACTTCGCTTATCAGTTTGTCGAACCAGCGCCACCAAAACAGCTGACCCTGCAAGCGGGCCGTGAGGACGGCGCTTACTACAGGGTCGCCCAAAACTACGCAAAACAACTCGCAAAGCATGGCATAACACTAGAGGTTAAAACCTCAGCTGGGTCCATCGAGAACCTACAGACATTACGCCAGCAGGATTCAGAAATAGACATAGCATTTGTTCAAGGGGGGGTTGCCAGCTCAGAACCCAGTGATAGTTTGCTTGGCCTCGCTAGCGTTTACTTCGAACCCCTCTGGCTGTTTATTCCACAGCGAGAATCCCTGGAGTTTGTTCACCAGCTCAAAGACAAGCGTGTCGCTATTGGCGCTGAAGGTTCAGGCACGCGTGCCATCACTCAGACCTTACTTCAAGCCAACGATTTAGATAAGTCCAATTTCAGCGCTATATCCTTGAGTGGCAGCGAGGCAACAGCGGCGCTTGAAGCGGGTGATGTTGATGCACTATTTACTGTTGGCGCCATGGATTCGCCCAATATATCAGCGATGCTACGAAACCCAGACCTGCAACCCGTCAGCCTGCGTCGATCCCAAGCCTATGCGCGTCGATTTCCATTTTTATCCCCTGTCACCCTTTATGAGGGCACAGTTTCTTTGGAAAAAAACATCCCCAGTAACGACTTGTCCCTGGTCGCTCCCGCAGCAACATTGGTAGCAAAAGAGACCCTACATCCTGCGTTGGTTTCGTTATTGATGCAGGTAGCAACCGACATTCACAGCGCGGGGACCGATCTAGCCCCACCCAACGTATTCCCTAGTAGCCAATGGTTAGACTTTCCACAAAATGAAGAAGCAGCACGCTTTATAGAAAACGGTCCACCCTTGTTACAACGCTACTTACCCTTTTGGGCCGCAACACTTGTCGACCGCCTCAAGGTCATGCTGCTGCCTCTGATTGCACTGGTATTGCCCTTGAGTCGCTTGTTACCGCCCACTTATCGCTGGCGTATGCGCCGGCGCGTCTATCAATGGTATGACGAGGTAAAGATGATAGACACAGCGGCTCACGATACGTCGTCCATTTTTACGCTCGACGAATGCCAAGCCGCGCTGGATGAAATTGAAACCGAAATACGACAAGTTGACGTGCCACTGTCTTTTCACAGTGAGCTCTACAATCTGAGACAACACACTGAATTGATGCGCCAGCGAATATCGACTCTGACCTCAGAATCTGCGCCGCGAGACAACTAAAAGTGCGGCACGACGAGCCGAGCCTAGCCCCATCAAAGTCAAACCCCGTGCGACTGCGCTCGCACCATCTGCTTTGCGCATTAACATTTAGATCTCGAGGTTATGGGCAAGACTTCGTCATTCGCTTTGAATCGTTTATTGATCGCATCATGCAAAGTAGCCCTCTTCTACTGATTGCAGAGCCAGACGAACTCTGCCAATCGAAACAGAATTGCGGTGGATGCGATTCATCAGTCAGCGTCGGTCGGGATCAATTAGCCTTAGAAGCACTCGAAGCGTTGCTGCCAACAATGATCAATTCCAAAATCGAGTATTTGACCGATTCAGACCTGTTGCACCTCCGTGAAAATTTCGCTGATGGTAGCGCCAGAGCTGCCTGCAAGGGATGCAATTGGTTCGATATCTGTAGCCATGAAGCCCAGCAGAATTTCCGCCGCGCCCGTTTACAGCCTAGATCACGATGAGAGACGCCTTGCAGCGAAACAGCATAGCAAGCCAAATTATGCGTCATGCAGATCAGAATGGCGATGTCATCGCCGTGCAGCACGGACTAAGCGCATTGAGCTACGCCAAATTGGCTTCATCAGCAATCCGTATCGCTCAATATTTAGAGCAGCAGTGCCGAAATGGCCAAAGTGTTTCCCTTTGCGTAGCGGACCCGATGAAATTCCTACCCGCGTTTATAGGTGCACGCCTGTGCCGTCATAATGTACTGGTTCTAAATCCGGCTTGGCCATCGGCAATGCAAACGCAGTGCATTGATCATCTAACACCTGCGTGCACCTTGGACGATAAGACAATTGAAGCAATCGTTCAGGCTGAAATATTCGAATTGAATATAGATTTTGTGCATTCCGATTGCGATGACACTGATCTCAACGCACCTTTTTATACAGGCTTTACTTCTGGCTCTGAGGGCCAGCCAAAAGGTTTTACTCGCCACGAGAATTCCTGGCTGCACAGCTTTGAAACCGATGCGGAAAGTTATGGATTAAGCGCAGGAGATACGGTTGTTTGCCCAGGCAGTTTAGCCCATTCACTGTTTCTTTATGCTTCCTTACGAGCACTCTACGCGGGTTTACGCGTTGTTTTTTTCAACGGTCTAAATCAACGAGATCAGCGCACCGAATTAGCGGAAATACAGTCCGCAGTTTTATTTGCTGTACCTGCGCAATTGCGAGCACTCGTAGATTCACCGTTACGTTATGAAAACTTACGTTTAGTGATAAGTGCTGGCGCAAAGCTACAACCCAAGCTTCGTGCTGCATTGACGAAAACACTTAGCTCTGCACAAATAATGGAATGTTATGGCAGCTCGGAACTCAGCTATATCGCCTTGTCAAAGCCAGTGGATATGCCTCCGGCAGAATCGGTAGGCAAAGCTTGCGCTGGCGTGCAGATCCGAATAACAGACAACGAGTACCGACCTGTTACCCAGGGAGAGACAGGCCGAATATTGGTAAAAAGCCCATTGAGATTTATCGGTTATGCGCAGCCCGACAACAGGAACAGTCTGAATAACATACAAAAAATCGATGACTATTTAGACAGCGGAGACAGTGGCTATATTGATGAAAGTGGATTCCTTTTCGTCACGGGTCGCAGTGACCGCATGATGTCAGTTGCCGGACACAGCGTCTTTCCCGAGCAAATAGAAACAGCACTCGCCGCCTTCGAAAAAATAAGACAAGTAGCGATTTTTCCGGTGTTTGATGAATTGCGTGGTCAGCGCCCCATCGCCGTCGTGCAAGTCTGCCCAGAGACGAATCTCTCCCGATCAGAAATTGTTGCGTTTGCCAAAGCACACTTGCCCGATCACGCCATACCCCGACACTATTACTGCATCACTAACTGGCCTTCAACTGTCTCCGATAAGACCGATATACAAAAACTACAAGCAATGTATCAACAACAATCACTGGAGCAATTACGGTGAGTGATGTCTGGATAGTTGCAGCAAAGCGCACACCGGTGGGAAATCGTAACGGAGTGCTTTCTCACCTACAGGCATGGCAATTAGCTTCACCTTTAGTCAAAGCTATTTTGGATGAGTGCCAACTAAAACCAGAAACAGTTGACAACGTCATCATGGGAAACGCTTTGTATGGAGGCGGCAATCCCGCTCGACTTGCAGCTCTACACGCTGGACTACATGAATCTACACCCGCACTTACTATTGACAGCCAATGCTGCAGTGGCATGGATGCCATAACACTCGCCGCACAGCAAATCCGAAGCGGGTCGACAGAGGTCGCTGTCGCAGGGGGTCTGGAATCGTGGAGTAGAGCACCCTTGCGTTTTCACCGCCTTCTCAACGCCACGCCGCAAGCTTATGACCGCCCGCCCTTCACCCCATGGCCAAAACGCGACCCAGGCATGTTGGAAGCCGCTGCTGAACTGGCCAGCATCCGGCAAATCAGTCGAGCCGCTCAAGAGCAGTACGCGGTCGTCAGTCATCAGCGCGCGATGCGAAACCGGCAAGCAGGCCTTCTGAGTATTAACGGAGTCAGTGCCGACGAGTACACCCGTGATCTAAAAATTCGCTTGTGCGAACGCCTACCTGCAATCAAAGGTGAGGTACCTCACCAACTGACTGCTGCCACTATCGCTTCAGAATCTGATGCAGCCGCCCTTGTGTTATTAGTCAGCGACAAAGCGCTGGGAAGACTCGGCATGCGGGGAAATGCGGTTCGATGGATTGACGGACTTTCGACGGGTGCTGACCCTACACAACCTGCTCTTGCCCCAATAAAAACGGCCCAAAAACTCCTAGAGACACACAATATTGAGCCTCACCAGCTTGAAAATGTGCAGGTAATGGAAGCCTTTGCCGTTCAGGCTTTAGCCTTTATAGAAGATCTTGATTTAAACCCTGAGCACTGCAATACGCGTGGCGGAGCGCTGTCTCGAGGCCACCCCATTGGCGCTTCCGGTGCCATAGAAATCGTCAATGCCTACCATGCACTGCAATCCGCACCATCGGGAGCCAAGACACTCTGCGCCATCGCTGCCGCGGGCGGATTGGGCTCGGCAACATTGCTGGAATCATCATGATAAGCGTACATAAAGCAGATGATCTTCTGCATCATTTAGATAAATTAACGCACTGCAGTCATCAACGCAGTGTGACGGACCACATGCTAGAAGCCTTCACAGCTATTAGCCAAGACAACCCTTCAATCCACAGGGTCGACGCCGGCTTTACAGTGATACCTGGCAATCTTTTAATCAGTTTGATGCCAGCCATGTTGCAATCAGGTTTGCGTGTTGAAAAATTTGACCACTGCAAAACAGTCGCTATTGCTAAAGTGCGCTTTATCAATAGTGCGGGCCTTAATGAACAACTAAGCTTGCAGTTCAAAGTCACCCAAGTGCGAAGAATGCGTGAAAACTGTTTCGTCACGACGAGTCTGTTGCTAACAGCAGAAGACGGTGCGTTGAATGTTCTCAGCGCGGAACAGACAGACTGTTATGTGGACTAACCAAGGCCGAGCAGGAAAGTGCTCAGGCATGCACGCTGATTATCTGACCGGGTGCAACGGCCATACGCTCACCAGCCGCAGCTAGATAATCCCCAACGGCTTGCTCATCAATAAAAAGCTCGCCATCGAAGGTTTGATAGCTTTTACTCTCGCCACCTGAAGTTGCGCCTTGCCACTCACCAGTCAAAGCTTCGCCTTCAGCAACTATGCCCAAAACTGCTTCAACTTTACGAAACCGTTGGGGTATTGCAATAGCACTAGGCGCGCTGACGATGGGGAGCATGATTCTAAACTTCGTTTAGTAGGCAGCACAGCTTCAATGCTGGAGACCGCTGACTCAAGCCTAGTTGTCACCAATTGTGAGTCGATTCACACAAGTCACTAGCAAGCACAGCTGTGAGATACTCCAGCGCAGTAGTAGTGAGCCGTGTCTAAGCGCCCAGCAGCGGTAAGTGCTTTCGCTGTTTGTAGGTCAAAGCCAAAGAAAGGCAGTGTTTTAGAATTTCTGTGGGAATTTTCTGCCTGACAGAAAAAACGATTGCTCGGTTGCCATCAAAGTTCATCTCTTCTCCATACAGCTCTCTAAAGGTACTTATCAAGCTAGTTTGGCAATTGAACAAAACACAGTATTTTTCAGCAGAATCGGGCTTCCATCCAAGACGAATCGCGCTGCCTTTTGTCGCGATGAACGATGGCTCCCCCCAACGAAGGCATTCTTGTAGTGTCGCCACTTGCATCTCATCGGCGACCTGCCTTATCAAGCCGCGAATCTCCAACAGGCGTTTAGAAACATCTGGAGGAAAGTCAGCAAAAACATTTTCTACATTTTCATCGGTGACGCATTCCATCGCTCTACTCCAGAATCGATTAAAACATTGTGGATATCATCCTGCCCGCAATACCAAGACCAACCAGACAAAAACTCCTGCACCGCCTAACATCAGACTGATACTAGGCGTTGCTTCTCCTGCCAGCTGGGCAAACCCGGCTAAAAGAGTAGCGGACAATACAGCCACTCCGGCACCCATAGCTAACAAACTACTGCGCTGTCCCTTGCCTTGTCGCGTGTTCTCCACGAGCTGCTGCAGTTGAGCGCGTTGCACACCACCTACGTCTTGCTGTTGCTTTAACACCGTGTGAACAAGGCGCGGTAACTCTGGAAGTACTTCTCCCCAACCGGGCGCTTCATCGCGCAACCTTTTGCCCAATGCTCGGTGTCCCACTTGTTCAGACAACCATCGCTCAATCTGCGGCTTGGCTGTTTTCCAAAGATCCAGTTCGGGGTAAAGCACTCGGCCTAATCCTTCGATGTGCAGCATTGTTTTTTCAAGCAACACTAATTGCGGCTGTACCTGCATGTTGAATCTGCGGGCCGTCTGGAATAAACGTATAAGCACTAAACCAAAAGAGATCTCCGCTAGGGGTTTTTCGAATATGGGCTCACAGACCGTACGAATAGCTGCCTCGAAATCTTCCACACGAGTATCTGCTGGCACCCAACCTGTCTCAACATGCAACCGTGCCACCCTGGCGTAATCTCGGTGAAAAAAGGCGACGAGATTTTCTGCCAGATACCGCCGATCGCGCTCGGTCAGACTGCCGACAATACCGAAGTCAACCGCGATATATTTAGGTTTATCCGGGTTGCTGACATCAATAAATATGTTGCCAGGGTGCATGTCAGCGTGGAAAAAATTGTCTCTGAACACTTGAGTAAAAAAAACTTCAACTCCGCGCTCTGCCAAAGCCAACATATTTACATTCGCCGACTTAAGCGTAGCCATGTCCGAGACTTGTACGCCATAGATGCGCTCCATCACCAAGACATTCTGACGGGTATAATCCCAAAATATTTCTGGAACGTATAGATTTTCAGAGTCGACGAAATTGCGTCGTAGCTGCGCTGCATTTGCACCTTCTCGAACGAGATCCAACTCGTCGAAAATAGTTTTCTCAAACTCAGCCACGACCTCTACAGGTCGTAAACGTCGACCATCAGGCCAATACTTTTCCGCCAGACGTGCAACGTGGTACATCAACCCTATGTCACGGCGGATTATTTTTTCCATGTCCGGCCGCAGCACTTTGACCACAACTTCGCGCCCATCTTTTAGTGTCGCGGCATGGACCTGCGCTATCGACGCGGACGCCAATGGCTCACTCTCAAAACTGCCAAACGCCTCATCAACCGTCTGGCCCAGCGCATCTTCTATCAGAGTACGAGCTTGGGCGCTGTCAAAGGGAGTGACTTGATCTTGAAGCTTTGCCAGCTCATCAGCTATGTCGTCGGGTAACAGGTCACGTCGTGTAGACAGCGTTTGCCCGAGTTTGACGAAGATAGGCCCTAAATCCTCCAGCGCACGGTGCACCCTAACAGCGCGAGGCAGAGCGCGCGTCTCGCGACTTAGAATACGATCGGGGGCAAACTTAAAGACCAAGCGAAGCGGCCATGCCGCCGGCGCTCGGAATAGCACATCGTCCAAGGCGTAACGAGCGAGTACGCGCTGGATTGACGCAAAGCGAATTGTCTCACCGACGATACTCATGACTCTGCTCGCTGCATGCGCACGGTTAAACGGTCTACGCGTTCTCGCAGTTGGTCAGCTTCCTGCTCCAATTCTCGCCACTCACTTTGGGTGACTAGAACTCGCGCCTCTTCTTGTAAGTACTCTCCTACATCTTCCGCACCCCGTTCGCGCGTCTGCGATATCCAAGCGCTTAGGCCCCTAGATGCGGTGCCGACTTTATGTGCCAGAGCGTCACCCATAAAGGGCGACAGTTGCTCTTCCCAATCACTGGTAAGCACCACTAGCAGCTGTTGTACAAGCCGCGCTAGTTCCATATCGCCCTCTGCCTGCACGCGTCCGTCCAGCAGGGCGTCGTGAGCGGAATCAGCCAAAGCCATTAAAGCCGGGACATCGGCGCTAAGCTCTAGCTCAGGCTCGGCGTCAAAGTCACTTAGCAATTCAATGCCATTACACAAAATCGCAACGCGGATCGAGACACTGGGGTTTCGAAGCTCCAGTGCAACCACACCGCCATCACTGGCCGCCAAGAGCTGGAGTGCCTCAGCGTTTTTGCGGATAACTCCGTTGATCGCGGCGTTAGCTACCACTGTGACTGGGAAGGGCAGTTGCATCAGAGTTTAAAACCCTTATGCAGAGCAACGACACCCGCCGTTAGGTTGTGAAAAACCACGCGCTCGAAGGCGACATCTCGCATCATTTTTGCGAGCGTTTCTTGGTCAGGATGTTTGCGAATAGACTCCGCGAGATAGCGGTAGCTCTCTGCATCACCAGCGATAAACTTGCCCATCTCTGGCAGTATTTTAAAAGAGTACTGATCATAGATCGTTGCAAATCCTTTGACCGTCGGCTTGGAAAATTCCAACACCAACAGACGGCCGCCAGGTTTTAGCACCCGGTACATACTGGCCAAAGCCTTGGATTTGTCGGTGACGTTGCGAAGACCAAATGCGATAGTGATGCAATCAAAAGTGTTGTCTGCAAATGGCAGTGCTTCAGCATTAACCTGCGCATACTGCAGGTTGCCTAAGATACCTTGATCGATAAGCTTGTCTCGCCCCACTCGCAGCATTGAATCGTTAATATCGGCCAGAACGACTTGGCCCGTTGGCCCCACTCGACCTGAAAATTTTGCCGCTAGATCACCCGTGCCACCGGCAAGATCCAATACCTTTTGACCTTTGCGTACACCGCTGTGCTGCAGCGTAAATGCTTTCCAAAGGCGATGCACACCAAAAGACATGACATCGTTCATCAAATCATACTTTCCGGCCACCGAGTGAAAGACATCGGCCACCATACCCGCCTTTTCGTCCGCTTTGACTTCCTGATAACCGAAGTGTGTTGTGTCTTGATTCTCGTTGACTGTCATCCGCTCACCCGCTGGTGTCCGGCCTCGGCCAGACGGCCAAGGTAGTCGGCCCAATTGGCCTCTTGTTTCTGGCCCAGCTCGTAGAGATAGTCCCAGCCATAAATACCTGAATCGTGTCCGTCGTCAAAAACCAGCTTCACGCCGTAATTGCCGACGGGCTCCACAGCAGTGATGTTGACTTGTTCTTTGCCAACTTGCAGCACCTCTTGGCCGACACCATGACCTCGCACCTCTGCAGAGGGAGAATACACTCGTAAGTATTCGCAACTCAGCGTACAACTGGTGTCGTCGTCAAAGCCCAGTACAAGTTGGCGGCTGCTCTGTTGCAGTCGAATTTCGGTAGGTCGAGGCATGCGGGGCAACTCAGCTGTTAAAACGCCCATTCTACCAGCCAAGCGGGCAACGAGATACGCGCGATCGATCCTCCTGTTGATTGACGGGCCTCAGGAGCAAAGGTTCGCTTTTAGTTGACGGTGCAAATAAGTTAGCCCAGGAAAAACCCTGTCTTTCAAGGGCGAGTGTCGTGCACCCGGGACAAGTCAAAGATCACGACAATAATCAGCTGGCAATGCATAGAAGGGAGACTGCCACAGGCGTGTGGCAGTCGAAGTGACCTCAACTAATTGAAGTGCGCCAGCGGCCATCTTTAAAGCCTTCGAGGACAGACTTCGCTCTACCTTCGTCTAAATTTTGGAAACAGCTGCCTGACTTGAAAAAATTGTTTAGCCCTGAAATTTGATCCAAATCTTCGGTCTTAACTTCCGAATAGCCCATTGTCCACTCAGCGAAATCCCGAGATTCAATCTCTTCATAGATGATTCTCACAACCCCATTATGGCGGCCATCGAGCTTGAGCTTTTCGAGCAGCGGGTTAACGATGTCGGGGTGACCTTCTAGCACTTGAAAAAACGAGCCAGAGTCATACAGCAACATACCAGTCACACCTAACTTTTGGTTATTCTTTCTCGCGACTTCTAACAGCTTAAAGATGTCCTCCTTAGAGAACTCCACTGTGCTAACACTAGAATAAATGCAGTGGACAAGCGGTTCATTGGCTTCGACATCGTCCATACTTTTCTCCTACAGAGTTTTGTTGATATTTGGTGTACATCAACCTCTGTGGACTTATGGATCTTGCGGTTGAACGGGTAAGCAGTTAAATAAACCGGCTGCCGCACTGCGCAGAGTTAATGTATGTACACAGGCTAACGGCGAATGAAGAACAACCTAGAGCCGCAGAATTGCTAATCCTGTCCAAAATTAGGAAACGTGTAGCCTTGTGTTAAACAACACGACATTCATCCTGAGACAGCCGCCAAAAACTTATTCACTGCATCCGCATGGTGTTTTTAAACCGAGATAGTTAGAGACTCGACGGAAATTGCAAAGTTTGTTCATTCTGCAGTTCCGCAGTTGTCATTAATCGTGACAAACCGTAGCCTGACGATAAAATCGACTTAAAAATCTGCACTCAACTTTTTGTGCGGTCTGAACACAGAGCGATCAACGTCGCAAAACCGACAATATAGCGACATATCAGGGGGTATACTCCAAGGTCAGGTGCTGTGTACATCACAGATAATTGGGAAGTCGGTGTAAATCCGACGCTGCCCCCGCAACGGTAAACAGAGAAAGACTCTCATGCCACTGAGCTCAACGCTTGGGAAGGCGAGTCAACAGGTCATCGACCTCTCTCAAGCCCGGAAACCAGCCTGAACACTCATCCGAAAAATCGCGGCGGGCGATGGATACGGGCTGTTGCTCTTGGCGACTCCTCATCACTACCCCTGCGACTTCTCGGTCTTTTGCGTATCAACAGTACGGGGTAAGCACCATGTCTACGCACAAAACCATTCGCAGTAAACGTCGTCGCGCTGTTCAACTCGCTGGCTTAGACGAGCAACCTAAACCAAACTACGCACGTCCCTCAGCACACGATGCAATCTTTGCATGGCTCTTGTGGCTTCCCAGCGAAGCTGACCCGCGAAAAGAAGCGCTGCTGGAGCTGGATCGCTTAGCCGCACGCGGCGAATTGCCAGAGCAAGCGAAAGAGCTGCAAAATTTTCTGATAGAAATAGCGTCTAGCGAAGCCCCACCCATCCGCTAGACCGCAATACACGCTAGGGAGCCTCATAATAAAGTCCGGTCAGTGACCTCAGCGTAAAAAACCTGGTCCCAGCAAGGCGCGAATCTAAAGCAAGTGTGATGCTATTGGCTAGATTTGCAACGCGGCTCGGCCGAATTTAGTACGTCGATGGTACGAGCATGGCTTGATCTGAGGGTCCTTAGTTAAAGCCTGCCGCTTATCTGGCCGCAGGCATTTTACGAACATGGTGGAAAACGCCAAAAATGACATCCGCCATTTTACCGTAGTCCAGCCTGTCCGCCGTGTCGCTCAATGTGTGATAAGCAAAGTTTCGATAGAAAGCCGTGTCTGTCACCATTACTGCTGATTTGCCGTGCGCCCAGAAATTTCGATGGTCCGAGAAATCGATACCAGGAACGGATCTTGGCGCATTTATCGAATAGACAGGCAGGCTTATTACTTCACTCATGCTCTTTTTTAAGCGTTGTGCCTGCATGGAAAAAATTTGATCGACAATAGCAATGTAGTTCCCTGTTAAGGGATAGAGCAGCTTTAACAAGGGCATGGGGTAGGTCTGGCTTCCAGGCTCGTCAGAAAAATAACCAATCATCTCAAGCGAGATCATCAATTCTACATTTTTAGACTGCTCTGCCAAATATTTTGCAAACACGGCACTGCCCATATTTTCGCTGGCAAAGTACGGTGGCTCTTCAAGGCTAAAAGCCACCAACATGACGTGGACATTCAGTTTTTGGTTGGCAAGTAAACGCCCCAATTGCAATAGACCTACCACACCACTGGCGTTATCGTCAGCCGCCGGAAGAGGCCCGGCACTGTCATAGTGAGCACCAATAACAACCAACGGCGCGCCGACGGGTCCATATTCCGCTACAACATTTTTGTATTCCAATCCGTCAACACT
This sequence comes from uncultured Granulosicoccaceae bacterium, assembly GCA_937965695.1. Lineage (GTDB taxonomy): Bacteria > Pseudomonadota > Gammaproteobacteria > CALCKW01 > CALCKW01 > CALCKW01. The sequence continues at coordinate 13,716 of CALCKW010000007.1, forward strand.
GAAGTTTTGCTGCCAAACGGTACCGCCATGGTCACTAAAATAGTCCGCGACAAATTTAGCGAGCCGATTTAGATTCTCAGGGAAGTGGTGACTTCTAGGGAAATAATCTTCTGACAGATGCCGAACCTGCTGTTCTAGTTCAACCACGTCAATGTGTTTGCTCGCATGGCCAAGCGCTACATGTGCCGGACTAAATACTGGCCGAGCAACGACGTGCCAAAGCAATACAAGCGCGACTAGCACGATCACTGTAAAACGAAACATCCATTTTCTAATTATTTTCACTTGAGCCTAGTCAAAGGAATACCACTTTATTTTACTCAAATAAATATCCTGCTACATGACATGTTCTATCAGATACAACCTATTTGAGGCATAAAAAAACCCGCACGGTTATTCACCCAGCGGGCCTTAAGTGCAAAGTCTAAGTTAGACTATAAAATGTAACGGCTCAGGTCCTCATCTTGTGCCAACTCGCCCAAGTTCTTGTCCACATAGTCGGCATCAATCACCACATCCTCGCCACTGCGGTCGGAGGCCGTAAAAGAAACTTCATCGAGCAACCTCTCCAGCAAAGTATGCAACCGACGGGCACCAATGTTGTCGGTAGATTCATTGACCTGCCATGCTATTTCGGCAACACGGCGAATAGCCGCATCGGCAAAACTGATTTTTACGCCTTCTGTCTGTAGGAGCGCTTCGTATTGCTGCTTTAAGGATGCATCGGGCTCATGCAATATACGCTCAAAATCGTCAACACTGAGAGCCTTCAGCTCTACCCTAATCGGCAATCGACCCTGCAATTCGGGAATTAAATCCGAGGGTTTACACACGTGAAATGCACCAGAGGCGATAAACAGAATGTGGTCCGTATTAACCGTGCCAAATTTGGTTGTGACCGTACTACCCTCCACCAATGGCAGTAAGTCACGTTGCACACCCTCACGTGATACGTCTCCTCCACTGCCACCACCTGCGTCTGAGCGTCTGGCCACTTTGTCTATCTCATCAAGAAACACAATGCCGTTTTGCTCGACGTTTTCCACCGCCTTGCGCTTGATCTCATCTTCATCCACCAAGGAGCGGGCTTCTTCGTCAGCCAGCTGCTCCATCGCGTCGGCAATTCGCAACTTGCGCTTTTGCTTGTTGGCCTGACCCATATTGGAGAACATGCCCTGCAGCTGTTCAGCCATTTGTTCCATACCGGGCGGTGTCATAATTTCTACACCGGCGGGCTGAGCACTGACTTCTATTTCAATCTCTTTGTCATCTAAGTCCCCTTCGCGCAGTTTCTTGCGAAACTTCTGCCGGGTATCGGTATTGGGGGCTTCTTCGCCACGCGGGGGTGGCAATAAAATATCCAAAACTCGATCTTCTGCCGCATCAACCGCACGCGTGCGCACTCGGACTTTCTCCGACTCGCGTGACTCTTTGATAGCGACATCCACCAAGTCACGAATAATCGACTCGACATCCCGGCCCACATAACCAACTTCGGTAAATTTGGTCGCCTCTATTTTGATAAATGGAGCCTGCGCTAACTTGGCTAGGCGTCTGGCGATTTCGGTTTTACCCACACCCGTTGGACCGATCATCAATATGTTTTTGGGGGTGATTTCACTGCGCAACGGTTCGTCTATTTGCTGACGGCGCCATCGATTGCGCAATGCAATAGCCACAGAGCGCTTGGCATCGTGTTGGCCAACAATGTGTTTATCCAGTTCTTGGACAATTTCACGTGGGGTCATGTGCGACATGCTTTGAGTGCTCCAGCCTTCAGTAATCGAGAGTTTCGATGTTGAGATTTTTATTGGTGTAAATGCAGATATCCGCTGCGATATTCAAACTTGCCTCAGCGATCTCTTGAGCACTCATCTCCGTGTGATCAAACAGACCGCGAGCAGCAGCTTGCGCAAACGGACCGCCAGAACCAATGGCTATCAATCCATGCTCTGGCTCTATCACATCTCCATTGCCTGAAATAATCAGCGATGCGGTATGATCGGCAACGGCCAAAAGCGCTTCTAACTTGCGTAGCACTCGGTCGGTACGCCAGTCCTTTGCCATCTCGACCGCGGCACGAGTGAGTTGACCTCCGTGCGCCTCCAGTTTCGCTTCAAATCGTTCAAACAGCGTGAATGCGTCGGCAGTGCCGCCTGCAAAACCGGCCAAAACTTTGCCTTTATACAGACGCCTGACCTTACAGGCGTTACCTTTCATGACGGTATTCCCCAAGGTCACCTGACCGTCGGCGCCGATAACCACTTGATTACCGCGGCGAACGCCGACAACCGTGGTTCCTCTAAATTGTTCCACGCGTGTTTCTCCGTGCATTGTTCACATTTTGACTCTGCCACTCGATGTACCATATGGCTGCAGAGACTTGAGATCTACTTGACTAAATATGCCCTAAACCACGATTGTAGCCGGACAGTTAAAAATTAGTTGAATTCGCCTTGGCCCAATCACCAGAAAACAGTAAATCGTATCTATGACCTTGATTAATAACAGCTTATGGCGATTTGGTACGCCGCATGGCTTGCGACAGAGGCTAACAATGCCCTGTGTGCAGTCAGCTGTAGAAGGTAACTGGGTATGAACCTTGCCAAAAGCAAGTATTGGTTGCGTCTGGCAGCCTGGTTTAAGAAGGACAAGGCAATCGTCACCACCGCTGAGAGACACGACACTGCGCTGATCATACCGCGCAGACGACCTGCACCCAAGAAAGCCCTGCCCGCCACGGCTGCGGCTTGGTCTAAATGGATTCACGGCCTAGAACGCCTGCCCACGGGTGAGCGTGCGCGTTCGCTAAGTCAGCAGATCAAATTGTTCAACCGCTCCGAGTGCAAACCCGACGCACGATTGGCTGTGGCGAACAAGCTGCAAAGTTTCTGGCAAGAACGCCTCGGCGATCTCCTGCCAGTGTTTACTGCACAAGACTCTCCGATGACCGCAAATGCGGCACGCGCTTATCACGAATCTCTGAGCATGCTGACGGAGCAAAGCTATTGCTTCATGGCCGCATTAGACGACGATGCCAGCCACAATCTATTGACCGATGTACAACGCACCTGGGCTTGCCTAGGCGGTATTCGAGCGTTGCGCCAGAAAATAGAAATCTTATTAGACCGCTATCACACTATCCCTGTTGGTTTACTCGGCGATCTTTACAGCCTTTATCGGCTAGCACGAAGAGGTGGTTACAACAATTTGCAGCTCAAAAACCACCCCGAGACTGTTGAACATGCCTTCAAACATGCTTTGATGCTGACAGTGGTTGACGCTTGGGGATTGCGTCAGGGAGAACTTCGACGCTACAGTGAAAAATTACAACTCTGGTGCAAGGATGTCAGTTTACGCGACCGAGCCAACAAAAGCGGTACCGGCTGCTACGCCGTAGACCTAAACAGCGACAGCTTACCCGCCGCCTATGAGTTTAGCGACGTTGACCCAAACATTTTTTGGTTAGACACCAGCGAGTTACTCTCTCAATTGCAAATGAGTTGCGACAGTGCCGTGCGATCTGATGCCGATTCAGAAGCACCTCGCAGCCTTAGCACCGCGACACTAAATCACCTGCACCGCACCTGGCTGTCTCGACCAGTACGTATGAGCGCACGCGCGCACCGTGCAGATGCGGCTGCGCTTGAGATTGGTTTGAAAGACATTCACAGCCGAATGGAGCACGGTGTTCGATTTGGATTGCCGCCTAATCCAGAGTGGCAACTCAACAATCAAAGTACCGAAGGCCTAGGACTGATAAAAACTCGCGACACGGCACTACCGCTTCATGTAGGAGAACTCGTCGCGGTCAGCGGCCTTAGCCGTGATGGAGGCAACTCAGTTCTACGCATTGGCACCACGCAGTGGTTGCGCTATGACATCGCCGGAGATCTGCGTTGCGGCATACACCTGATTGCTAATAATGCTCGACCCGTTATCGTCAGCCACAGCGTAGACGGTAGCGAGAACGCCCGCGTCAGCCATGAGTGCTTGTATGTCTCACCCGAACCCGGAATGGCTTACGCCACATTGATTGCCCCACCGCGTGATTTTGCGGCGGGACAAGTTATCGCTCTGCACCATAACGGACGAGCGGGAAAAAAATGGCGCCTGACCAGCCAGACACGCCACACAAATTCAGTCGCGTGTTATCGCATGGAACCCATTTAAAGCCGGTTACCCACGACGTCTGCGTTTCGCATCAAACAACACGATGTTGGCAGCAGGCGGAATCTTGAGCGATTGCGGTTCAAACAAATTAAGCTGGGTGTTTACACGCTTTAAATGCAGCCGGTTGTCGTCGAAGTGGTTTCTAAACATCGCATCGTTGAGATAGTCCACTTTCTTAAGAATTACCGTGCGCTTGCTACCCTCGTATAAAACCGCCAACTGGTCGCGCTCCAGCTCCAGTAGCATTTCGCCGTCGACATCCCCAAGTAAAGCTGCATAGTCATTGGCCACCCGCATGTTGCCAGGACCAAAGAGCTGCAAAGTTGCACAATTATTAAGCAACATTTCCCAGTCCTCGGCGTAGTTTTTTCGCAGTTGACTAAGGTCTTGCCAAAGTGTCCAAACCCGGACACCCAGCCCGCGCAGCATCGACATCGCCATCGGTAAAGTCTCCACACGGCCAATCGTTCCAGCTTCATCGATCAAGAACAGTGTTCGTTCGTCTGGTGCATGCCTACGGGTAGCCAGCGCCATTGTCAGCGCACTGATCCAAAGCCGTAAAAGATTTTTGTGGGAGTGTAACTTGTGGCCAGGGACCACAAAATAAATCGTGAGAGACTCGCCGTCGATAATGTGTTGCAACGGAAAACTCGAGAGATCCGTCGCCGCTCTTACAGATTCTGAGCCAAACAGCTGAACGTGATGTTGAGCAGACGACTGCACTGATGGCCGAGTTGTGCCCTGCGCATGCTGAAGAAAAGCACTGAACTCCTGCTTAGCTAGCTTGCTTTTAACTTCACCACTGTCCAACAGCTGGATTAAGAGCTCGCTAAAATCACTGTCATTGAACATATCCCTAAGTTGACTTATACAACACTTCTCTCTGTCACCACAGGTGGCCAGATGCGCGATCATACCGGACAAGATCCCTTTGGCGGTTTCACTCCAAAATGCTTCCTTGTGACAAGATTCGTGACCAACAATCTCGTCAGCTAAACTCATCGCCGCATCGTCTATCTCAACATCAGGCAAGAAGAGAATATCCATAGGATTAAACCCCGCAGTTACCTGCCCGCAAACCTTCCAAGGGTCGATACAAATCACTCGATGCCCCATCTCTTGGCGACGGCGCGATGTAATATGATGTAGTTCGCCTTTGGCATCCATCACAATCATCGGGCCGGTGAACTCTAACAATGCAGGCACAGCGGCACCTCGAGTTTTACCGGATCCAGTAGGTGCGATGGTTATTAAATGCCCTTCACCGCCCACTTCAAGCAATTCAGGTCTTTGAGGCGATTTTTTTTGGAGATCTTGGGTGAAGCCTAAGCCACCCCCCGTTTGAGGGATAGTCCAGCCGAGGGGGAGTTCGTCAACAACAAAGGGATATTCATTTTCTTGCACAGTCGTATTCCTTATCGGGTGAGTGAGGATACTTAGTGAATGATGCTGGAGGTGTGAGCAATCGCTGGAGCGCCACCTTTGACGATAAACAGCAAAAGCAAACATCTCTAACTCAGCAATCACCTACTGCCTTGTGGGCAGGGATCACATCATCACCCTATAAATAATTTAGGCAAGCATTTTTTACCCTTTAAATACAGGTGCGCCCCCGTGCTTTATCACTTGGTAAGATAAATACATCAAGTATGTTGACTTATAACACTAGATTTAATTACATCTATGGCCCTTTGCGATGATAGAAATTCTGTACAATTCAAATCTTTGCTGAACTCTTATGAGAGTTAATGGAGAAAAAGACTATTCTGATAATCTAAGAAATCACAAACATTACATTTTTGTTATATTTGACATTAGGACACCGCGAGCTTTCTCTTGTAGAAACCCGGAGGCTTTTATATCCAGCTACACGACCTGAGACTCAGATCAAAAAGCCAGAGCTGCAATATAGAAACAATGAATTTTCGAAGAATGGATAAAAAGTACTGATGGGACAGTCGCAGCGCTTTCACGACATGTAGTATTACACGGCCTCAGAGAAAATTTACAACAAGAGAACCAAGCGATCTAAGGAAGTTTTTATGCCCAATGCGCTTGTCGTATTGAAGCATTGCAAGGTCAAAGCAAGAAAGAAAAATCCGGCCTCATTCAAGAGATGGGAGTTTTATGTCAGCTGTTGTCGATGTTGTTTTACCCAGCTACGCACTTGCCCCAGCAGGTTTTCAGCAGCATAACGTCCAGCAATACCTTCAGCCAGTTGATGAGTCACCCCTTGACGGCGAAACACCAAGGAATAATATTCGTGGCCTTTCTCATCGTAGCCCAGTGTCTCTGAAGTGCGCTTAGTGAATATGCGTTCCGCTTCTGGCAATTCGACACTTTGCTGATACAGCGGTTTATCAAAAAAACTGCGTCTGACTCGGACCTCGTCATCAGCCATATAAACCTCTAAACGAAGACCCCAAGACCAGAAACCCAACCAGAGAAAAATAAGACCCGCGGCGCTAGATAGCCCACCGAAAAGCCAAAACAACGACCCTGCAACAACAGCATAGTTGAAGAAATAGACCCCACTTCCTAACAACATCAACCCCATAAAGAGCATGCACAACGATGAAGATAGAAGCCAGCCAGACCGGCTAACCAATTGGAGCGAATGGCGGTCGCTGTCCAATGAGATTCGTTCAACTGCAACAGACTCTGTCCTAGCTGACGATTGGACCTCGCATGCTGCACTACACCGCTCTGATGTGGCGGTTGGATGACTCTTGAAAGCAGATTCAAAATGACGCCAGAGTTGCCGGATCACTCTATTTGAATCACCGATAACGGTGTTAACTGACAAACCGGCAGCTAAGCCCGCCACAATTTTAGATTTTGACTTCAGCCCATATTGAAGCTTTGTCGCCCAGTTTCCAGTCATGCAAATGCTCTCGTGATCCAAATCATTCTTGGAAACACTATCAGCTCAAAACATGCCACTAGTTTCATAGTTCAGCGAAAATTCTATCAATCCAGCAAGCTACTCCAATCTAGTGGGCTATTGAACCAATACTCAGGCGAGTTGGCTTGTAACTCAGACCGAGAGCCATGACCCCAAAGCACTGCACCTGCAGCGATACCATTTTTGTGCGCTGCTTGTAAATCGACACCGCGATCACCAATCATTAAGGCATTCCTGTCGATCCCACCCGCGGTGAGCAACGCTTCAATTTGCATCCACTTACGTACTCCAATACCTCCACCACTGACAAATTCAAAGAAGTGCTGGAGATCAAACAGCTGTAGAACCATTCTCGCTGTGCGTTCAGGCTTTGAGGTGCACACCGCCAGTCGCTGACCATGCTGCTTAAGCAGCTCCAAGCTTTCTCTGATTTCCGGGTAGAGCGTATTTTCCTTGAAACCCACGTCTAAATAGCGTTCGCGGTACTTGGCAACCATCGACGCAATTAACGCCGTATCACTGCTCCCTATCAAGTCACCAAGGCTCTCTTCTAGGGGTGGCCCAATGTAGACAGACAGATCCGCTTCATTCCGTGGATTAAACCCATAGAATTCAAGCGCAAAGTTGAATGAACGGGCAATTCCCACTAAGGGATCACTCAGCGTTCCATCTAAGTCAAAGAGCAGGGTATTGAAGGCCACTATAGAATTTGGCCCGTGAGGATTGTCTGACTATTCATCCGGTTGCCGAGAACCAGCTATAGCAATAACTCCCGTGTCAGGCCACTCGCCATAACTGTTCATTTGGCGCGTGGGTTCGTCCCAACTTGCACGGTGATCCATGAAAATATGCGCAGAAGGTGATTGCTCAAAATCTGAATCTAACGAACCTAGCCGGACTCGAACAAAAGGTGGATCATCACCCACCTTGGTAAACAGGGGGCTGCCACAACTTTTACAAAAGTGCCGTCGTTTTCCGGGCGATGATTCGTAAATACCAATATTGTCTTCACCGTGTTGAATCTGCAACTCACTTGTCGGCACAGAAATGTTGGCGCCAAAAGCACTGCCCGAGGCTTTTCGACAACTGCGGCAGTGGCAGTAGACAAAATCACCGACAGAGCGCGGGAAACTAAACTGAACCGCTTTACACAAACAAGAAGCTTCCATCGCATTGACTCACTCGTGGAGAAACCAGAGCACCAGCTTGCCATAGACGGACTAGCCATGAAACACAATGGCGACATAGAGTGCCTAGACAACAGACTGGGCGGATCTGCCGTTTCTCCGAATTGTGCGAGCGCCCTTAAGCTTAACCGCACCTTGCCACACCACTTCGTTGTGGAGGATCACACGGTGTCCGCTTCACGGTCAGGTTCGCGTGAATGCTGAGACCGTATCCATGCTTGGATTTCTGCTAAAAGCGCTTCAGCTGCATGGCGGCCTTCTATGCTTTCAGCAATTTTTTGCTTTTTGCCGTTGGCGTGTGAAACCAAGGCGAAGTATTCTACGGTCTTCTGACCTGAAGCGGTTGAAGTCATGATGCTTTTGGCTTGTATGTCATCGGCACCAGGCAAGGGCAAAGTACGCTGGTACAACGCTTTGCCAAACAAACTGCGAACAAGCCACAACTCGTCTGCCTGCATAACAACTTCAAGTTTCCGGCCCCATGACCAAATACCACCCCAAACGATCAACGATCCAATTAAACTAAAAACAATACCGATAAACCAACTTCCGGAGTCGCCAACCCAGGCAAAGTACACTAGAGCAAATCCGATCGAAGCAAAGATTCCGCCTATACCGCTGAACACAAGCGCATTGGATGTGTTACGACCAGATCGACTGATTAGCTGCAGTGCATCAGAATCGCTGATTAGTGAGATCTGCTCGTTGGCGCTGGATTTAGCATCTGCTTGTTTTCGTTCTTTTGCTTGTGCTCTAAAAGTGGCTGAACCAATATCCGCTGTTTTAGCGACACCTTGAATCACCGGCACTTCCCAAGTGCGTTTGAAAGGCTGGCTATCGCCGTTGACAGAGAACTCTCCTTCGGCACGCAGCAACCACTGTATTTTGGTGCGACCTTCAACATCTGTCGCAGGCAGTTCATTGGGCACATCAAAACAAAAAGTGTGCTTACTTCCAGCCGCGCCTCTCTCCGCAAATGCTTGTTGATGATCCTGCCAGATTAAGCTGCGATGCGAAGACTTACGACCACGGGTGATTTTTACACACTCGAGGTGCACCATAAGCACTTGGTTTGAGCTGTCAGCCGAAACGTCAAAAGAACCACCAACCTGCCCGCCAGCACAACCGGGCAAAGGGTCCGCCTTTAGCAGAGCAGGGCCAAAAAGCCGTAGATTTTTTACTGTTTTAAATCCGTGGTATAAAAAGCCTAAGCCGATTAAAGGAACCATCAAAACAAACAAAATCGCATGTTTACCTTTTGCAACTTCAGCTGGCATCAGCATAAGTAAAGGCACAGAAACCAGCAAAATAAACGCTGCGATAAAGAAAAAAACCTTGCCGATAAAACCTTCTTGAGGCTTTATACCCTCAGCAAATTGCTCCAACGGCTGCGGATGAATTGTTTTACGTGTAGAAAGCCACATCACACCGCAACCAGCGCCACCAAAGATCAGCAAGAACACGACGCCGATGATCGCTTTAAACCAACGAAAGCTTCGGTCTAGCAGAGCTTCTTGGGGATCACTCGGATTTACCCATGCTTGCAATTCAGATCGACTCGATTTATTGCGAACTTGTGATTCCAACTGGCGCCAGTAGTCTTCATCACTGTCAAAACTGTCGTCAAGAGTAATTTGGGAACCCACGTACTGAGCACCCCGAAACTGATAACTGTAAGAGGCTCTGAGGCTATAGACCCGAGTTGTTTTACCATCACTGCGATGCAGCTCACTGTCGCGCTGGATCGACATCAAAGAGGTCGGCACCGCTTGCCATGATGCACTGCCAAAATAACCGACGACTTGAGGTCCAGAGATAAACACGCAGGCCAGCAAGCCCGCCAAAACGAAGATAGCGCCGAAAATAACACCACCATTTAACCAAGAACGTTTAGCTTTCGAGCTCTGCTGATCCATTACACCGCGCCTCATGACGATAAGTCTGATGCGCAGTTAATAGCGGTATTCGTGCCTATCGAACCCACGCTGTCCGTTAAAAGCTGTCATGTTGGTCACCTCATGCAACCAGTAAATCTTCTAGGGAGCTTCAGATTTAGTTCGGTCAGTGACTTTGGTGTGAAAAATTTGGACCCAGCAAGGCGCTAACATGACTTGATCTGAGGTTCCCTAGTATCTCCACCAAAAAGCTACTGCGTTATCTAAGGCCGCGTTTCAACCCCTCTCTGAGTGCCTCTGCAGCAAAGTCCACAGGGCTTCTAGGTGTTCTCGTTCGGTGGCTTCCACCCCAACAGATACCCGCACCATCCAGTTACCGCCCAACATACTCGGTGACATAAAGGCTTCGCCACTGTCGTTGATTTCACCCACCCAGCGCAGCGTGTGCCTATCCAGCGCCTCACCCGATAGCTTTCCGCCAGGGTTATGCCGAATGGCCAGAGTTTGCAGTGTCAACGGGGTAAGCATTTCCCAATCTGGATGTGCTGCCACTTGATCGGCAAGCCAACGGGCATTTTGCAAATCGCGTCGCAATCTCTTGCGCAGCGCGTCAGGACCATCCAGCGCAAGATGAAACCAGAGCTTCAAGGCACGAAAGCGACGACCCAAAGGAATGCCCCAATCACGATACTGAGTGACTTCTCCGTCAGTACTGCCACGTAAGTAGCTTGGATTTGTGGACAACACTTGCTGCAAATGATCGGTGTCACGGACGTAAAAAAGAGAGCAGTCGAGTATAGTGCCCAGCCATTTGTGCGGGTTCCAAGCCATCGAATCAGCACGCTCAACGCCTTGCCACAGGTGTCGGCACTCGGGCAATAACATGGCGCTGCCCGCCATGGCCGCATCAACATGCAACCAGATATTTTGCTCTGCACAAACATCGGCAATCTCATCAATAGAATCAAATGCCGTGACTGCAGTAGAGCCTGAGCAGGCGACGACGCAAGCAGGGGTCATGCCTGCTGTAGTGTCTTCACGTATGCAACGAGCCAAAGCTGAGACGTCCATCGCATGGGTTTGCGGATCAACGTCCACCATCACCAAGTTTGAATCACCTATGCCCGCCATTTGCACGGCCTTAGCGACAGACGAATGTGCCTGTGCTGTGGTGTATACCCGCAAGGGCGATTTGAGTGCCTGCAATCCCCCTGCGTTTTTGCACAGTTTGCTGGCGCGCTCGCGCGCGAGCAATATACCCACCAGACAAGCCGAAGAAGCCGTGTCGTGAATGGTGCCCTGCCATTGCTCCGACAGTCCAGTAAGCTCGCGCATCCAGTCGCAGGTGACTTCTTCTACTTCCGTTAGCGCCGGGCAACTCTCCCAGCTGATGCCAAGTGTGCCCATACCGGCGCAGGCGATGTCTCCCAATACCGAAGCGGGACTTGCATTTGAAGGGAACCAGCCATAGTGCATAGGGTGCTGTACTTGTGTCACACCCGGCACCACCACGGTATCGAGCGCTTGCAGCAGACTTTGCATAGATTGCGGCTGGTCGGGCAACGGTGGCATATTCTTGCTGACCTCACCCGGGCCAACTTGCGCAAGCACCGGTCGCTCTGGAACGGATAGGCGGTAGTCTGCAATCCAGTCTATAAGCTGGTGGCCTGCTTCGCGAAAGCTCTCGTTGTCCACGCAAGTCTCCTCAATAAGGTGGTTCCCCTACAATTTAACACGTTAAGGACTTTTGGAAAACCTGCCAAATACTTCCGTATACGAGGCCGCAAACGCTCGCAGCTCAAGCAACATCTGCAAAGTTGGCTAGCTCGAGGTCTAAAACTTACTCAGATTAAACGGTGCAGCATCAGTCAGCATCAGAGAATCGAGTTGCCGCACTGCGTCAACAGGGCCAGTGATTTCGCCCAGTTGGTGTAATCGGACGACACGCGTATTACCCAAGACAAAAGCAGCTAATTGCTCTGGACCAAATTGCAGCACCTGCTGACTATCTGTCTCAAGGCGTTCGACAGAGATTCCAGACGTTGTCACCACCAGCTGGAAACGCCCAGAAAATTCAGGCAGCATCGGATCGTGGTAGTCAAAGCTAATGTCACCCGTCCCGTTGTATTGTCGTTGACGCAATAGTCGTGGCATGTCCAAAACCCGCAACCACAGCATATCCGTGCGACTGACTTGCACGAGTTGGCGCGGGTCTGTCATGAAGTTTCTTATGATTGGATCGATCGGTGCCAGCTGCCAGCGTAGTTCGCGCACCCATGCGATCTTGCACAAGTACTGAAACATCGCTTGCTCCGCAGTTGCATTAAGAGCAACAAGCTCCCGCAACACGAGCTGGCAGCGCTGCAAACCATCGACCACACCGCTGCTGTGAGACTGCTGAATAACCACATACAATGCATAGGCATCCGCTATGCCATCTACATCGTAGTGAACCGCAACAAACTGTGGGCCACCGCCGAGCCAGCTGCGTTTACCCGAACAAATGATTTGCTGCCACCACCCTGCACTGCGCTGTATTTCCCCGGCCAGACTTTGTGCCTGATGTATCTGCGCGCAAACAGCCCTGCCTTCTTCTTCACCACTGATTAGCCGTACTTTGCCTCGCTGCTGCAAGGGAGCTCTCAATGAAAAATTTGCCGTCTCTAAACGGTACTCTGCCATCTCGGTAGAAACGCCGTAGCCAAACCGCCCGTACAAACCTGACTCTGAGGCCATCAGACCTGAAACCACGTCTCCCTGTTCTAAGCAATTGTGTAAGTGAGCTTCGATCAATAAGCGCAAGCCACCCGCGCCTTGCTCACTGGCGACAATGCCAACACCCGCCAGTCCAGCTGCTGGCACAAAGCTCCCTCCAGGCAACGCCAGAGGAAACTGATAAGCCAGACAACCGCCAACGATGTCGCCCTCTCTTGCCAATGCAATACGATGTGCTTGAGGTCTTAGGTAATCTCGCGCCTGATCGTCGTCCTCGCAGACGCCAAAGGCGAACATAATGGCGTCACGGGTAGCGGGCCATTGAGACTCATCGGGTTGAAACACTCGCAACTGTGGCATGGGGTGACATATCCTTGTACACATTGATCTAGGAAGCTTCAGATTAAAACTAGATCAACACAGCGTGCAACGTTTTCGTTTGAATCAACCAAATGGAACGGCGATGACTTTTTAACTGAACATCAAGTGACTATGCTCAAACAAGGCTATCTCCTGCAACGTCAATGGCGCGATACAGACAAAGGGCTGGAATATACCCTCTGGCTAGCCAGCGACGAAGGTCCTCTAAAGCTGGTGTTCGAGAAACAACAGGCGATTTGTTTCGTGCCGCGCGACGCAGAGTTTCCTGCCGCAAACTTCCAGCGCAGATCCAGCCAGCTGCGGTCACAGGAAGGTGAACCCGTCGATTCTCTCTACTTTGATCGACAACGAGATCTAGAGCAGTGGCTGGATCAAGGTTCACACCGATACCTCGCGTTTGAAGCTGACATTAAACCTGTAGAACGCTTTTTGATGGAGCGTTTCGTTCGGGGTGGTATGGAAGTCAGTGGTGATTGGTTTGCCGAAAAAGGTGTGATGACTTGCCGCAACCCGCAGATCAGATCCGTGGATTGGCAACCCAACTTGAAAGTGATGTCCTTAGACATAGAGACAGGCGGTAGCGAAGGAGAAGCACTCTATAGTGTCGGGCTGAGCGCACAAGATTTTGGCAAAGTATTCATGGCTCGTCGCGCTCCCGACGACGGCTCAGACCATTCCAGCATTGTCTGGTGCGGCAATGAGCGAGCAACTTTGAAAGCTGCACTGGCCTGTATTGCAGAGCACGATCCAGACGTTTTGATCGGCTGGAACATTGTCGGTTTTGACCTGAGCTTCATGGCATCGGTTAGCAAGCGCTGCGGTTTGCGATTTAGTCTTGGTCGCGCAGGCGAGAACGCACAAGTGCTACCACCTGGCCAAGGAGGCACCCACATCGCGCGTGTACCTGGACGTGTGGTGCTGGACGGCGTAGCACTGCTTAAAGCGGCTTTCTATCAGTTTGAATCCTTTGCGCTAGACAATGTAGCCCATGAACTTCTAGGCGAGCGCAAACTCATCCAGGCACATGGCCTAGACAAACTCAGAGAGATCAAACGCCAGTACCGCGAAGATCCCGTTGCACTCGCTGCTTACAATTTGCAGGACTGTGTATTGACGCATCGGGTCTTCGAACACGCTGAGCTGGTCGCATTCGCCCTCGCGAGAACAGGGGCAACTGGGTTGCCATTGGACCGCGTGGGAGGGTCGGTAGCCGCGTTCGACTATTTGTATTTACCACGCATGCACCGCAAGGGCACGGTTGCCCTGTCAATGATACAAGTCAATGAAGGCGAAAACAGCCCAGGCGGTTACGTGCTGGATTCCACCCCAGGTCGTTTTGCCAACGTGCTGCTGTTCGACTTTAAATCACTGTACCCTTCCATCATTCGGAGCTTTTTAATCGATCCCGCTGGCCTTTGCGCAGAACACCCCGATGCAGTTCCAGGGTTTCGCGAAGCTTGGTTCAACCGCGAAACGCCCATTCTGCCCGCGCTAATAACCGAGCTTTGGGAAGCGCGAGACGCCGCGAAGTTAGATAAAAATACACCGCTGTCGCAAGCAATAAAAATCATCATGAACAGCTTTTATGGTGTACTCGGCTCAAGTGGTTGTCGATTCCACGACCCGAGATTGGCGAGTAGCATTACACTCCGCGGTCACCAAATTATCTACGACAGCAAACAATGGTTTGAACAGCAAGGAGAGCGTGTTATTTACGGTGACACAGATTCCCTGTTTATCGCCATGAGCCCAAGCTTGAGCTTGGAAGAATGCCAATCAAAGGGTGAGATCTATCGCGATCAGCTAAACCACTATTGGCGAGAACGATTGCAGACCGAGTTTAAACTGGAGAGCCATTTAGAAATAGAATTTGAAACACTCTTCAGCCAATTTTGGATGCCTTCTATCCGTGGCAGTGAGCTTGGCAGTAAGAAACGCTATGCAGGGCAAGTTCAAAAACCCGACAAAACTGAGCTGATTATTAAAGGCTTGGAATCAGTAAGATCAGATTGGACACATTTAGCACAGCGTTTTCAACGAGAGCTATTGGAGCGTTGGTTTGCCGATCAAGATCTAACGGGTCTTTGCCGTGAAATACATTTGGGATTGATGCAAGGGGAATTTGACAAAGAGCTGGTTTTTAAAAAACGCATTCGACGTCCGCTGGACAGTTATCAAAAAAATGTTCCGCCGCATATCCAGGCCGCTCGAAAACATCCCAGACGCCCTAGCAGACAAATCGAATATTTGTTTACGCTGAATGGCCCTGAACCTCTGGGACATTTAACGACTACTCTAGACTACGACCGATATGCTGAAAAACAGCTTGCTCCAATTGCTGACGCCATTCTAATGTTTGAAGGATTAAACTACGCTGAGCTAGTGGGAAAACAAATGGATCTATTTTAGCTATTCTGGAGAGCGTTAGTGGTGCGGCCAGACTATCAATTTTGTAGTTACTGCAATCTTGCTGGTGAAACACTCGTTGAGTCAAAGCCCGCCGCTACTATATTTCGAGGCAGCTCTTTGTTGAGAATTTGAGAAGCAGCAAATCGTGATAACGCTGGGGCACTCTGTATGCCATATCCACCTTGTCCAGCGAGCCAATAAAAACCCTCGACTTTATTTGAAAACCCAGCAACTGGGCTTTTGTCCGCAACAAAGCTGCGCAATCCGGCCCAACGACTTTCAATATTCCGGACTTGTATTTTAAACGCTCGCTCGATGCGATCAACACAAAGAGCGACATCCATTTCGGTTGCCTGAACATCGCAGGGTTCCTCAGGGTCTTCATTGGCAGGCGAAATCAACAAGCGACTCGCTTCTGGTTTGAGATAAAACTGTTCATCAATATCAAGGGTTAAGGGCAGTTGCTCCGTGACAATTTCAGCAGGCGCATCAACAATAAGTGCTGACCGGCGCTTGGGCACTAACCCGATTATTTCAGCCCCTGCTAAAGCACCGACTTTGTCTGCCCATGCCCCGGCGGCATTGACTACAATAGGGGCTTCAAACTGACCGACGGGTGTGTGAAACTCCCACTTCCGTCCCACACGCCTCAATGTGCTCGCTTCGGCGTCGCTGATCAACTCACCACTATTTGCCTTGAACTGTCGCAAGTATCCTTGATGCAAAGCGTGCACATCAATGTCTTGCCCGCTTGGGTCAAGCAGGCCTGTCGTCGCGTAGTTATCACGCAGTAGAGGCTGTATTTCCATCAACTGGCGAGCGTCTAGCTCGTGTATTGATCCCTCTGCCGATAACTCGCCTTGAAGCGTCTGCAAGGAGAACTCTTGGTCTTCACGTGCAAGCATCAAGATTCCGCGAGCTGACAACAGAGCTTGAGGTGTAAAACCGTCAGGTGGTTCTTTGAAAAATATCTCTGAAGCCCGGGTTAAAACTCGAATGGGTTTTGGCCCGTAGATCGGCGCGAAGATAGCAGCCGACCGGCCCGTGGTGTGGTAACCGGGCTGGCCCTCGGCTTCCAGTAAGATGACGCTTGCATCCAAGGACAATTCCGAGGCGACGGAAGATCCGGCTATTCCAGCTCCAATAACAATAACGTCTGTCTGTGTTTTGTTTTTCACGGCTTAGCCGCTCCCGTCTCTTCGCCAACGTAACGGCAGGCTATGCCAAGAAGGTGCCTCGGTAAGGGTTTAGTCTTCTTTTTCACGCCGCGCCCTTGGGTGAGCTTTGTCGTATACATCCGCTAGATGCTGAAAATCTAGATGGGTATAGATCTGTGTGGTGCTGATGTCCGCGTGACCCAGCAGCTCCTGCACGGCACGCAGGTCACCGCTTGATTCGAGCAAATGCGTCGCAAATGAATGACGCAACATGTGAGGGTGCACATGCAAAGGTAAGCCACGCTCTTGCGCCATCCTTTTTAGTCGATGTTGAACCGTACGCGCTCCCATACGGTTACCGCGCTGATTTACAAACAAAGCTTGCTCATCCGACCTAGCCATGGTCTCTCTCACCGCTATCCAAGCCTTCAATGCACTTAGTGCTTGTCGACCGACAGGCAATTCACGCTCTTTGCCGCCCTTGCCTACCACCCGCAGCTGAGCATTGTCTTGGTCAACCGTGTCTATATCCAGCCCGATAACTTCCGCTAGACGCAGACCACAGGAGTAGACCAATTCGAACATGGCTTGATCGCCAAACTCCGGTGCACTCTGGGGCTTACCCGCTAGCAGCTGATCCGCTTGATCGACGGCGAGCACACGAGGCAGTGGTTTGTCGCGCTTAGGGGCAGCAATGTCTTGAGCGGGGTTGTGCTCAAAAAGACCATGAGTAATCCCGTACTTGTAAAATGAACGGATTGCCGATAGGCGTCGTGACAGACTGCGAGGTGCTTGCCCACGTCTGTGCCAAGTGGCCACCATGCTGCGAAGCTCTCGACCCGTTAAACTAGTCCAGCCCGCACAATCGCGCTCTTGCATTAAAGCGATAGCGGCATTGAGGTCACGTTGGTAATTGCTTAAGGTGTGCGGCGAATAGCGCCGCTCTTCGCGCAGGTGGCGAAGATAGTCCGCCACAGGTGCTAGAGGATCTGAATCCGTCGATGAGACAGGCATGTCAGCCCCAATGTTGAAACGTGTTAGCGCAGGAAGCGATTGACACCGCTGCTGACCAACTGACCTACACGTTCAAGGAACAAATGGCCTTGATCACGCGTGTATGTCAGTTCACTGCGTGAGCCCAAGCTTAGAACACCCAACTCTCGACCCGCAATAAGCGGCACAATAGCCACCGACGACTGTTGATCAGCCCGCTCACCAAACAACACTTGTTTCTGGCTTTCACTGGCAAGGCCACAGCGGATTTTTCGGTTTTTGAGCACGTCACTTAAACATTGCAAATCGGGGTGATCATGGCTGACGTAGCGCCAAGGTTGCTCTACGCTACGCTCGCCCTGCTCCGCGTCAATCAACAAAACAGAAACATCATCAGCTGAGAAATGTTCCAACATCAGATCACGACTGGCGGCCAATAGATCGTCAAGCGAGTCTGCTGCCATCAGCTCCAAGGAGAACTGATGCACACTCGAAGCGATACGATCGTTGTCACGCGCGGCGCTGATCATCTCGTGCAGTTGGCGTTTTACTTTAGAGTTTGTTTCGCGCAGAGCGCTGAGCTGACGCTCAACCAATGAGACGGCTGTGCCGCTCTGATGCGGAACACGCAGTTCTTCTAACAGGCGTGGATGCTGCACAAAAAAATCAGGGTTATCGCGCAAAAAGCGAGCAACGCTGCGGTCATCATCCAGAGCAGGACGCTCGGCTACAGCAGTGAGTTCACTCATAATTCTAAAGTTCCGTCGTAAACATGGGCCGCGGGGCCGGTCATCAACAAGTCTGACCCTTCCCCATCCCATTTAATTGTCAGTTGCCCGCCAAGTAAATCTACCGCCACTTCAGGGCCTAATAACCCCCACTGACGGCCAACGGCCACGGCTGCACAAGCCCCTGTACCGCAGGCTCTTGTTTCGCCAACACCACGCTCAAAAACGCGCAGTGCAATATGGCTGTCTGACAGCACTTGCATAAAACCAGCGTTAACTCGACGCGGAAAATCCGTGTGAACCTCAATGGCTGGGCCCAGAGTCTCGACCGGTGCGGTCTCAGTATTGTCGACGCGAAGCACTGCGTGTGGATTGCCCATAGAGACCGCCCCCACTTGCAACGTTTCATCACCGACTCTAAGAGCATAGTCGTTTTGCCTGTTCTTGCTGATAAAGGGCAGTGATGCGGGCTCAAAATTGGGCACGCCCATGTTGACGGTAACCATGTCTGCGCCCTGTACCAGCAAACGAATATCACCGTTGTGGGTTCGTACGGGTATTTCAGTTTTGTCGCTCAAACCCTGTCGGCGCACAAACACCGCAAAACAACGTGCGCCGTTACCGCAGTGCTCGACTTCGCCACCATCGGCGTTATAGATGCGATAGTTAAAATCAACGCTGGCATCCCCTGGTGGTTCCACCACTAACAGTTGGTCAAAACCAATTCCGGTTTTGCGGTCAGCCAATGCCATGATGGCTTGAGTTTCCAACGGCATAGGCTGCTGGGTGGCATCGATGACAATAAAATCGTTGCCCAATCCGTGCATTTTGGCGAAGGGTAGCTTCATCTTCAGCTGCCAAAAGTTGATTCTAGTGAGTACAGCTCTGGCACAGACTCACGACGACGCACCAATTGATACTTGTCACCGTCGACCATGGCCTCTGGCGTGCGCGGACGAGAATTGTAGTTTGAGCTCATGGCTGCACAATAAGCACCGGCTGAAAGCACAGCCAATAAGTCACCGGCCTGCACGGCAAGTTCACGCTGCTTGCCAAGAAAATCGGCGGATTCACAGACAGGACCTACAACATCCATCAGCACCGGCTGCTGATCTCGCGGCTTTACCTCCGTGATTTCCTGCCAAGCACTGTAAAGAGCGGGTCGCAGCAAATCATTCATCGCGCCGTCGACAATGGCGAAGTTTCGATCTCCGTTCTCTTTAAGGTATTGCACTTCAGTGAGCATAACGCCTGCATTGCCCACAATTGCTCGACCTGGTTCTACGATGATTTTCAAACCGCGCCCATCGATAAGCGGCGCGAGTGCAGCCTGCCAAGCCGAAAGATCCATCGGCGTTTCGTCTTTATAGCAAATACCCTGACCGCCGCCGAGATCGAGCTCACTGATGATAATGCCCTCTTCTGCCAGCAAATCGATCAGACCCAACAAGCGCTTTGCCGCATCGATATAGGGGTCAATCTCTGTCAGCTGAGACCCAATGTGGCAATCCATCCCAATCACGTTGATATGAGGCAATTCGGCCGCACGACGATAAACGGAGAGCGCCACCTCGTGTCCAATGCCAAATTTGTTCTCTTTCAAACCTGTGGAGATATAAGGATGGGTCTGCGCGTCTACGTCTGGGTTGATGCGCAAGGAGATCTGTGCCACGGCACCCTGGGCACCGGCCACCTCATTGAGGCGCTCCAGCTCAGCAGCGGACTCCACGTTAAAGCTGTGAATGCCCACTTCCAGTGCGCGAGCCATTTCGTCAGCCTTTTTGCCGACACCTGAGAAGACAATTTTGCTGGCTTCACCACCAGCGGCCAACACCCGCTCTAGCTCACCGACCGAAACAATATCAAAACCAGAGCCCAGCTTTGCCAACACGCCCAAAACGGCCAGATTAGAGTTCGCTTTAACCGCATAACAAACTTGGTGGTCCCAGCCCGCCAGCGATTGATCGAACTGGCGCCAAGCGTCCTCAATCGCGGCACGCGAGTAGACGTAAAGCGGTGTGCCGTACTCTGAAGCCAATTGACTCATGGGTACATCTTCGGCGTGAAGTTCGCCATTTTGTTGCCTAAAAGCTTTCATTTTTCTAGTTCTTTTTCTGGGGATTCAACGAGTTCACTATCTACTTCGGTTGCGGCTGATTCAACCGACTTGGGCTCCACACCTTCTGAGCCTGGTACCACCAAAGGGCCTTTGTTACCGCAACCACCCAGCAGTATCGTCAACAAAATGACGAATTGTGAACTGAGACACGTTTTTGTCTGTTTCATCTTTGTATCATTCTTTCCAGTTTCGGGGTCCGAGACAAATTTTGTAACGCTTAAACCTTTTTGCATACTTGCCCATAGTGCATGGTCTTAGTAAAGTCAAAATGAATTTATGCCTTCTTCAAGCTTAGGAGCGAGAAAATGCAGTTATCAGGCAAATCTAACTATTGTGGGTCTTATCTCGGACTAGCTTTGGCTTCAAGTATTGGTGTTTGGGCTCTACTAGCCATCGTCTTCAGTTACCTCTAAGAAGCTGCGGTGGTCAAAGTTTCTGACCATCCTCACCTGACCTAGATTATTCGGTTCCCACCGCCAACCACGCTTTTCTAGCGCGTCCGCGCTTAACGGCTTCTCGCACTTGATTTGGCGCGGTGCCGCCGAAATGATCGCGACTCGCCACTGACCCCTCTAAACTAAGCACACCAAATACATCCTGCTCAATGGCCGCAGAAAACTCTTGCAACTCTGACAGTTCCATCTCAGCCAAGTCTCGCTTAGTCTCTAAACCCAATCGAACAGCTTGTCCGACCACCTCGTGTGCGTCTCTAAAAGCCAAGCCTTTAACCACAAGGTAGTCCGCCAAGTCTGTCGCGGTGGAGAAACCGCGCAAAGCGGCCTCGCGCATGTCGTCGTGTCTGAAACTGATCGCTGGGACCATATCGGCAAAAGCCCGCAACGAACCCATCAACGTATCGACGGTATCGAACAGCGGTTCTTTATCTTCTTGGTTATCTTTGTTGTAGGCCAGAGGCTGAGACTTCATCAGCGTCAACAGGCTAAACAAGTGCCCATAGACACGGCCACTCTTGCCACGGATCAGCTCGGGCACATCAGGGTTTTTCTTCTGCGGCATGATAGAGCTGCCCGTACAAAAGCGATCGGGCAAGTCGATGAAACTAAATTGCGCGGATGACCACAGCACCAGTTCTTCACTGATACGCGATAAGTGCATCATTAGAATCGCTGCATCCGAACAAAACTCAATAGCGAAATCACGATCGCTCACCGCATCTAGGGAGTTTTCAGCCGGGCCAGTAAAACCCATTTGCTCAGCCGTAAAATGACGGTCAATCGGGTAACTCGTGCCAGCCAAAGCGGCAGCACCCAATGGCGATACATTCATGCGGCGGCGGCAATCACGAATACGGTCTGCATCACGCAGCAGCATTTCAAACCACGCCATCAAGTGATGACCCACCGTGACTGGCTGCGCTGTTTGCAGATGAGTAAAACCTGGCATCACGGCATCAGCATTTGCGTCCGCTTGCATCAGCAACCCTTCCAATAGACGATCTATCTCAGCGGAGATCTCATCCAATGCGGTACGCAGATATAGCCGGATATCGGTAGCCACTTGGTCGTTGCGCGAACGCCCTGTGTGCAACCGCTTGCCCGCCATACCGACCTTTTCAGTCAGGCGTGCTTCGATGTTCATGTGCACATCTTCAAGGCCGACAGACCAAGGGAAGGTACCAGCCGTTACCTCGGCGCTGATTTCGTCAAGGCCACGAAGAATATCCGCTTTATCCTGCGCACTGATGATGTCTTGTTTTGCCAACATCGCCGCGTGCGCGCGCGAGCCTTCAATGTCTTGATGCGCCATGCGCTGGTCGAACATCACTGAAGCGGTAAACTCTTCAACAAAGGCATCGGTATCTTCGGCAAACCGGCCGCCGATAAGCTGCCGACTGGGGGGTGTTTGATTGCTCATGTTTGAACGGGTCCGACCTAGGCTAAACCCGCTATTTTACACAGTTCTTTAGGGTGATATGGGCTCAAGCTGGAATGGAATTTATTGAGATGCTTTGTGGTTGAAAATGGCCGCTACCGAAAAGGAAATTCAGACTGCCCCCTAAACACGTTTTCTCCATGGTGGTGCAGCCAAAGGTAAAGGAGAAGTGGAAGAGTTGCTCAACGTTAAATCGCTGCAATTAGCCATCACTATTTGCCACTGCAGTCCGTGTTGAACAAACAGCACCAACGCTAAATCATGGAGCCAAATCGAGCGGATATCTTAGCTGCTGCGTCAAGTAAGAGCGGCGCTTTGCTTTTTAGCTCTTCCATCGAACCAAATCGTGTTGGCGTCCAGAGACTCAAAGTTGCCAAAATGCGTTTGTCGTAATCGACGATAGGTGCAGCAATACCAACTACCTGCCAAAACTCTTCTCGATTGGAAATAGCATAGCCATTTTTATTGATTAACTTTAAGTCTGTTAGCAGTGTTTTTTGATCAATTAACGTGTTTTCGGTAAATTTCTCGAGTTCGGCAATATCTAAATATTGATCTAAAGCGGGTTTGTCCATGAATGCCAAAAACATCTTTCCAGCAGCCGTACAATGCAGATCAGACTGCCCACCGAGCTTAACGGCTAACCGATAAGGATTGATAATGTGAGTGCGAATGAAAGTGACCGAATAATCACTCAGCACGGAAACCGCGACATTCATACCGGAAGCACCACTGAGCTCCAAGAGATCTTGATCTTCAATTTGAGCTAAGTCAGTTTTTTGCCAGGCCGCCTTAGCCCAACGCATAAGTTTAGGGCCGACAGAATAAGACTTGTCTCTTTCGTCGAATTGCACCAGTTTCTGACCCAACAAGATCGATAATATCCGGTGAGTCGAACTTTTATTAAACCCTGTCGCGGCCACTATTTCAGAATAGCTCAGCTTACCCGGTGACTCGGCCAACAGGTCCAACACCACCACAAGCTTATCGACAATAGAGCTCTGTATCTCCCTCGCCACACACCACTCCCACCCTAAACTGGAAGGGGCATTATACGGAACACCCACTGCTTGATGAAAAATCCTAGTTTCAGCGAGACTGTGCGCTTCACTGCAAATCATTTAAATAACCGTTTGACTGAAGGTCCGATTATTCGTATCTTGCATTACAATATTTAATTTTGATATTGTGAAACTCATGTCATGACCCCACTTAACCATCGCCGAAGCACCTATTGCAGGGCAACAAACCACTAATTTCAGCCCAACAGGCTGTTCATAATCCCAGCTTGCCAACATTCATCCGACAAAAAATTCACTGGCTTACAAAGCCCTTTTTGAGACAAGTCATTGAACTCTAAAAACAATCCGAAGGAAGAAATTCACTGGCAAGTGACGGCCAATCCCCCACCGGAGTCTAGTGCCATCTCATCCGATCTTACGGTTGACACCGTCGTCATCGGCGGAGGTTTGACTGGGTGCAGAACCACTCTGGGACTGGCGGAAAGCGGGATGTCTGTTGCGCTTTTGGACGCTCATGACATTGGCTGGGGTGCTTCCGGCCGAAGCGGTGGTCAATGCAATCCGATATGGCGTGAAACACCTGAGCAACTGATCAAGAGATTTGGTGAGTCCCAAGCTGAGCGTCTAATTAATACGACCATTAATTCAGCTGATGCTCTTTTCTCGGACATTGCAAAGTACAAAATAAATTGTGATGCAGTGCAGGCTGGTTGGCTGCAAAATGCACACAGCACTGCCGCTGTAAAATCGCTAGAAAAACTGGCCTCTGGATGGTCAGCGGCTGGTGCTACTATCGAATCCATCGAGGGAGATGCACTGAGGCAAGCAACAGGTTCACCGGCATATAACTTTGGACTACGCCACGCTGCAGGTGGTCACGTACACCCACTGTCATTGACCAGAGGTTATGCGCAAGTAGCCCAAGAGAAAGGTGCTCAGCTTTTCAGCAATAGCCCCGTCACTTCAATCGAACAAAAAGGCAAGCAGTGGAAGGTTAAATGCCCGAATGGTTCGCTCACGGCCGAAAGGGTTGTCTTGGCCACAAACGCGTATTCAAAAGACTTGTTGCCAGGCTTGCAACAAACTTTTCTACCCATGGTTAGCATTGCCATTGCAACCGAACCACTGACAGCGGATCTTCAAGCGCAAATTTTGCCGAAAAAAGTGACATTCTCTGATTCTCGCTTGGCAATCTATTTTGCGCGATACGATGCAGACGGTCGTTTGATTTTCGGCTGCGTCGGCAGCAGTGAAACGGTCGGTACACTCGGTGGCCACCAGCGCTTGCGACAGGGGTTACTCACCGTATTTCCTGAGCTTAAAAACACCAAATTAGAGCGAACTTGGGCCGGAAGAATAGCGGTCACTCCCGAAATGATGCCGCACTTGCACGAGCCTGCACCGGGTCTGCTGGCGGCGGTCGGTTTTAGCGGTCGCGGTATTGCCATGACATCTGTGATGGGTCGAACCTTGAGTGCAAAAATACTCGGTGCGGAAGACAATACTCTGCCGTTCCCGGTCACGCCTCTAGAAAAGGTGCCCATGCACGCAATCTTGCGTAGAGTGTTACCGTTATCTGCACCAGCCATGAGCTTAAAAGACAAACTAGATACGGTCTTGCAGAAAGCTAAATAAGCGGCGAGTATTCATAACTATTTTATGAATAAAAACATCCAAATTTTTAATAACAGAGTGATTTTTAAGCCATGACAACACTGACAAAATTTGCAGATTGCGACACAGCAGCAGTGATCAAAGATACCACAGAGGTCACTATATCAGGCGCACCTGAGCACACAGCATGGCCGCACTTTGTCAGCAGCGACGGGCGTACAAAATCAGGCATGTGGCAAAGCACAGCGGGTGTTTTTCATGGCCCGATAAACAACCAAGTAGAGTTCTGCCACATTCTGGAAGGCGAGGCATTGATCAAGACAGAAGACGGGAAAGAATTTACCGTGCGAGCCGGTGACGCTTTCACCATGGACAACGGCTTACAACCTATCTGGCATGTGCACGAGTTCGTGAAAAAGCACTACGTGATAGTGGCAGCAGACTGAACCTTTAATCGGTATGAAAAGAGTGTCTGCTCAGTTACCTTCGGATGCTCACAAACGAAGCAAACGATTAAATCCCGTTGAGTAAATAAAGTAGATCCTTCTCGCTAAAGAGAATAACTTTTTTGTGAGCAATTAGGACGTATTGCGTATACTTTGCCAAGCATCAAGTGCTCGTTCACGTCCTTCTTTGAGATCAACAATAGGGGCTGGGTAGTGCTCATCTATGTTGCAGCTACTAGCTTGTTGCATACGTTGATCCATCAACCACGGTTCGTGGATGAATTTCTTAGGCACTTTTTTCAGCTGCGGTAACCACCGACGGACATACTCGCCATTGGGGTCGAATTTTTTACCTTGGCCCACTGGGTTAAACACTCTAAAAAATGGCGATGCATCAGCGCCACATCCAGCTGTCCACTGCCACCCCTGTGTGTTCGACGCGATATCCGCATCCACGAGCGTTTGCATAAACCAGTCAGCGCCTTCTTGCCAAGGTTGCATTAGGTGTTTAACTAAAAAAGACGCGACAATCATGCGCACACGGTTGTGCATCCAGCCGGTGTGCCATAGTTCCATCATGCCAGCGTCAATGATGGGGTAACCCGTCTTTCCGCGTTGCCAAGCGTTCAACAAATCTTGGTCTTTTTTCCAGGGAAAGTGATTGAAGTTTGCTTGCATGGGTTGATCTAGACAATGCGGGAAGTGATACAGCAAATATGTAGAGAACTCACGCCAACCTAATTCCGCCACTAACTTTCGACGGCCATGTGCCTGCTCTACGGATTCTTGTTTAAGACGTTTGGGATCTTCCAATATTGCTATCAGCTCGCCTACGCCAATCATCCCCGAACGTAAAAAGGGCGATAGTCGGGTGGTCCCCGCTCGATCAGGCCGATCCCGATCAGCGTCGTAATTCTCAATGGGGACGTCGATAAAGGATTGAAACTCTTGCAGCGCATGTTCTCTGCTGGGTTTCCAATGATCACCGAACTCACTATCCCAGCCAATTTCAGACAGCATGTTCAGTTGTCCTAAAGTCAGAGAGTCATTAACAGATGCCCAGTTGATGACCTCTAAACTGTCACCCGCTGGGATAGGCAGACCCTTTTCTACACAGGCGCGCCAGTAGGGAGTAAATACTCGGTACGGCTTTCCAGACTTGTTGAGCAGTGTCCAGGGCTCTAGTAGAAGCGAGCCATTGAAAGAACTCACCGCTATACCCTGATCTTTTAAAACGGTTTTTAGCGCGGTGTCTTGTGCCATTTCTACTGGCGTGTAACGCCGATTCCAAAAGACAGCGCTAATGCCATGATCATCTATCACACGTTGCAGAACTAATTTGGATTCGCCCTGATAAAGGGCCAACTGCCCGCCAATCGATTCGATCGATTGCGCAAGTTCAGCCAAAGCATAATGATTCCACCAACTCGACGCGCTAGCGCGCAAGTCAGTACGCTCATCAATATACACGGCCAACACACGATAGCCGGCCGAAATCGCGGCCTGTAATGCGGGATTGCTCTGTAACCGCAAATCGTTTCTAAACCAGACGACGGCTGTTTTCATTTTCGTTATACCGAGTATGTTTAATTAGTTTAAGTCATGCCATCTGGCTGTCACATTTGTGAAGCGAGTCGCCGTCAACAAGAAAGTTACCAGAGCGCATGACACCCGTATTGTCGCACCTATCGGTCTAGCTTCCGTACACTGGGTACAAATCGCGACAACTTGCTCCAATTCTGGGAAAATCTATCGGATATTAACAACGAGCTTCGCAACTCATGGTAGAAACCCTTCGAATCGCCACACGTCAGAGCCCCCTTGCCCTTTGGCAAGCTGAAGACGCAGCAGCCCGCCTGCGTGCTGAACACCCAGATCTGACTGTCGAGCTAGTCACTATGGTGACACGTGGCGACAAGTTACTCGACAGCCCGCTGGCGAAAATTGGCGGCAAAGGCCTGTTTGTGAAGGAGCTAGAAACAGCCATCTATGAAGGTCGAGCCGACATCGCTGTGCACTCCATGAAAGACGTGCCATCAGTGCTACCAGAGGGTTTACATCTAGCAACAATTATCGAACGCGAGAACCCACACGACGCACTGGTAAGTAACAAATATAAAAGCATTAATGCGCTGCCAAAAGGCGCAATTTTAGGGACAAGCAGTCTTAGACGCGAAGTACTAATGCGCAAATGCCGACCAGATCTGCAGTTCAAAACTCTGCGCGGGAATGTAAACACTCGCTTGAGTAAATTGGATGCGGGCGAGTACGACGCCATCGTGTTGGCTTGTGCTGGGCTTCAGCGCTTAGACATGGACGATCGCATAGCGCAGGAACTGCCACCAGAAATCAGCCTACCAGCAGTTGGTCAGGGTGCGGTTGGCATTGAGTGCCGAGTAGACGATAAGCGTATCAACGCCTTGTTGGCGCCGCTGCATCACAAGGATACTGCTACACGTGTGCTTGCCGAACGTGCCATGAACTACCACCTCGACGGAGGCTGTCAGGTGCCGATTGCTGGGTACTCGATGCTTGAAGGTAATCAACTTTGGATGCGTGGTATGGTTGGCGGTCCGCGAGACGACCGCTACTACGAAGCAGAAATCCGCGGCGCAGTTGGCAATGCTAACAACATCGGGCTGGCTGTCGCACAAGCGCTGTTAGATCAAGGAGCAGGTGACCTCCTCCGTGAATTAGGTCTTCAGCCAGGGCAACGAGTTGACGGTGCGAAGCGATAAAAAAATACTACAGCCCACACGGGTACTCGTCACTCGGCCTGAGCATCAAGCAGATGGATTTTGCCAATTGTTACAAGATGCTGGGTTTGAGCCTTTGCGGTGCCCCACGGTCGAGATAAGTAACGTGCAAAACAAGGTGCTCGCTGCTGAACAATTGATGGCAATTAGCGACGCTGATATCGTGATTTTTACCAGTGCGAATGCTGTACGGTACGCCGAAAAAATCACCTCACTAAAAGATACGATTGCAGAAAACGCCAAAGTATTGGCTATCGGCCCAGCGACAGCAGCAACGCTTAGCCAATGCGGGCTAGAAGCCCAGCTGCCCGAGCAGAACTTCAGTAGCGCTGGCTTGCTGGCGATGAAAACGCTGCATAATGTCATCGGAAAAACGGTCATAGTTATAAGAGGCTGCGGTGGCCTGGCCACACTGCCAGACGCTTTACACTCAGCAGGTGCCAATTTAGGTATTGCAGAGGTCTATCAGCGACGAATCCCCGCAAGTGATTCAATTTTGAGACGCCTTTTCCATTCCGAATTGCCACAGATCATAAGCACCACGAGTAACGAGACGCTCTCGAACCTTGTTACACTAACACCTGTGGAAGAGCGCCCGCGGCTGTGGCAGTTACCTGTTATCGTCAACAGCAAAAGAGGCGAACAGTTAGCGTATTCGCTTGGCTTTAGCGACGACATCCTGCGCGCTAGCCCCGTTAGTGATTACGGACAGATCAATACACTTAAAGCTTGGATAACCCAGAGACTCACACAGCGATGAAAACTCAATATACGGCCGACAAACCCGCCAAGGCCGAACAAGGGGAAACCCCAGCCGCCAGCAAGAGCAGCGGTGGCGGAAAAGGAAATGGATTAACACTCGTAGCTTTGGCCGTGGCAGTCGCCGCCGCCGGTGGTGCTTGGTACAACAACACTCAGCTTGGCAAACAAGTGGGCCAGCTGCAGCAAGTCATAGAAGAACAAAAAGATAGTCTGCAAACCGCTTTGAGTGAGCAGTCTGAGAAATCTTCTTCCGCTGTTAGTGGTTTGGATCAAAAGGCGACTGAACTAGCTACAGCGCTTGATGAGAAAACCGTAAGTTTGGGGGACCGGGCAACCGCCCTCGAAGAGCAGACCACGAACCTGCAAGGTGCCACTAAAGCTCTCTCGGGCGACATTGAAAGCGCACGCACAGCCTTGACAGAAGCGATGCAGAGCAAAGCAACAGAGCTTACCTCTTCCATGGAAACGCGCAGCGCTGACATGAATACGGCATTAGAGGCTCGGTCAGCCGAGT
This sequence comes from uncultured Granulosicoccaceae bacterium, assembly GCA_937965695.1. Classification (GTDB taxonomy): domain Bacteria; phylum Pseudomonadota; class Gammaproteobacteria; order CALCKW01; family CALCKW01; genus CALCKW01. The sequence continues at coordinate 43,385 of CALCKW010000007.1, forward strand.
TGCTAGCCCAGCTAACTGAAGCACGCGAGACCATGTCTCAGTCTTTGGACTCACGCAGTCAAGAGATTACGGGCCTCGTCGAAACTCGAACAAACGAGCTGAGCAACAGTCTGCAAGATACGCAGATGAAACTTAACCGCAATCAGCGTTCGTGGTTATTGTCTGAAGTAGAATATCTGCTGCGTACCTCAGTGCATCGCGTCATGCTAGCTGGTGATACCGACTCTGCTGTCGAGGCATTAAAAGCTGCTAAAAGCCAGCTCAGTGTTTTGGGAGAAGTCGAGTATCTACCGGTTACACACGAGATTGGCGAAGAGATAACCGAACTTCGCAGCACTGACCAACCAGATATAGAGCAGTTAATCCTTTCTCTGAGAAAACTTTCCGATCAAACGGGTGAGCTGCGTATGGCTAAGCCTGAAGAAGAGATAGAAGAAGCACCAGTTGAGGAGGTTGCTGATACAGAAACAGCCGAAGCTACAACTGGAAGTGTGGCCAAAGAGGGTATCGGTTCTGTTGTCAGTGGTTTGTTCAGCAATATTCAACAGCATATTTCTGTAAAGACTCCCGAAGGTACACAGTTTGGTAACCGCGAAGAAAACTCCGTTTTCGCGCCGACCACCGAAGAGAGCACCAATGCTGAGTTGATCAAACTCAACTTGCAGGCCGCTCAGCTTGCAGCCTTACGGAGAGATCAAAACGACTACACCGCGCAGCTCGATAAGGCGCGTTCAAACGTTAAATCAATTTACGACCCTGAATCGGAACTAACGACTGCATTTATTAAGCAGATTGATTTGCTGACCGAAAAGACCGTCGTCCCTTACACCGAAAAACTGGGCGGAGCCTTACGTTTGCTTCGTGAAACCAACAAAAAACTTGGAGCAAATTAATGAAGGCTTTTTTACTGGTCCTCTTCCTGAGTGCTTTGGCGATCATTGCAGCAATATTTTTACACCAAGATGCCGGCTCTGTGCAGGTTCAATTCCAAGGTAATAGCTTTGCTGCACCTTTGGTCTATGTATTCTTCGGAATCATCATCGCATTCCTAGCGCTTTACATTTTATTTAGAATTGTCGGCATGCTGTTCCGTGCTCCATCTAGCTTCGGCAAAGCACTGGATCGTCGTGCGGCTGATTCTGCATCTGAGCGTTTAGTCACTGGCACTTTAGAGTTAAACGAAGGTAAATTCACCAGTGCAGAAAAACAACTGATCAAGGACGTACCTGAAGGTCCTACCGCTGCTCTACACTACATCGCTGCAGCAGAAGCTGCCGAAGCTCGAAACAAGCCTGAGCAACGTGATCAATACCTCAAACAAGCGGTTGAGCACAACCAATCAGCAAAGTTTGGTATCGACTTGAACGAAGCAAAGCGATTACTAGAAGCAGGTGAGGCCAACGCTGCTCTTGAAATTGTTCGTCCCTTGGTCAAGTCGCGACCGAAGAACTCACGTGCCTTTGCTTTGCTTGGAAAATCTCTAGCAGCCTCCGGTAACTGGTCAGAGTTAAATGACCTACTGCCAGATTTGCGCAAACGTACCGTCTACAGTGAAAGCGAAATAGATTCCATAGAAGCCAAGACTGGCGCTTCTCTACTAGCTTCCGCAGAAGATTCAGAACTTGAAAGTGTCTGGAAAAGCCTGACCAATGAGGCACGTGATCTACCTGTACTGCTCAGCATGTACGCAAAGCGCCTACAAGCAAGTGGGCAAGGTGAAGTAGCAGAGCGCACTTTGCGTACAACTCTCAACAAGAAATGGGTACCTGAGCTTGTGGGCACTTATGCCACAACTGAGGCTGCAAAAGCAGACCAACAGCTCTCTCAACTGCAAAAATGGATCGAAGAACATGGCGAGAATGCAAATCTATTAGCAGCCGCAGGTCAGGTAAGTGTTCGTGAAGAGCTATGGGGTAAAGCGCATAGCTATCTAGAGCAAGCTGCAAAATTAGGTGACTCAGCGGCGATTCAACAAGCTTTGTCAAAAATTGCAGATAACAAAGGCGATGCTGACGCTTCTCGAGCTCACTTAGAGCGAGGCTTAAGCTTGGCGCTTAAAGGCTAACGAGCCAAGCCTACTTAAGGTGCCGCAAACAGCGGCATCTTTTTCCAACAGTCACTCTCGTATTAACGACTCAATCCCGCACGTGTTTCTCTTCATAGCCCCCTACAAATAATGTTTCACTTCTTTTTCTACCGTCGTAATTAGGATTTAGTTGGTTTTAAATCACTGAAATCCCTAAACAAGCGCGCGCCCTTATAATCTGTCTTATCAACAAATGTCTGATAGTTTGTAAAGAACGACTTCTGAGGAACAGATTCATTGGTTCCGGTTATCCAATTACAAATTGCTAGGTCTTAGGGGGCCGCATATAAATAGAAATACAATATGCATCATCTCGCATATCAATAAGAAATTATACGTACAAACCTTTGTATCCAAGTAATTTAAGTATTGATTCTTGTCGCCCGATAATCTCGCTAGACATACGAATAGTAAACTGAGTATTCCTTTGATATTTCACAAACTCGGACTGAAGGGAAGCCAAAACTTTTCAATTAATCAACGTGGGTTTACTTTGATAGAACTACTCATTGTTGTTGTCATCCTCTCCTCTTTAGCCACACTAGTCCTACCGAATTTCAGTAACTCTGTCGCTGTTTCCCAAAATAGTGCTGTGAATCAAAATGTGAAAATCGTGCAGGCAGCCCTGGACAGATTTCATGCCTCTCAGGGGTTCTATCCTGGACCTAGCAACTGGGGATCAATTTGCAAAGGGTTCAATAGGAATTTCTATGCATCAACCAAAGGAGAGCTTCTGCGTAATCGGCTAACCATGTACACAGATTCAAATGGGGTGGTTTGCGATTCTAGAATAGCTAGCGATGGAAAAAAGTACCTATACGGTCCGTATCTGCACAAGGATCTTCCTATTAATCCCATAAAAAAGAGTAGCGAAGTTCAGGTTGTTGCCAACGAATCAATCCTTTCAGACCCCAAGTTTGGTTGGAGATACAACTACAGTAGCGGAGAGTTTACTGCGACAAAAAACTAATTCGCTGAAATGTTTACAAATTACAGTTTCAAGTCTGACCACATATCATCTACACGGTTTTTGACTTCAATTGACATTTCAATGGGTTCCCCCCACTCGCGTGTCGTTTCACCCGACCATTTATTGGTGGCATCAATTCCCATTTTTGAACCCAACCCGGAAACTGGCGACGCAAAATCTAGATAATCTATCGGAGTGTTTTCAACCAAAGTCGTATCACGACTGGGGTCCACTCTTGTCGTAAGTGCCCAGATCACATCTTCCCAATTACGTACATCAATATCCTCATCCACCACGATGACGAACTTGGTATACATGAACTGGCGAAGATAGGACCAAACACCCATCATCACGCGCTTCGCATGACCTGCGTAAGCCTTACGCATACTGACAACTGCCATGCGGTAGGAGCAGCCTTCGGGGGGCAGATAGAAGTCGACAATCTCGGGAAACTGCTTTTGCAAGATTGGCACAAAAACTTCATTGAGTGCTACTCCCAGTATCGCGGGCTCATCAGGAGGGCGACCAGTGTAAGTACTATGATAAATCGGGTCTTTGCGCTGGGTGATGCGCTTTACTGTAAGTACAGGGAAGCTATCGACTTCGTTATAGTATCCTGTGTGATCACCAAAAGGGCCTTCTTCGGCCTCTTCTCCGGGTGTCAGTACACCTTCCAACACAATCTCGGCAGAGGCTGGCACCTGTAAGTCGGAATTAACACATTTTACAAGGCGAGTACGTTCTCCTCTCAGCAAGCCGGCAAATGCATATTCAGATAGGCTATCGGGTACAGGCGTCACAGCACCTAGAATAGTGGCTGGGTCACAACCGAGCACTATAGCAATTGGAAACGGCTCTCCAGGTCGCTCGCGCTGCCAATCGGCATAGTCTAATGCGCCACCACGGTGTGCAAGCCAACGCATGATAGTTTTATCACGAGCTATAACCTGATTGCGGTAAATGCCTAAGTTTTGCCGTTTTTTTTCAGGCCCGCGTGTGACGACGAGCCCCCAAGTGATCAACGGGCCAGCATCGCCGGGCCAGCATGTCTGGATAGGGTAACGCCCTAAATCTATGTCGTCACCCGTGAACTGCAACTCCTGACAGACAGCGCTGCGAACAACCTTTGGCGCCATGTCCAGCACTTTGCGAAACACTGGCATGTTGTCCCAAGCGTCTTTCAGGCCCTTAGGTGGCTCGGGTTCCTTCAAGAAAGCGAGCAGCTTGCCCACTTCCCGTAATGCTTCAACAGAGTCTTCGCCCATACCCAATGCAACCCGCTTTGGTGTGCCAAACAAGTTGGCCAACACTGGGACATCAGAGCCTTTAGGGTTTTCAAACAGAATTGCAGGACCGCCTTTGCGTAGCACTCTGTCGCAAATTTCTGTCATTTCCAGCACTGGATCAACTTCGCGGTTGACCCGACGCAGTTCACCGATATCCTCCAAACGCTGGATGAAGTCTCGAAGATCGCGGTATTTCATGGCGATCCCTAGGCGGCTAAACCGTTGTGTCTAAGAAGAGCATCTATGTCGGGCTGCCTACCTCGGAAGTCAACGAAGTTCTGCATGGCAGGCCTAGATCCACCCTTTTCGAGCACGGCTAGCTTAAAGTGCGCACCCGCTTCCGCTGAAAAAATACCCTCTTCCTCGAAACGTGAAAAGGCATCTGCAGACAAAACTTCAGCCCATTTGTAGCTGAAATACCCAGCCCCATAGCCGCCGGCAAATATATGCATAAAACCGTGCTGAAAACGGTTTTCAGCAGGAGGATTCAACACAGAAACTTCTGCTCGCACCGCGTTGAGTTCTTCTTGCACGTCTACATCGGTCGTCGAGTTGTGTATGTTGATATCAAAAAGGCTGAATTCGAGCTGACGAACCATTTGCATACCTGCCCCAAAATTTCTTGCTGCTTGGGCACGCTCTAAAAGATCATTGGGAATCAAAGCGCCTGTTTCGTGATGAGCTGCGATTAGATCCAAAGACTCTCGCTGCCAGCACCAATTCTCTAAGAATTGCGAGGGCAGTTCCACCGCATCCCACTCAACACCGTTGATGCCAGATATGGCTCCAGCGTCAACGCGAGTCAACATATGGTGCAAGCCATGGCCAAACTCGTGGAATAGCGTTATGACTTCATCGTGGTTAAACAAAGCGGGCTCATCGCCGATCGGTGGTGTTAGGTTGCAAGTCAAAAAAGCGACCGGCAACTGAATTTCATTGGTTGTGGCACTGCGGTCTACACAGCCCGCCATCCAAGCTCCAGAACGCTTGTTAGCACGAGCATACATGTCCAGATAAAACAGTCCCTGTTCTTGTCCTTGCTCGTCAAGAATGCGGAAAAGTTCAACGTCATCGTGGTAGGTCTGTGCATCTTGGACTTTTTCTATTTGAATGCCAAACAATCTTGCTGAGACTGCAAACAAACCCTCAACAGCGCGCGCTGCAGGAAAATAGGGCTTCAACTCTTCACTGCTGAAGTTGTGTTTCTGTTCGCGCAGTTTTTCAGCGTAGTAGCCTGCATCCCATGCTTGCAATTCTCCTTCTAAGCCCTGCTCCGTTGCAAATTGTTGTAGTTCTGCTAACTCTGCAGTAGCCATCGTCTTACTACGGTCTGCAAGTTTTCTCAAAAAGTCGGTCACTTGCAGCGGAGAGTCGGCCATTTTAGTGGCGAGCGATAAATCTGCGTAGGTAGAGAAACCCAGCAACTGAGCTTTTTCACCACGTAGCTGCAAGATTTCGTCGATGACAGGTGAGTTGTCCCACTCTCCAGCATTTGGGCCTTGATCAGAGGCACGTGTACAAAAAGCCAAATAGGTATTTCGCCGTAACTCGCGATCATCTGCATAGGTCATTACAGCAATGTACGAAGGCTGTTCCAGCGTCACAAGCCATCCACTCAAATCTTTCGCTTCTGCAGCTTGAGCCAACATTGCTTTGCTGTGTTCAGGTAGCCCCGCCAAGTCACTTTCGTTGTTAAGGTTGGTCTGCCAAGCATTTGTTGCGTCTAAGACGTTATCTTGGAACTTACTGCCTAATTCGGATTGGCGAAGGCTAATTTCTTTATAACGCGCTTTTGCCTCTCCTTCCAGTCCAACACCGGACAGCTTGAAGTCCCTTACCGCATGATCAATGACGGTTTGCTGTTCACCGTTTAATGTTTTGTAAACCTCAGGGACCTGGATCTTTAAATACTGCTGATAGAGCTTGGAATTTTGGCCTAAGTCTGTGTAAAAACTCTGCAACGTCTGCAAGCCGTTGTTGTATGCATCGCGCAATTCTTCAGAATTCATCACTGCATTTAGGTGGCTCACAGGAGACCATAAACGACCCAGTGCATCCATATGCGTAGTGAGAGGTTCTACAAAATTGTTCCAATCAGGTGATTCAATTTCCACAAGCTTATCTATTTGGGCCTGCAGATCAGCGATCATGTCCTTTAACGAACCGGCTAATTCTGACGGTTCAACAGAGGAAAAATCGGGTAGACGACGAATTGCACTGGGCATGGATTGTTCCCGTTTGAAAACGGAGCTTAGTCACTCCGTGTGAGCTAATTTGAGACAGCCGCCCCGCTTTATTTAGCAGGGCAGCTATAAGACGTTCTTGAATTAGACGTCTAGATTACTGACTTGAAGAGCATTGCTCTCGATAAACTCTCTGCGCGGTTCCACATGGTCACCCATCAGCGTTGTGAACACTTCATCGGCAGCGACAGCATCTTCAACACGAACATTCAGTAGGCGCCTGCTGCCCTGATCCATGGTGGTTTCCCAGAGCTGCTCGGCGTTCATTTCACCGAGGCCTTTATAGCGCTGTATAGAAAGACCGCGTTTGGTCTCTCCCATTAACCATTCCACAGCTTGTGCGAAGTTGGCTACTGATTTGGACTTTTCCCCACGAATCATTGAGGCGTCTTCTTGGACCAGCCCGTGAAGCTTAGCAGCCAAGTCCCCAATTACACGATACTCGGCAGACTCAAAGAAATCGATGCCTAACTTATCGCGACGAGTGTTGCCGTGCAGCGTGCGATCAACGAGAATATCGAAGCCGTTTTCGCTCTGCTCTACCTTTAACGCATAAGTCGTGGCATCTTCAATATGTTCTTTTACCCACGCTTCAACATTTTCGGACCATGCTTGCATTTCATTCTGATCTTGGCGTAATGCATCAGTTACGCATGGCTGGTTGATCAGACTGCGCAGTACTAATCCATCATATCGCTGAGATAAACGATCGAAAATGCGCTTTACTCGCATGTATTCGCTACAAAGCGTTTCTAAAGCTTCACCGCTTATTGCAGCTGTGGAACCACCAGGCTGTAGCTCAGCATTTTGTAATGCTAACTTCAGAAGGTGTTTGTTCAGTTCATCGTCGTCCTTGACATAGGTCTCACTCTTGCCCCGCTTAACTTTGTAAAGCGGTGGTTGGGCGATATAAATATGCCCGCGTTCGATCAGCTCTGGCATCTGGCGGTAAAAGAACGTAAGTAACAAAGTACGGATGTGAGAACCATCCACGTCCGCATCGGTCATGATCACGATACGATGGTACCGCAACTTGTCTGGATCAAATTCGTCGTTGCCAATACCGCACCCGAGCGCTGTGATCAGTGTGCCAACTTCCTGAGAGGCAAGCATCTTGTCAAAACGCGCTTTTTCTACGTTAAGAATTTTTCCACGCAAAGGCAAAATGGCTTGAGTGCGCCGATCGCGACCTTGTTTAGCAGTACCACCAGCAGAATCGCCCTCCACTAAGAAAATTTCTGATTTTGAAGGGTCTCGCTCTTGGCAATCGGCCAGTTTTCCAGGTAAACCTGCTATGTCCAGCGCGCCTTTGCGACGAGTCATCTCTCGTGCGCGCCTTGCAGCATCACGCGCACGCGCCGCTTCAATAATCTTGTGGCAGATTATTTTTGCTTCACTCGGGTTTTCTGCCAAAAAGGTAGACATCGATTCGGAAGTAATACTTTCGACAATGCCTTTAACCTCCGAGGAAACAAGCTTGTCTTTGGTCTGGGAAGAAAATTTTGGATCTGGTACTTTGACAGAAACGACAGCCGTTAGACCTTCACGCGCATCATCCCCGGTAGTGCTGACCTTTTCCTTTTTACCGTAACCCTCTTTCTCGATGTAGCCATTGAGCGTACGCGTTAGAGCAGCTCTAAATCCGGCCAAGTGTGCACCACCGTCTTTCTGCGGGATATTGTTGGTAAAACAGTAAATATTTTCTTGGTAAGAGTCATTCCATTGAAGTGCCACTTCAGCCGTGACTCCGTCTTTATCGTGATTGAAATAAACAACGGTAGGGCTAAGTGCATTTTTATTGCGATTAAGGTGCTCAACGAAAGCACTGATACCGCCTTCGTATTCAAACAAGACCTTTTTGTCTGTCCGTTTATCCTCTAAAGATATTCGTACACCGCTGTTTAAAAAAGACAACTCTCGAAGTCGTTTAGCCAATACGTCGTACTGAAACTCCGTGATGGCAAATATTTCTGGGTCTGGATGAAAGCGGATTTCCGAGCCCGTAAGCTCTGTATCACCGATCACTTTCAGATCGTAATCTGGTTCTGAGCTTGTGTATTCCTGTCGGTGAATTTTGCCTTCTCGCCAAATGGTCAACTGAAGCTTTTTAGATAATGCATTGACGACAGACACACCCACGCCATGCAAGCCACCAGACACCTTGTAGGAATTACTGTCAAACTTACCACCAGCGTGCAATACCGTCATGATGACTTCCGCTGCACTGCGCCCTTCGTCCGGGTGAATGTCCGTGGGTATGCCGCGACCATCATCGGAAACTGATACCGAATTGTCCGTATGGATAACAACGGTGACTTCGTTGCAGTGACCCGCAAGCGCTTCATCAATAGAGTTATCCACAACTTCGAACACCATGTGGTGTAGACCTGAGCCATCGTCCGTGTCCCCGATATACATCCCGGGACGCTTCCGAACGGCGTCTAGACCTTTTAGAACTTTGATATTCGACGAATCGTAAATTTCTTCTTCAGACATGTTCTGACCAGATTAAGGCAGGCAATCGATTATTATAGCATCAAACAGTGCGCACGATGCGGTTTAGCTTCATCTGGAGAGCTGTTGTTCAACAGTAAATCGTGGGGTTTCTCGGACATCTTCGACAACGCGTTACTGAAGTTTATAGAGCCAATTTAATCACGTGTTTCACGTGAAACATTTCTTAGAAATTATTGCCTTTCTGACAAACCAAACATTACCCACACCATGTTAGTTTGAGTACAAAACAGATTTATGAAGAGTGTTTTAAACAGCGGAGATTTCGCCTTGTTTCACGTGAAACATCACTTTAGTGCACTCAAAATCTGGATCTAGCGTATTTGTTCCAGTTACGAACAACTGGTGGCCTTGCGCCAATAACAATTGCGTCAATCTGCGGGTTCTTGTGTCATCCAACTCTGATTGCAGATCATCACACAACATCAACATATGACTTTTACGACGGCGATGAAAGTCAGTCACCTGTGCCAAAGTCAACGCGTAGAGAACCAATTTTTGCTGTCCTCTCGACAGGACCTCTCTAGCAGGCTTGCCGTCTGCAAGGAGCTGGAGATCAGCTCTATGCGGTCCAACAGATGTCGTTTTGAATCGCCTGCATTGTTCGTGACGGGTGCTTAGTGTTTGCCCAAATGACTCGCCTCTACCCCATCCTTGTTGATGGCCGATACTCAACGAAATGTTGCTATCGAGAGATTCGAGTATTTCAGGTAATAAAGCGTCAATACGTTCACAGTAGTTATCGCGAGCCAATGAGATCGCGTCGCCTAGTGTTCCAAAGAGACTGTCAATTGCCTTGATTTGCTTAGTGTCCCAAGTTGTCTTAAGCAAACTATTACGCTGGGCTAACAGTCTGTTGTATTCACGCCATGGAAAAGAGACACCCTGTTCCACGTGAAACACGCCCCAATCCATATACCTTCGACGAAGTCCGGGGCTGCCGCTGACTAGTGCATGTGAATCTGGCGTCACAGACCGCAGTGGAACCAAAGTAGCTAAATCCGAGATGCGCTTTACATCAGCTTGATTGTGACGAATTTGAGTAGAGCCATCTCTAGACTTTTCGATGCCTAATGTTTGTGAAGGTTCTTTAGCGTTTAGACGAAGTGTCGCGCGAACTCGTAGTTCTGATTTATCGTATTGGATAAGGTTGCGTTGCTGCGTGCTACGAAAACTCTGCCCTGTGGCCAAAAGATGAATTGCTTCGAGGACAGAAGTCTTGCCAGAACCATTTTCTCCCGATAAATAAACAAAAGAGGCATCACTTTGCAGTGATACCTCTTTGAGAATTCGTACATTTTGAATACACAGCGATTCTAATCTCAAGCTTTCCTACAACCTCATCGGCATGATGACATATTTATGATTTTCGGTTCCTGCTGCAGTGACGAGACAGCTACTGTTCCCATCACTGAGCTTCAATGATACTTCGTCACCTTCAATAGCGCCCAAAACATCAATGACGTATCCCACGTTGAAACCGATTTCTATATTTGGTCCAGTGTATTCGATAGCCAACTCTTCTTCAGCTTCTTCTTGTTCTGGGTTATTTGTTTGAATTTTAACCTGACCAGCTTGAAACTCTAATCGAACGCCTTTGTATTTTTCATTCGCCAAAATAGCGACCCTAGACAAAGCCTGCCTAAGCGTGCCTTTGTCCACCAACGCGACATGGCCTTCTCCACTCGGTATAACGCGATTGTAGTCTGGGAAACGACCATCTATTAATTTTGAAGTAAACCGTAAGCTTCCCATTTGGAATTGAATGTGATTATCGGTCATCGCTACTTCGACATCAGGTGTTCCAACGTCCAACAACCTGATTAATTCACTGACACCTTTGCGAGGAATAATGGCCTGTCTATTTTCAACGCCTGCCTCAGTTTTTGCTTCCGAAAACGATAAGCGATGCCCGTCTGTGGTTATTGCCTTAACCGAATCGGCGCTGATTTCAAGTAATAGGCCGTTTAAGTAATAACGAACATCTTGTTGAGCCATTGAAAAAGCTGTTTTTGCTAAAGCACCAGACAAAGCACTACAACCCAGCTGAAATTTAACAGCAGACTGCAGTTCTTCAGTTTTGGGAAACTGGTTTGCAGGGAGCGTGGCTAAGTTAAACCGACTTCGTCCCGAACGAACTAATGCTTTTCCGTCACTGACTTCAATGTTTATATCAGATCCTTCAGCCAGGGTTTTGCAAATATCAAACAATTTGCGTGCTGGCAGAGCTGCTTCGCCTTCTACATCGATACTGGCAGCAATACTGTCGTTTAACTCGATCTCAGTGTCTGTTGCCGTCAGGTTTAAAATGCTGTTCTCAGCGTTAATTAGCACATTGCCCAATATAGCCAGAGTGTTGCGTCGTTCTACTGCGCCAATTACGCGCTGTAGCGGTTGAAGTAGCTCTTCACGCGATAGGCTGAACTTCATACTATATATATCCTTTATATTTTAAAGATTTTTTATTACTACTATTACTAGTCCTGTGCATAAGTGTACAAGTCAAATAAAAGCAATACTATCAAAGACCTATAAAGCCTTTGTCGGTGTACAAATGCTCTACTAAGTGAGCAGTTATACTGTTGATCATATGTGTATAACTTTGTGCACTCACTTATGCGCAGACTTCTACAGTCGTTATCCACAGGATTTAAAAGTCGCTTTTTAGCAACTCATCATCCTTCTAGTGCTCTTACCAGCATCAGGTAATCTTCGTTCAATCGAGTTTCAGTTTCTCGCAACTTGTCAATAGTGCGACAGGCATGCATGACCGTGGTGTGGTCGCGGCCGCCAAAGGCGTCCCCTATTTCAGGCAAGCTATGGGTTGTCATTTCCTTGGTCAGTGCCATTGCAACCTGTCTTGGTCTAGCTATGGAGCGTGTACGTTTCTTCGAGAGCATCTCTTTTGAAGAGAGTTTGTAGTATTCACACACGGTTTTTTGTATGTTCTCTATGGTGATCTGCTTGTCTTGTACAGAGATCAGATCACGTAAGGCCTCTCTGGTGAATTCGACCGTTATCGCTTTAGCTGAGAATTGTGACTCAGCAATGACTCGTCTCAGAGCACCTTCTAATTCTCGTACATTGGAGCGCACTCTTTTACCAATAAAAAAGGCTACATCTGTGGGTAACTCGACACCCGATTGTTCGGCTTTACTGTGTAATATTGCAACTCTGGTTTCTAGCTCTGGAGGGTCTATACAGACTGTCAGTCCCCAACCAAATCGAGATTTTAATCGGTCCTCCAATCCCTCCACATCTTTGGGGTAGCGGTCACAAGTAAATATCATCTGTTGCTTGCCTTCCATCAGGGAGTTGAAATTGTGAAAAAATTCTTCCTGGGACTTAGCCTTGTCTGCAAAAAATTGAATGTCATCGACCAGCAGTACATCAAGCGAACGGTAAAACTGTTTGAATTCATTAATGGTGTTGCGCTGCATTGATCTAACCATCTCTCGAACGTATTTCTCGGAGTGGAGATAGGCAATACGTGCGTTGGGCTTGGCGGCCAAAATAGTATTACCCACAGCATGCATAAGATGGGTTTTACCTAGACCGACGCCACCGTAAATAAAGAGAGGGTTGTAACCAGTGCCAGGGTTTTCTGAAATTTGCAAAGCAGCTGCACGACCGAAGTGATTGGATTTACCTTCCACAAAAGTTTCAAAAGTGAAATGCGGGTTGAGATTTGAATCGAAGCTGCTGTCGAGTATCTCAATGTGTTGTTCCTCTTCCGGTTTTTTCGGAAAAGAAACGGCCTCGTCGCCAGCAATGGCCATTCTGCGTTTCGCAGGCGTAGGTCGAGCAGTCGCCTTTAAAGTGTTGTGTGTTGCAGCAGCCTTGTTTTCCAAAACCACAGCTGTATCACTGCCTATCACTAAAAAAACACCTCGAGTTCTGTCCGAATCGAGTTCTGCAAGTATTTCCTCAATTCTAGAGAGATATTTTTGACGCACACATTCAAGCACAAACCGATTGGGTGCGAGTAATCGCAACGCCATATCAGTCTCTTGAAGCTGCAGTGGTCTAACCCATGTGTTCAGCTGCTTCACAGGTAATTCCTGCTCCAGCAAATCAAGGCAGTTGCTCCAGAGTGTTGAATTCAAATGGCCCCCTCTAGTCATGTCTATCGATTGATGCAGCACCACAGAACCGTCTACTGGAAACCACAATAAAATGGCAGGAGATTCTGAGGCTACGCAAGATAACGTTCGCAGGTGACGCGGAAGGCTCGCAGAAATCACTTGTCTATTTCAGTCCGAGGAACTACCCCGAGCCGCGGAGAGCTACTGTAACGACTCAAGAAATGAAATCGTCAAGGGTACTTCCGCAAAGGATAAGAGCTAAGCGGTTTTTGCTGCCTTTAAAGAACGCGACGTGCAGGTAATTTAGGCCTAAATCGCGTTTTTCATAGCAAACTAAAATTTATCTGCTACCGGATTTAAGCGGACTGCTAGTCTAGCGCGAAGATAGAAAGTTATCCACAGGCAATGGCAAGCTATTTTTCGTGAATACATATTGACTGTTAGACAATGTATGCAGTAAGCTTGTCGGCTTGGCCAAATTGTCTGAGTTAGACTCCCATGAAAAGAACATTTCAGCCCAACGTCTTGCGCCGCAAGCGTACACACGGTTTTCGCGCACGCATGGCTACCCGAGGTGGTCGCGCAGTTATTCGCGCTCGTCGCGCTAAAGGTCGCAAGCGTCTCGCTCCGTCCTGATTTTCCCTGTGAGCGCAAGCAGTGACAGCTGCGGCTCGTTTGCGTTCACGCGGGAACAGCGACTGCTTTCCCCAGCTCAGTACAAGCATGTTCTGAGCAGCGGCAAGCGCGTCTCTGGTAAATACTTTCGCTTGTGCGGTGCTCCACGCGCTGATCGGCAAGCGGGTGCACGTCTGGGTTTGACGATAGCGAAACGGTCTGTCAAAAGATCTGTTGATAGAAATCGCGTCAAACGTTTGGCGAGAGAGAGCTTCCGACACCAACAAGGTAATATGCCTGCTGTCGATGTGGTAGTGTTCGCCAATCCCTCGGTTGTAGGGGCAGATCTTGCGGATATGCGCCGTCATTTGGATCGCCAATGGCTTCAGCTGTGTCGAAAATTTGTACCCTCCTCAAAAAGCTCGTGATCGGTCTGGTCCGGGTGTATCAGTGGTGCATCAGTCCTTTTTTACCGCGCAGTTGTCGTTACTGGCCCACCTGTTCAAACTATGCCGTTGAAGCTATTGCCGTTCATGGTGTATTTCGTGGCGGTATCATGGCTGCAAAGCGCATAGGTCGTTGTAATCCCTGGTCTGCTGGCGGTATAGATCCCGTCCCTGAAAGACACGACCCGGACATCATTCACTAACGAGTTAGCACCAATTTCTTATGGACAACCAACGTCTGTTTTTATACCTCGGATTAGGCTTTTTGATCATGCTGATTTGGCAGACATGGCAAATTGACTATGTCTACGCCCCCCAACAAGCCGCCGAAAGGCTTGCCAATCCAGCTCAAAATCAAGCGAGTGGTGATATCAGCTCCACGAGCGATGGTGCTGTACCTACTGTTGCGCCTTCTGGTCAGCAAATCGTTCAAAATGAAGCCTCTGCCACCGCCAAGAGTGTCAATATTTCAACAGATACGTTTGAGATAACGCTCAATAGCCAGGGTGCCGATTTGGCGAATATCGATTTGCCACTGTATCCCGTGTCACTGGAAGAAAAAGATTCCCCCATCAGGTTGGTCGGCCCGACGAACGATCGTTACATGGGTATTCAGACTGGATTGCAGAGTAGCGAAGGTAGCGCTCCAAACCATTTAGCGCAATATGCTCTCAGTGAAGAAAGCTACTCCTTACAAGATGGTCTGAACACGCTTCAAGTCGACGCACAGTGGTCTGATGCAGGCATTGACGTGGTTAAGTCGTGGTTTTTTAATCGCGCTGCTTATGACTATAAAGTGCGGTTCACGGTCACCAACAATAGCCAAAGTGTCTGGACTGGTTGGCAATATCGTCAACTGCAGCGTTCTGAGGTGGCTGATTCTGAGACTTCGACGGGAATGGCTACTTACACGGGGGGCGTGATCAGCTCTCCAGAAGACATTTACGAAAAAATTGCACTGGATGACATTGCTGATGCACCGCTTAAGCGCACAGTCGCTGGTGGTTGGGCCGCAATGATTCAACACTACTTCGCCAATGCTGTCGTGCCGTCTCAAGAAGAAGAAAATACTTTTTATACTCGTTACTGGGCAGAGCGTGATCGCTATATTCTAGGACTTAGCTCCACCCCTGTATCTCTACAACCCGGTGAATCTCATACTTTTGAGACGGTTTTTTATGTCGGTCCAAAACTTCAGGACGATATGGAAAAACTCGCGCCTAACCTCCGCCTGACGGTCGACTATGGCTATTTGACCTTTTTGGCACAACCCCTATTCTGGCTCATCAACAAAATTCACGGTGTGGTCAATAACTGGGGTTGGTCGATCATCCTACTAACGTTGGTGGTTAAGGGTATTTTTTATAAGCTGTCTGAAATGGGCTATAAATCGATGGCTCGCATGAAAAAATTGCAGCCAAAAATGGAAGAGCTTAAAAGCCGACACGGTGATGACCGAGAAGCCATGGGTCGGGCTACCATGGAACTGTATAAAAAAGAAAAGGTTAATCCGCTTGGCAGCTGTTTCCCTATGTTGCTGCAAATACCTGTTTTTATTGCACTTTATTGGACACTGATGGAAAGTGTCGAGCTGCGCCAAGCTCCTTGGATTGGTTGGATCACGGATCTATCTGTTATGGATCCGTACTACATTCTTCCAGTCCTGATGGGAGCAAGTATGTTTATTCAGCAACGCCTCAATCCGGCACCAGTGGATCCTATCCAGCAGAAGATATTCATGTTTATGCCTTTGATATTCACCGTTTTCTTCGCTTTCTTTCCGTCTGGGTTAGTTCTTTACTGGATTACAAATAACGTCCTGTCCATTGCTCAGCAGTGGTACATCACGCGTATCGTTATTGGTGTGGATAGTGCGCCAGTCAAAAAGGACTGATCTGCTCCCGTCAGATCTGAATGAATTAGAAGCTCACGGCGACACGATAGTCGCCGTGGCCACTGCCCCAGGACGTGGTGGAATCGGCATTGTCCGTCTTAGCGGTCCTCTGTCGCTGCTGATTGCAGAGCAAGTTTGTCAACGAAGCTTGCCACCACGAACGGCTACCCTCGCCTACTTTCACGATCACAACGATCAACAATTAGATCAAGGTATCGCCCTCTTTTTTCCTGCACCGGGTTCTTTCACCGGTGAAGCGGTTGTCGAGCTTCAAGGTCACGGCGGTCCAGTAATTTTGGATGCGGTCGTGGAAGCGTGTCTCGGCTTCGGGGCCAGGAAAGCGAGGCCTGGTGAGTTTAGTGAGCGCGCCTTTATCAATGATAAATTGGATTTAGCTCAGGCAGAGGCTGTTGCGGACTTGATTGCAGCCTCAACTCGGGGTGCAGCTCGTTCCGCACTGCGGTCACTACAAGGTGATTTCTCAAAACGAATCAGTAGCTTACAAAATTCTTTAACCCGATTTCGAGTACAGGTGGAAGCGGCTTTAGATTTCCCTGACGAAGACATAGATCTAATTGCTGAGGGTGCGTTAGATGGCGATTTTGACCATTTAACCGACGAATTAACTGAACTTTTGTCGGAAACAAAGCGAGGCGCCCTGCTTCGAGACGGCGCAGTTGTCGTGCTCGCTGGTCAACCGAATGCCGGTAAAAGCAGTCTGTTAAATTGCCTAGCAGGCGATGAATTGGCCATTGTGACAGAGATTGCGGGTACAACACGGGACTCATTAAGTCACCATGTACAAATAGGAGATTTGGCTGTAGAGCTCGTTGATACCGCCGGTCTTCGTGAAACACAAGATCCTATTGAACAAGAAGGTGTAAGACGCGCAAGACAGCGAATAGAGCGTGCCGATGCCCTGCTTTTAGTCGTCGATAGTCATCTTGGTTTTAATGAGCGAGATCAGGCTTTGTTAAATGAATTTGGGGACCTTCCGAGGCTACTAGTTCTAAATAAAGCAGACTTATCCACAGCAGAGAGCCCCGATATTGATTGCGTGAGTTGTTTGATTTCTGCGAAAAAACAGATAGGTATCAAAGAGTTAGAGAAAGAGATAGGTTCTTTGTTAGGTTTGAATAAGGAATTTGAAGGTACTTTTTCAGCACGACAGCGTCATGTGGATTGTTTGTGGAAAACTCAGCAACACATATCCACAGCCCGGGATTGGCTAGATGCTGGCCGTCGCGGAGCGGTCTGTGGTGAGTTTCTAGCCGAGGAGCTTCGTTTAGGGCAAGAGTGTTTGTCGGGTGTGACAGGCGAATTTGCAGCAGATGATTTGTTAGGGGAAATATTTGGTAGTTTTTGCATCGGAAAGTAGGGCGCAAGCGACTCCTATACATTGCCTTTTAAATTCAAATCGAAAAAATCAGTGCCTTGAATGAAGTAGGGTGACCTCCTAATAGGAGCAATTCACTTAACCGCAGCTGCACTATTACAATACCGTGGTTCCATAGTTGGCATAAATGCTAAGAATGTTCTGGATTTACCGGAAAAATGGACGATAGCGGCAATTAAATGCCGCTATCCACTTTACAAATACATAAAATTTGACGCAAAAAAGATTTAGCAATTCTATATTTTGACCCGCTGCCCAGCTACTGCTAGATTTCCTTCCCAATTGAAAGAACTCCTTGCGAGCTCCAATAAACCCTTCTTTCCATCGTCATTTCCGTGCACCACATAGAGTTCTGGTTTGTTTTTAAAACCGCTCATCCAACGCTTGAGATCCACTTGGTCGCCGTGGGCTGATAGACCGCCTACGGTGTGAATTTTTGCATTGTTCTTCAGCCATTTTCCGTGGATTTTTATATCTTCTTCACCCCTAACCAGTCTACCACCCAGAGTTCCCGGGGACTGATATCCACAAATAATGACGTGGGAATTGGCATTTTCTAGGTTATTTTTTAGGTGATGCAAAATACGGCCGCCGTTACACATGCCCGAACCGGCGATGACAATGGCTCCGCCTTTGTGCCTGGCGATGGCTTTGCTCTCATCAACACTTGTCGTTAATCTCAAGTTCTTCAATGTCGGCATATCTAGCAAGTCTCGACGGAACTTTGTGGCTTCTTTATCGTAAAGATTAGGATGGTCCCAATAGACTTTACTTGCTGCTATTGCCATCGGTGAATCTAAATATACTTGCCAATTTTCCATATCCCAATCAACGTAGTGCTCGCCTAAAAGATAAAGTAGCTCCTGACTGCGACCGATTGAAAAAGCTGGAATTAGAACGTTACCTCCATCCTTAGCAGAAGCGGCCAGTATTTCTCCAAGTTCTTTAACGGTTTCCTCACGCTTGCGGTGTATTCGATTGCCGTAAGTACTTTCCATCAGTAGCAGGTCCGCATGTGGAATAGGGTAGGGGTCATTGATGATTGGTGTGTCGTATTGTCCAATGTCACCGCTAAATACAAGCGTGCGCTGTCGATCACCTTCGGTGAGTTTTATCTCTACGATTGCAGAACCCAGTATGTGTCCAGCGTTGTAAAAGCAGACTTCAATTCCAGGTAATAGCTCAAATGCATTTTTGTAGTTATGCCCTTTTAAACCGGTAAACACGCCGTTTGCATGCTCTTCGGTGTATAGTGGTAGACGGGGAGATTCGTCTTTCTTCTTTCTTTTGCGGTTGTAGTAGTCGGCATCTTGTTGCTGCAGTCGCGCAGAGTCTTTGAGTAAAATTTCCACTAGATCTTTTGTGGCGTGCTGGCAATGAATATCACCCCGATAGCCTCTGCTTACCAATAGCGGTAGGCGGCCAGAGTGGTCTATGTGTCCGTGGGATAGAACCACTGCATCTATTTTTTCTGCGTCGAAGGGGAAAGATTCTCGATTGAGTTCTGCGGATGCACGAGAGCCTTGAATTAAGCCGCAATCCAATAACACCGTATGACCATTGCAGCGAAGCAAATGGCAAGAGCCTGTGACTCGATCAGTGGCTCCATAAAATTCTATGTCCATCAAAAAATTCCTAAATAATTGTTCGTCGGTGCTTGAAAAAGAATTGCAGAGCCCTAGATAGTGGGTGCGGGGGTGAGTCTCTAAGAAGATCATTGCCGCATAATTTGAACCTATCGCTTCACAGTAAGGATATAACAATGACTACTATCGATTTTTCTCCACTATTTCGCAACAGTGTTGGTTACGACCGCATGGCTCATATGCTTAATTCTACTCTGCGCACAGAGCAACCGAGCCAAGGTTATCCGCCTTATAACATTGAAGTCACCGAAGAGAATCACTATGCCATAACTCTTGCAATTGCTGGTTTCACGGAATCAGAGTTGGATATCCAGTCAGAGAAAGGTGTACTGACCATACGGGGGCGTAAGGCAAGTGATACCGAAGATACAGAGCGTAACTTTCTGTACCGCGGCATTGCAAATCGTAGCTTTGAACGCAAATTTAATCTAGCGGACCATGTGGAGGTCACCGGCGCTGAATTACGCGACGGAATACTGAGTGTGGGCCTCGTGAAAGAGGTACCTGACGCAATGAAACCTCGGAAAATTTCGATTAACGGTAAAAGCACCCAGCCGCTTGATCACCAGCCGAGAACGGTAACTGCTGCGTAAAAAACGCCGCTATTTAGAAGGGGCCCCCATTTAGAGCATGGGGGCCTTTTTTTTGCGCTAATAACTTCAAAACATGATCCTACCAAGACCTAAACCAAAAGCATTTTTTCTAATAGCGCTTTCTGGCCTTGCACTTGCAGTAGCAGAACTGTCCCTAGCTTAAAGCTAAGTGGACGTCGCTTGATGATACATGCTCGATTTGCCAGATTTGACTGGTAACGGAATATTGAAATTAAGAGCACGGCTGAGTTTTTAGCCCCACAGATTATCGGTGACGGAATCAGCAGAACGCCGCTTGAGTTGAACTCCTGCGTGGCGTGCAAACTGAAAGAATTCGAGCTACAAAATTTGAGAGTTGATTATGGCGAAGCGATTGGCCCCTAGCGGCCGCCAGAAGTTAGAAAAAGAGATTTGTCACAATATCTCGTTGTTGAGAGACAACACGGACGATTGCGAAGACTACATTGCTGAACTAGAAGCGATGCTGAGACAACAGAAATCGGAGACTGAGGCTGCTAAATCTGCGTTGGCTGACTCTAATAACAAGTTAGCGCAGGCTACTGGCCGCATTGAAGCACAAAAAGACGATATTCAAACCATGCGCACTGACGCGAAACTAGCCGCTTTGCAGCAAGCGGCAAGTGACAAAGAGTTAGCGGGTTTGCAGACGCAGTTACAAGACGCTTTGAACGACGGACAGCTTTTCGCCGACGAGCTGCGCAGTAAACTGGCTGCCGAACAAAAGGCCAATGAAGCCGAATTGGAGCGTCGTGACGCTTTAGAGAAAGAGATCAGCAACAAGTTTGAAGCTGCTGAGGCGGCACGGGTTGAACAAGTCGCTGTTAGTGAGGCTCTCAAAGAAGAATTAGATCAATTGCACCTGACTATCAATGAATACCGTGAATGTGACACAGCATTGCGCGAACGCATAGCTGTTCTTGAACAATTATTGTCTGAGGAACGTAAAAAGGCTGGTCAAGATCTGCTGTTACGAATCATGGAGCTTGAGACAATGTTGGAATCCGAGCGTACAAAGGTAGACGACTTGGATGAGATGCCAACAGTTGTTCACGTGAGTCATGCCAGCGCTCTTAAGCCTTCTGTTACCAAAACAACGACAACTACAAGCAGTATTAGCTCGCAGAAAAAGAGTAACAAGCGCAACAACGGGTAGTTTCAAGCCTGGTTTAGGGCTATAGACTGACTTCCCCTTAGAGAAAGTCAGTCATTTTGCGTGCATGAAATATTGAAAGTGAGCTTTGTTCTCCACCTTACATCGATGTCAGCGTTATACTAGGGTGCTTTCCTTAAAACGGCTAAAAGCTTAATGAACGAATGTTGAGGCTGATCAGGAGTGGTTTTCTCACGAAAATTTAGGTTGTCGCGATGTCACTTACATCCTGATGCCCCTTTCCGATGCTGGAACCCGTTTTTTCTCGGGTTTGTTGACTCACATACCTCGTTTTATTCGAGCCGCGTTTTCTGGATTACTTTTATTATTTAAGTAGAACTCCAGTATGCAATACCCAGATAAATTTGATGTCCTCGTTGTTGGTGGTGGCCATGCTGGAACTGAAGCTGCGCTAGCTGCAGCTCGCATGGGCGCACGTACTCTTTTGCTTACGCACAATATTGAAACCATTGGTCAGATGAGCTGCAATCCAGCCATCGGTGGTATCGGTAAAGGCCATTTGGTCAAAGAGATCGATGCACTCGGTGGCGCCATGGCGACGGCGGCCGATTTTGGTGGAATTCAATTTCGTACGCTGAATGCGCGCAAAGGTCCGGCTGTTCGCGCTACTCGAGCACAGGCTGATCGTGCCCTATACAAAGCTGCCATTCGTAGGATTGTCGAAAACCAACCCAATCTCACTTTATTTCAGCAGTCTGCAGATGATTTGCTCTTAAAGGGAGACAAGGTTGTTGGCGTACTTACCCAAAGCGGAATTGAGTTTTCTGCGCAAAAAGTTGTTCTGACTGCCGGCACCTTTTTGGGTGGTTTAATACATATTGGGCCCACCAAGTTACAAGGTGGTCGGGCCGGAGATCCTGCGTCACTTAGTTTGGCTGCGAGGCTTCGGGAGTTAGAGCTGCGAGTTGGCCGTCTGAAGACCGGCACTCCTCCGCGCTTGGATGCACGCAGCTTAGACTTTTCATTGATGGCTGAGCAGCCTGGCGATGAGCCTGTGCCAGTGTTTTCATACTTAGGCAGCGCGAAAGATCATCCGCAACAAATTAGCTGTCATATCACTTACACTAACGAAAAAACTCACCAAATAATTGCTGATAATTTGCACCAGTCGGCTATGTATGCGGGAGAAATTGAGGGTACAGGTCCGCGCTATTGCCCTTCGATAGAAGATAAAGTTGTTCGCTTTGCTGATAGAGACCGGCATCAGATCTTCGTTGAGCCGGAAGGGCTAGAGACGCATGAAATCTATCCCAATGGACTTTCAACGAGCTTACCTTTTGAAGTTCAACTCGATTATATAAGATCTATAGAGGGTTTTGAGCGAGCTCATATTACAAGGCCGGGATATGCCATAGAATATGATTATTTTGACCCGCGAGACTTGGGTCAGGATTTACAGTGTCGTGATATTTCAGGCTTGTATTTCGCAGGGCAAATAAATGGCACCACTGGGTACGAAGAGGCTGGTGCTCAAGGATTGCTTGCTGGTGCGAATGCCGTGCTTGCGTTAAGAGGAGAGCCTGCTTGGAGCCTTCGTCGAGACGAGGCGTATATCGGCGTGATGGTCGATGATTTGACCACATTGGGCACGCATGAACCCTATCGCATGTTTACCAGTAGAGCGGAACACCGGTTGCTGTTGCGTGAAGATAATGCGGATGTTCGCTTAAGCGAGACAGGCTATCGCTTAGGTTTAGTGGATGAGGCACGCTGGTCTTCATTCAATCATAAGCGAGATGCTGTGGCTCGAGAGCAGCAACGTCTCAAAGAGACGTTTATTCGCCCAGGCGACTTAGGTGATGCTCGGGAGAAAATCCTATTGGGGGATAAACTCGGCAAAGAACAGCGTTTAGATGAATTGTTGCGAAGACCAGAGGTCACCTATGAGGGTATTTTGGCGGCGGATTTAGGGCCGGAAGAAACGATTAACCCGGAAATAGCCCAGTTAGTCGAAACCCAGATTAAGTATGCTGGTTATATCGATCGTCAGCAGGCAGAAATTTTAAAAGCACGGCGATTAGAGAACACAGTTTTGCCTGAGAGTATGAATTTTGAAGGTCTAACTGGGCTTTCTAATGAAGTTCAGCAAAAATTAGTGCAGGCAAGGCCAGGCACTATTGGGCAAGCAGCTAGGATTCCCGGTGTGACACCCGCAGCGGTTTCTTTATTGCTGGTGCACGCGCGCAAACATCGATATGCGGGCTGAACTATCCATTGATCAACTAGCGCACATGTCTTCTTGATGGTCAGTCTTCACCCAATAACTTGTCTAAGGTGCTGTGGGCATCACAAGGATTAGTTGAGTAGGGCTAATGCCGTCGATTGTAAAAGTCGAGGTTGTTTTTTGTCTTCTAGCAGTAGCGGGCTTTTATATTACTGCTCGCTTAAAGGCGGCGCGGTATACTGAAGCGATCTAATTCAAGCTTCACCCGATCTTTCATTCCTAGTAGAGCGAGCGCGTCGTGTTGCAATTGTCACGCGATTTTCTGCGATTCTATATTAAGAGCTTTTGTCAATTTTTTGCATCGCTCAGGTGACGTGAGAGCTTTACAAGTAAGCCAAGGACAAAATGACGCCAGAACAAAGATTGAATGAGGGCCTAGTTGGCCTAGATGTCAGGTTGCCTGATGATACGAAGACGCAACTTTTGCGCTATGTTGGCGAACTGTTTAAGTGGAACAAAGCCTACAACCTTACGGCAGTTAGAGATGTCGAAGGCATGGTAATTCGCCATCTTCTTGACAGTATCAGTGTACTATCGGTAGTGACCGACGAGCGTTGTCTAGATCTGGGCACTGGGGCCGGGTTGCCTGGACTCGTGTTGGCCATTATCAACCCAGATCAACACTGGACTCTGCTCGACAGTAACGGTAAAAAAACAAGATTTCTCACGCATGCCAGAATTGTTTTGGATCTGAAAAACGTAACTGTAGTCAACGCTCGTGTTGAAAAGTGGCAGAATGATGAGTTGTTTGACGTAGTTGTATCTAGGGCGTTTACCGAGTTGTCGAGATTTGCGGAACTCGCCAGTCCTTTTTGTTCACCTGGAGGCCGAGTCATTGCAATGGTCGGCAAGGACCCAGACGTGGCGATTGATGACGTAGTAGGGGGTTGCAGAGTGAGCTCGGTAAAATCGCTGAAAGTGCCGTTTGATGAAGCAGAGCGCCATTTGGTGCAACTACAACCAACCAACTGAAGTCGAGAATTCTGGCGAGTTTTATGGCACGTACCATTGCAATAACCAATCAAAAAGGCGGTGTGGGTAAAACCACGACGGCAGTCAATCTAGCGGCGTCTCTCGCGGCGACAAACCGTCGAGTGCTACTGATCGACATGGATCCGCAGGGAAACGCTACGACGGGCAGTGGTATTGATAAAAACGACGTGTCGTTGTCTGCTTACCATGTATTGGTTGGGGAGAGCAGTGCTGCTGAAGCAGTTATACCGGTGGCCGATTACCAGTTCGATGTACTGGCCGCCAACGGTGATTTGACTGCGGCAGAAGTGAAATTGATGGATAAATTAGCGCGAGAGCAAAAGCTTCATAAAGCAATGGAGCCTATCCAGCCTCACTATGATTATATTCTGATCGATTGCCCTCCCTCACTGAATTTGCTCACTTTAAACGCGTTGGTTGCCGCAGATGGTGTGATGATACCGATGCAGTGCGAGTACTATGCACTTGAAGGGCTGTCGGCACTTATTTCCACCATTGAAGATGTGAGGCATTCAGTCAATCCTAGACTCACTATTGAAGGGCTTCTGCGCACAATGTACGACGGGCGCAGTAATTTAGGTAACGATGTTTCGCAGCAATTGGTCAGGCACTTTGGCGATAAGGTGTATCGGACAATCGTTCCTCGCAATATTAGGTTGGCTGAAGCGCCTAGCCATGGGATGCCTGTGATATATCACGACAAAACCTCTCGCGGAGCGCTAGCCTATCTGGCGCTCGCGGGAGAGATAATTCGACGAGATGCCCTGAAGCGAAAACTCGAAGCTCCCGCCACCCATTCCCATGACGCAACAACGAATAACAACGAGACGGAGACTTCCAATGGCCACTAAAAAACGCGCGCTCGGCAAAGGCCTTGAAGCACTGCTCGGCGGTGGCTCCGATTTAAACGCACTAGAGCAGCCGCTGCAGCGCGCTGAGCCCCAGGCAGTACCGCTTGAACAAGCATTGAACAGTGGGGATTCATTGCGTGAAATTCCCGTCGATCTTATCGCCCGATGCGCCTTTCAGCCGCGCCGACACTTTGACGAGAGTGCGCTAAAAGAGCTGGCAGACTCCATAAAATCGCAAGGCTTGATACAACCTATAGTGGTTCGTCCCAAAGCAGATGGTTATGAGTTGGTGGCTGGCGAGAGACGTTGGAGAGCAATGCAGATAGCGCAGTTGCACACCATAAAGGCTATTGTGCGCAATCTGAGTGACGGTGAGGCCGCCGCTCATGCGCTCATTGAGAACATTCAGCGAAAAGACCTTAACCCCATTGAAGAAGCCTCAGCCCTCGACAGGTTATTAAAAGAATTTGGTCAGACTCACGCCCAAGTTGCTGAAAGCGTTGGTCGATCCAGAGCGGCCGTGAGCAATTTGCTGCGCCTTTTAGAGTTGCGAGAAGAGATCAAAGAGCTATTAGAAAGCGAGCAACTGAGTATGGGTCATGCGCGTGCCTTGATTCCGCTTGACGGTGCAGAGCAGCTGACCATTGCGCAACGCGTGATCCAAGATGACTTGAGCGTCAGAGCGACAGAAACGTTAGTAAAACAACGTTTAACTCAGGGTATCGAAAAGACAAAATCAGCCGTTGTTATAGATCCTAACATTCGAGACTTGGCTGAAAACCTAGGTCAAAGACTGGGGGCAAAAGTTCTTATAAAACAAGGACAGAAAGGAAAGGGGCAGGTGGTCATATCCTACGACTCTCTGATTCAGCTAGACGGTATACTCAGTCACATCAAATAGAGCTCTGAGTTTAGATTATAAAGCCGACGCAGCTTGACCCTCCTCCGTGCTGTACCTATAATCTCATCGGTTCACAAGCTTATGCCGCGGCGCACAATAGCGCGTGCGAGTGCACTATAAAACACTTGTGTGTTTTCTATACATAGGAGTGGCTTTTGTGGCGCGTGCAATGCCTAGTTCGATAAGTCGCTTATTGAAAATTCAGGCTACGGTGATGCTGTTGCTGCCGTGTATATTTTTGCTGTTCAGCTTGCAGCTTGCTGGTTCCGTTTGGTTAGGGGCACTGATTAACTTCGTTGCCCAAATGATTTTTGCACAGCTCGCCTTTCGCCATCGCGGAGCGCGGTCTGCAGGTCTTATCGCGCAATCTTTTGCACGCGGTGAGTCAATTAAGATGGTACTGATCGCCGTGCTACTTGCCGTAGTGTTGTCGCAGATGAAGACTATCCACCCGCTGGGGCTGTTGTTCGGCCTTTTTGCGGTGCAAAGCGTATTTTGGTTTTTTCCTTTTATCGACAGGCGGCGCGCAAGCTCTGCTCTTAGAGACTAATTTCAACATGGCTAACTCTGCTGGCGAGTATATCCAACACCACTTAACCAACCTGACTCTGGGTGCGCACCCTGAAAACGGATTTGGCTTTGCGCAAAGCGCACAAGAAGCAAAAGAAATGGGCTTCTGGGCGATTAATGTAGATACGATGTTCTGGGGAATTGCTCTCGGCACTCTGTTCTGCTGGGTCTTTAAGCGTGTTGCTGACAACATGCAGGCCGGCGTACCAAGTGGCCTGCAAAACTTTGTAGAGACTGTGGTCGAGTTTGTCGATCAGTCAGTCAAAGAGTCATTCCACGGCAAAAACGATTTAATAGCGCCGCTAGCACTCACAGTGTTCATGTGGATCTTATTGATGAACACCATGGATTTGGTGCCGGTCGATTGGATTCCTGCGCTGGCTGGCGTTTTCGGCATTCACTTTCAAAAAGTGGTGCCTACAACCGATATCAACGCGGCTTTTGGCATGTCGTTGTCGGTATTTTTCTTGATCATCTATTACAGCATCAAAGTGAAAGGCCCAGGTGGCTTTTTCGCTGAACTGGCGTTCCAGCCTTTTCCAAAGATCTTGATGCCTTTCAACCTGATACTCGAAGGCGTTGGCCTGATAGCCAAGCCAATTTCTTTGGCTCTTCGTCTGTTCGGTAATCTGTACGCAGGTGAGTTGATCTTTATTCTGATTGCATTACTGCCTTTCTGGGCACAGCCATTTCTGTCTGTACCTTGGGCAATTTTTCATATTTTGGTAATCGTTCTCCAAGCGTTCATCTTCATGATGTTGACCATTGTGTATCTGAGCATGGCGCACGAGCACCACTAGCTTTACCTTTTTATCTTTAAACCAATTCATTGAAATAAACTTTTAGGAGAGACAATGGAAATCGGTCTGAAATACATCGCCGCTGCCATCATGTTGGGTTTTGCAGGTGTTGGAACCGCTATCGGATTTGGTCTGTTGGGTGGACGCTTTCTAGAAGGTGCTGCTCGTCAGCCCGAGATGGTGCCAATGCTTCAAACTAAAATGTTCATCGTCGCTGGTCTTCTCGATGCCTTCTCGGTAATCGCGGTAGCTATCGGTCTGTACCTGGTCTTCAGCTGATTAAAGCTGTTGAAAAAGGGGTGCGACTGGCTAAGCCGGTTGCGCAAACACAGGCGAACTTGAGAGGTGTGACGTGAATCTCAATCTCACGATTTTAGGACAAGCGATTTCCTTCGGGATCTTCGTGTGGTTCTG
The DNA here is from genome assembly GCA_937965695.1 of uncultured Granulosicoccaceae bacterium. Taxonomy (GTDB): domain Bacteria; phylum Pseudomonadota; class Gammaproteobacteria; order CALCKW01; family CALCKW01; genus CALCKW01. Next base: position 71,104 of record CALCKW010000007.1, read on the forward strand.
TATGAAGTTCGTGTGGCCACCCATCATCACTGCAATGCAAGAGCGACAAGCGAAGATTGCAGATGGTCTAGCGGCTGCCGAAAAGGGCGCAGAGGCTCAAGAGCTAGCAAAAAAGGAAGCAGACGAAGTTGTCGCTGCTGCCAAGACGCAAGCTTCTGAGATTATCTCTCAGGCCCAGAAACGTTCGAACTCAATGGTTGAAGAAGCCAAAGACGAAGCACGTTCTGAAGCGGATAAAGTCAAGCAGTCAGCGCAAGCTGATATCGAGCAGGAAGTTGTTGCTGCTCGTGAAAATCTGCGCGGACAAGTATCTACACTGGCAGTTGCTGGTGCCTCGCGTATTCTCGGTAAAGAGATAGACGCGAACGCACATGCAAAAGCGCTGGATGACTTGATCGCACAGATCTAGGGAGTCGTGTTTTATGTCTGAACTAAGCACGGCAGCTCGTCCCTACGCTAAAGCAGTTTTTGAAATGGCTCAGGCCGAGGGAGATCTCGGTGGTTGGAGCGAGACGATGTCTTTTTTGTCTGCAGTGGCGTCTGATGACACCATGAAACAGGCATTGCAAGCACCGGCGTCATCGCGTCAGAGTAAATCTGATGCGCTGATTAAAGTGTGTGGAGACAAACTCTCTGAAAAGGCTCATAACTTAGTGCGTCTGATGGCTGAAAACGACAGATTGTCGTTGTTACCTGATGTGGCTCTGCAATATGAATCTTTTAAAGCCGACTCTGAAGGAACCGTAGATGCGATTGTTCGTACTGCGATGACTTTGGACGACAGTCAACAAAACCGCATTGCTGAAGCGCTGGGCAAGCGTCTCAACCGAAAAGTTAACGTTGTTTGTGTGATCGACGAAACGCTGTTGGGCGGCGCGATCATCCAGGCTAACGATCTGGTCATAGACGGATCAATCAAAGGTCGGCTCGATAAATTGAGTCAGGTGCTGACGCATTGAGCACTTTGATCGAATTCGCATAGAGGACATATAGATGCAACTCAACCCATCAGAAATCAGCGAGCTGATAAAAGACCGCATTGGCAACTTTGAAGCCGCTGCGGAAGCTCGCACCGAGGGCACTATCGTCAGTTTGAATGACGGTATTGCTCGTATACACGGTCTTTCCGACGTCATGTACGGCGAGATGATCGAATGCTCTGGCGGTACTTACGCCATGGCACTGAACCTCGAGCGCGACTCTGTCGGTGCCGTTGTTCTGGGCAACTACATGCATTTGTCAGAAGGTGACAAAGTGCGATGTACTGGCCGTATCCTAGAAGTACCGGTTGGTCCTGAACTACTCGGTCGCGTTGTCGATTCACTCGGCACCCCAATCGACGGTAAAGGCCCTCTGGGCACAACACAGACTTCACCCATTGAGAATATCGCGCCGGGCGTTATCTCTCGTGAGCCGGTCAACCAGCCGGTACAAACGGGTCTGAAATCAATCGATGCCATGGTGCCAATCGGCCGAGGACAGCGCGAGCTGATCATCGGCGATCGGCAGACAGGTAAAACTGCTGTTGCCATCGACGCCATCATCAACCAAAAAGGCACAGGCATTAAGTGTGTCTACGTGGCAATCGGTCAGAAGCAATCTTCTATCGCCAGTGTTGTGACTAAACTGGAAGAGCACGGCGCATTGGATCACACCATTGTTGTTGCTGCTGGTGCATCTGATTCTGCAGCACTTCAATTTATCGCCCCTTATGCTGGTTGTTCAATGGGTGAGTATTTTCGTGATCGCGGTGAAGATGCACTGATCGTATACGATGATTTGACCAAGCAAGCTTGGGCATACCGTCAGGTATCACTGTTGCTTCGTCGTCCTCCGGGTCGTGAAGCTTACCCTGGTGACGTTTTCTATCTTCACTCTCGCCTTCTTGAGCGTGCTGCACGTATCAATGAAGCGGAAGTAGAAAAACGCACCAACGGTGAAGTGAAAGGCAAGACGGGTTCTTTGACTGCTCTGCCCATTATCGAGACACAAGCGGGTGACGTTTCGGCCTTCGTACCGACAAACGTTATCTCAATCACAGATGGCCAGATCTTTCTTGAGTCAGATCTTTTCAACGCTGGTATCCGTCCTGCAATCAACGCGGGTGTTTCGGTATCTCGAGTTGGTGGTGCAGCACAGACCAAAGTCATCTCTAAGTTGGGTGGCGGTGTTCGTCTTGCACTTGCTCAGTATCGTGAATTGGCTGCTTTCGCCCAGTTTGCATCAGATCTTGATGAGCAGACGCGTAAACAGCTAGAGCGTGGAACACGTGTTGTTGAGCTGATGAAACAGGGCCAGTACGCGCCACTGTCGATCGGTGAAATGGCTCTGTCGCTATATGCGATCAACGAGGGTTACCTCGATGATGTTGAAGCTTCTAAGGTTGTACCTTTCGAAGCGTCTTTGCATGCCTATGGTCGCGACAACCACAAAGACTTGTTAGACAAGATCGTCGACACTGGCGCCTTCTCCGACGAGATCACCGGTGGCCTGAAGCAAGTAGTAGAAAGCTTCAAAGCCAACGGTGTCTGGTAGACACGGGAGCAAGATAAATGGCCAGTGCAAAAGAAATACGCACGAAGATCAAGAGTATTCAAAACACTCAAAAGATCACCAAGGCCATGGAGATGGTAGCGGCGAGTAAAATGCGCCGCGCTCAGGATCGGATGAAAGCAACAAAGCCCTACGCGCAAAAAATGCGTGAAATGGTGGCCCACATTGCTGCAGCCAACTCTGAATATCGTCATTCATACCTTGTCGATCGACCGGTAAAACGTGTGGGCGTGATCGTCATATCGACTGATCGAGGCTTGTGCGGTGGTTTGAACTCTAACTTGTTCAAGCGCTCTATCGGTGTTCTTCGTGAATTCGAAGATCAAGAAGTCGAAGTGGATGTTTGTCTTTTTGGTCGTAAGGCCGGAAGTTTTTTCAAGCGTCTCAATTGCAATATCGTTTCTGAGGCCTCTGGTCTCGGTGACGCGCCAGAGATCAACGACATAATGGGCGCGATTCAGGTCATGCTTAATGCCCATGCGGAAGGCAAGATCGACCGTTTGTTGTTGATTCAGAATGAGTTCGTCAACACCATGACGCAGCAGTCGGAAACGGTACAACTGATCCCAGTTAAAGCCGAAGAAGATGAACTGCAAGCCAAGCACTGGGATTATATTTATGAGCCCGATGCAAAAGATGTTATCGATGGTGTGATGACTCGGTATATCGAATCTCTGGTTTACCAAGGTGTTGTAGAGAATGTTGCTTGTGAAATGGCAGCTCGAATGGTCGCGATGAAATCGGCCTCTGATAATGCGGGTACGCTTATCGGCGAGTTGCAATTGGTTTACAACAAGGCCAGACAAGCAGCTATCACGCAAGAGATTTCCGAAATAGTCGGCGGTGCGGCGGCGGTTTCATAATGAAACAGCTACTGCTATCACGAATTAATAAATTGAATTTTCCAGGAGAACTATCATGAGTTCTGGAACGATCGTAGAAGTCATTGGTGCTGTAATCGACGTGGAGTTTCCACGTGACGCAGTGCCGAAGGTATACGACGCCTTGAACGTCACCGATGCCAACCTTGTACTTGAAGTACAAGGTCAGTTGGGCGACGGTGTTGTACGTACTATTGCAATGGGTTCGTCCGACGGTCTTCGTCGTGGCTTGGACGTTGTGAATACTGGTGCACCAATTTCTGTGCCTGTAGGCCAGAAAACGCTTGGTCGTATCATGGACGTGCTCGGTAACCCAGTAGATGACGCCGGCGATATTGGCGCTGAGAACCACTGGGCGATCCACCGTGAGGCACCTTCATACGCCGAGCAGTCAGGTTCGACCGAACTGCTCGAAACCGGCATCAAAGTTATCGACTTACTTTGCCCCTTTGCAAAAGGCGGTAAGGTAGGGTTGTTTGGTGGTGCGGGTGTAGGCAAGACCGTCAACATGATGGAGCTTATCCGTAACATCGCCATCGAGCACTCAGGTTTCTCTGTGTTCGCAGGTGTTGGTGAGCGTACTCGTGAGGGTAACGATTTTTACCACGAGATGACTGATTCAAAAGTTATCGACAAGGTATCTCTCGTTTATGGTCAGATGAATGAGCCTCCAGGCTGTCGTCTGCGTGTTGCTCTTACGGGCCTGACCATGGCAGAGTTTTTCCGTGACGAAGGCCGTGACGTACTGTTGTTCGTTGACAACATCTACCGTTACACGCTTGCTGGAACAGAAGTATCTGCTCTCCTGGGTCGTATGCCTTCAGCAGTAGGTTATCAGCCGACATTGGCTGAAGAGATGGGTGTTCTGCAAGAGCGAATCACCTCTACCAAGACTGGTTCAATCACTTCCATCCAAGCGGTATATGTACCTGCGGATGATTTGACCGATCCCTCACCTGCCACAACCTTTGCTCACTTGGATGCAACAGTTGTACTGTCGCGTGATATCGCATCTCTGGGTATCTACCCAGCGGTAGATCCACTCGATTCTACCAGCCGTCAGTTGGATCCTCTGGTCGTTGGCCAAGAGCACTACGACACGGCGCGTGCAGTACAGAATACGCTGCAGCGCTACAAAGAATTGCGCGATATCATCGCAATCTTAGGCATGGACGAGTTGTCTGAAGAAGACAGAATGCTTGTCTACCGTGCACGTAAAATCCAGCGCTTCTTGTCTCAACCTTTCTTTGTGGCCGAGGTATTTACCGGAGCAACGGGCAAGTACGTTTCCCTTAAGGACACCATCAAGGCGTTCCAGGGTATCGTTGCAGGCGAATACGACGACCTTCCCGAACAAGCCTTCTATATGGTTGGCTCTATCGATGAAGCCGTGGAGCGCGCCAAGAGCATGTAAGGGGGTTGCGTAATGGCAACTATAAGTGTGGAAATAGTCAGTGCAGAACGCGAAATCTTCAGTGGTGAGGCCGATATGGTTGTCGCTGCTGCTGAATCCGGTGATGTAGGTATTGCAGCAGGTCATGCTGCTTTCATCTCTAGGTTGCGTGCGGGCGAGATCCGAGTGTTAAACGGAGACGAAGAGGATTCGATTTTTGTCACCGGCGGAATCTTGGAAGTACAGCCAAAGCAAATAACTGTGCTGGCTGATACAGCCGAACGTAGCGACGACATGGACGAGGCGCAAGCCGAAGACGCTCGACGTCGTGCAGAAGAAATGATGGCAGGTGGTGGCGGTGAGATTGATCTTGCGGCCGCGCAGCGTGAATTGGTGCAAGCCAGCGCACGACTGCATTACATCAAGAAACTGCGTACTAAGCGCTAAACAAAGAATTAAATTCTTTGTAAAAAGGGAGCCACACGGGCTCCTTTTTTTTCGTCTAACAAAAAGCTAGGGATTTTCAGTTTACTTCTGGTCAGTGAAGTCGGCGTGAAAATTGGACCCTGCAACACTGATCGATTAAGGATGTTGAATGCCTTGTCGATTAAGAGTGATCATGTAGAGTGAGGTCGTTGCGGTTATGTAGAGCTGATGTTTGGCGCGCCCGCCAAAACAAACATTTGATACGACTTCAGGCACCTTAATTTTCCCGAGCAATTCACCCTCTGCGCTTATGCAATGTACACCATCACCGGCTGAAGTCCATATGTTGCCATCCGTGTCTAAACGAAAGCCATCTGCACAACCAGGCTGGACTTCGTGCAGGATTTCACCTCCCGTCACATGTCCTTTCGCGTCGACATTAAAAGTTCTTATATGGCGCTGTGCCTCTTCGTCATGAACGGCCCCTGTTTCGGACACATACAATCGTTTCTCATCTGGACTGAAGGCGAGGCCGTTAGGGCAATTGAAGTCTGTTATTACAGCTTGTATTTCGCCGTTTGCTGGATTGACTTGATAGACATGGCAAGGTAATTCTTGCTCGGCAAGGTAGCCTTCGTAATTGCTCATGATGCCGTAGTGGGGATCACTAAACCAAATAGAACCGTCTGAATGAACAATCACGTCATTAGGAGAATTCAAGCGTTTGCCTTCGTAACTGTCGGCGATAACAGTGATAGAGCCATCTAGCTCGGTTCGAGTTACACGACGACTCCCGTGCTCGCAGGAGAGCAGACGACCACTGTGATCTCTGGTATGGCCGTTGGCAAAATTTGAAGGCTCTCGATAGACAGTAATGCCGTGGTTAGGTGTCCAGCGCAAAATACGATTGTTTGGAATATCAGAAAAAAGTAAACAATTAGCATCTCCAAACCAAACAGGGCCTTCCACCCAATCAAAACCGGTAGCCAGTTGTTTCAAACTGATGTTCCCGAGCACAAAGCGATTAAATATCGGGTTGAATGTTTCAAAAATAGACATGGGCGCTCCTAGTTTAACTATTGCGCAAGTTGGATATTGGAAGTATTTATCATGTTGGGGCTAGACGGTTCAGCAATTAGTTTGATGCTGATTTGAAAAAACAATGTGAGCTTTCATCGCTGTTTCTCGATTTGCAGCGACTTCAAAGGCTTCAACTGCTTGTTCAATTGGGAAGGTATGGGAAATCAGGGGCTTTAAGTCAACCAATTTTTTTTGCATCAGCTTCACTGCCAGTCCAAATTCCTCGTGGAATCTAAAAGACCCTCTTAGATCAAGCTCTTTAGCTGTAATTTGCATCATTGGCACCGGCATGTCACCACTCAAACCCAATTGCATGATTACCCCTCGAGGGCGAATTGCGGGGATAGCTCCCGCAAGTGCTTGAGGTGAACCTGAACACTCAAACAATACATCGAAGTGGCCTTTGTTGTCATAGTAGGCTTCTAGTGCCTGTTTGTTTTGCCCGGTATTAATTGTACGATCCGCACCGGCTAGTTCTGCGTATTCCAAGGCGTTACTTGTTATGTCGGTGACAACTATTTCTGCGGCGCCAGCGCGCCTGGCGGCGACAACAGCGAGAGCTCCAATGGGCCCGCAACCAGTTATTAGGACTCGCTTGCCGAGTATTTCCCCTGCGCGACGAGCTGCATGCAGCACAACGGCAAATGGTTCGGCCATGGCGGCCTCTGCAGAGCTGATTCCCGAGGCGTTGACACATTGCTCTGCCTGCACAACCAGCTCTTCTTGAAATCCGCCTTGAATGTGTGGAAAAGGCATCGCTGATCCGTAGAAGCGCATGTTCAGACATTGATTGTGTAAGCCTTCGTTGCAATAACAGCATTTGTAACAAGGTCTAGAAGGTGAAACAGCGACAAGATCGCCGATCGCGATTTGTTTCACTCCTTCTCCTAGCTCACTGACGAAGCCCGAAAACTCGTGGCCCAATACCATAGGTTCCTTCAAACGGATGGTACCGAAGCCGCCGTGGTTGTAATAATGTAGATCAGAACCACAAATGCCACCCGTCGCGAGGCGAATTTTCACTTGGCCTGCTTTCACCGCCGGTTCGTCACGTTCTTCTATACGGAGGTCTTTTGCACCATGAATAACGAGAGCGCGCATGCTTATTTCCTGGTTAGAGAATAGTGTGTTTGAGGTGTTGTCTAATCGGCAATCCAAAGCGTTGCGTCTCATTGTGCGTTATTGCGTGGTAACCAGCAACGCGTGCCCAATAATTGTTTCGATATAAAAACGTTCAGAGACGTCTGCCGAAGAGATCAAGGGAGAAAGGCGTTGCAGATGATGCGTTCTTTTTCGTTGTATAAATTGAGAGATGGGTGGATCGAGCTCGTTAGGAGCTTAAGAGGTGTTGCTGTATCGTTGTGGGGTATCGCGAGGTGAGATTGTTTTGTCAGCCTAATAACTGCAATGCTGGTGCTCATTTACATTGATTTTATTGGAAGGCCTGAGATGAAAAACGAGATATTTGATTTAAGCGGTAAGCGCGCACTTGTCACCGGATCTAGCCAAGGAATCGGCCTAACTTTGGCAAAAGGCTTGTCTGACGCCGGTGCTGAAATTGTTGTGAACGGGCGGGATGCCGCTAAACTCGGCAAAGTTAGCGAAGCCTTAACGGATGCAGGTTGTGTCGTGCATGCACTCCCTTTTGATGTCACCAATAACGCCGCAGTAAAGAAAGCAATTGACGGCTTTGAATCGGACCATGGTGCAATAGATATTCTAGTCAATAATGCTGGCATGCAGCACCGTACACCGCTAGAAGAATTTGATGCGGATGCGTTTGAACATCTGATGCGCACCAATGTTAGTAGTGTGTTTAATGTAGGCCAAGCTGTTGGCAAGCACATGATTAAACGTGGGCAAGGCAAGATTGTTAATATTGCATCGGTGCAGACCGCCTTGGCCCGACCCGGAATCGCTCCCTACACAGCTTCTAAAGGGGCCGTCTCAAACCTGACCAAAGGCATGACGACTGACTGGGCCAAATATGGCTTACAAATTAATGCGTTAGCACCTGGTTACTTTGATACCCCTTTAAATGCGGCTTTGGTTAGCGACCCAGAATTTAGCGAATGGCTCTGTAAAAGAACACCGACAGGTCGTTGGGGTCAGCTAGAAGAGCTCATTGGCGCATGTGTTTTTCTTTCTAGCAAGGCGTCCAGCTTTGTCAACGGGCAGACGCTGTATGTGGACGGTGGAATCACCGCTTGTATCTGAGGTTTAGATTGTTGCTCTGACTCGTCAAGGCGAGTCAGTAAATCAAAGCCAGGAGACCCCATTTGTAGTCACAGGCTGCATAGTTTCGATGCTGTTTGTGTAAGCGCCAGTTTGCCACACCAATAATTCAGCGACTCCCTGCCTTTACAGTTCGTTCATGTGCCTTAAGTGACTGAAATATGGCACTGTTTTGTTGAAAAAGCCCTCTAAGATTAAGACAAACTTTCCTTTTTAGGCTGTCTGCCGATAGCTTTTGGATCAGAAAGAAAAACGCCTCAATCATAGGGTTATCATGAGCTTATCAATTGTAATTTTGGCAGCTGGCAAAGGCACTCGGATGAATTCCGCTTTGCCGAAAGTGCTGCAACCCCTGGGCGATCGCCCAATGCTTCAACACGTGATAGACACCGCTTCAAAACTCAACCCGTCACGCATTTGCGTAGTCATTGGCCATGGTGCCGAGAGTGTTCGTGAGCGTGTGACATCTCCTGTTGAGTGGGTTATGCAGACGGAGCAGAAAGGGACAGGCCACGCCGTACAGCAGGCTTTGCCAGGAATCCCTGCTGATGATGATGTGCTTGTTTTGTACGGGGATGTGCCTTTAACCCGCTTAGAAACATTGACCGAGTTGATGCAAGCGGGTGAAGGCCTAGGTTTGCTGACGGTGGATCTCGATGACCCTCGCGGGTACGGCCGTATCGTTAGAGAGAACGGCAAAGTTGTAGCTATTGTCGAAGAGAAAGACGCAAACGATGATCAACGGAAAATAAAAGAAACCAACACTGGAATTTTATCTGGCCGTTGCAGTGTGTTGAGTGATTTGCTCTCGATGACTGACAGCAATAACGCTCAGGGCGAGTTCTACCTAACCGACGTTTTTGCACTCGCAAATTCGAAAGGTATTGCCATCAATACTGCACAAGCAGCCGATGAGTGGGAAGTATCTGGTGTCAACAACAAAGACCAGCTGACCACTTTGGAGCGCCAGTATCAAAGCCTGCAGGTTCAGGCTCTGCTGGATGCGGGTGTGACAGTCAAAGATCGTAACCGTCTGGATATTCGCGGTAATGTCGAAACAGGCCGTGACGTCTGTTTGGACGTTGGTGTGGTTTTTGAAGGTGAGGTGAAATTGGGTGATAACGTTTCGATCGGTCCTTACTGCGTGATCAAAAACACCACTATAGCGGCAGGTACAGTTGTTGCGGCGCACTCTGTTATCGAAGACGCCAAAGTGGGAGCTGATTGTAAGGTCGGACCTTTTGCACGATTACGACCTGGTGCAGAGCTAGAAGGAAAAAATAACGTAGGAAACTTTGTTGAAATCAAAGCTTCAACCATTGGACTTGGTAGCAAAGTTAATCACCTGTCATATGTCGGCGACGCTGAGCTCGGCCAGCGAGTAAACGTGGGCGCTGGCACAATTACTTGCAACTACGATGGAGCGAACAAATCCAAAACTGTTTTGGGCGACGATGTCTTTGTCGGTTCAAACTCTTCTTTAGTTGCACCGATAGACGTGGGAGCGGGTGTCACAATTGGTGCAGGTAGCACCCTGTCAAAAAATGTGAGTGATGGCGCTCTGGCGTTCACTCGAGCAAAACAAAAAACCATTGAAAATTGGCCGCGGCCTACGAAGAACAAAGGGTAAGCAGAACTATGTGTGGAATTATTGGAGCTTTGGCCAATCGCGATGTAACACCCATCTTGGTGGAAGGACTGCGACGTCTAGAATATCGTGGTTACGATTCAGCTGGCGTCGCCGTCTTGGAAAAGGGTGAAATTGCGCGTGTAAGAGCAAAAGGCAAAGTGGCAGAGTTGGCAAAAGCGCTGACGAATTCTCCGGTCAACGGCACTATAGGTATCGCACATACCCGTTGGGCAACTCATGGTTCGCCTTCGGAAGCCAACGCGCACCCTCACAATGGCGGCGAAAAAATCACGCTTGTCCACAATGGCATTATTGAAAACCACGAAGAGCTTCGAGCGATGCTCAAAGATGCGGGATACACCTTCACTTCCGAGACGGATACAGAGGTGGTCGCTCACTTAGTGGATCAAGAACTGAAGGCCTGCGGTGATTTCCTGCAAGCCGTGCGTAATTCAGTAAAGCAATTGTCCGGCGCCTACGCTCTAGCAATCATCAACAAAGACGAACCAGATCGTATGATCGCTGTGCGAAGTGGTAGCCCGTTGCTTTTAGGCGTTGGTGTCAAAGAGTTCTTTTTAGCGTCTGACACTTCCGCACTAATTCCTGTGACCCAGCAGTTCGTGTATTTAGAAGAAGGCGATGTGATTGATATAAATCGCAAAGGTTACAGCATCGAGACAGGTGAAGGTGAACCAGTCACCCGCGAGCTGAAGCGTTCAGAATTGACCGACTTCTCGACTGATAAAGGTGAGTATAAGCACTACATGTTGAAAGAGATTTACGAGCAGCCCACGGCTATTCGTAAAACTATTGAAGGCGCAGTTTCCGCTGACAAGCTGATCTTAGACAGCATCGGTAACATAGATGATGCAACCTTGGCACGTGTAAAGAACATTCATTTGGTGGCTTGTGGTACTAGCTCTTATGCGGCTGGTGTGGCTCGTTACTGGATAGAGGATTTTGCTGGCGTGCCTGCATCTGTAGAGATAGCCAGCGAGTACCGCTACCGAAAAGTCGCGGTACCCGAGGATACGTTGTACATCACGCTTTCTCAATCCGGTGAAACTGCCGACTCAATGGCAGCGCTTGAGGAGACCAAAAAGAACCCTAACTACATTGCCTCTCTAGCCATTTGTAACGTGCCAGAGAGCAGCATGACCCGAGTCGCTACTGCGACTCTGTTGACTAAAGCCGGAACTGAGATTGGTGTGGCTTCGACCAAGGCCTTCACGACCCAGTTAGCGGCGTTGTTGATTTTTACCGGTATGCTTGCGCGCGCCAAAGGCATCAACGGCGGTACAGAGAAGAAAATTGCTGAAGGTTTGAATGCGCTTCCAAGCCTTATCGATCAGGTGCTGGGCATGGACTCAGCTATAGAGCTAATGGCAGAAGACTTCATTGAAAAGCACAACGCAATCTTCCTCGGACGAGGTCCTTATTATCCGATTGCAATGGAAGGCTCACTGAAGCTTAAAGAAATTTCGTACATTCACGCCGAAGGCTATCCTGCTGGTGAGTTAAAGCATGGTCCACTGGCTCTGATTGATAACGACATGCCTGTCGTTGCTGTAGCTCCTAACGATCAATTGTTGGAAAAGCTAAAGGCTAACTTGGAAGAGGTGAGAACTCGCGGTGGTCAGCTATACGTCATGGCTGAAGAGGGTTCGGATATCCAAGATGCTGAAGGCTTTAAGATATTGCGTGTACCAAAATGCCCTGAAGTTGTTGCACCAATCGTCTTCACGGTTACCGTTCAACTGCTGTCATACCACGTAGCTGTTATGCGTGGAACAGACGTGGACCAACCTCGAAACTTGGCAAAGTCTGTAACTGTCGAATAAGACAAGTGCAACGGGACAGGATCGTGTATCCGACGGTCAATGTTGCATTAAAAATTGTGCATAAAAAAGGGCCATCATTAGATGGCCCTTTTTAGTCAGATAACCGTTTGTGCTATGGCTGATTAAAAGACGTGTAATTGGTATCCGTCAGAGGTGCAAACAACAGCTCAGCACCCATCGTTGAGCCGCTTGATTCTGTGGGCGTTTCGTTGATCAGCTCTTCAATGGGGCTGCTGACATCAAGCCCGGCCACCATCGTTTGGCCGGTGACCAAAGCGATAGTCGTTGTCACTGGTACAACCTGTATGTTGAGCGCTTTCAATCGCGGCAACTCGCGACGCAATACTTTGATCGTGCTAGGGCGAGGGTGGCCTATAGCCACTGCATGTCCATCTCTCAGCGCCATCCTTATCATGGTGTCAAACTGAGCTTTTATTTGTGCTTCATCAGCACTGTCGTCCAAAAAGACATCGCGCCCTACTGCTGGAATGCCGAAGCGAGATGCGATGTGGTTGGCAGGTGAGCGACCTACAGTGCGGCTATCGACAAAAAACATATCTTCATCGGCGATGTCTTCCATCAACCACTCTAGGCGTTGGGCGTCTTTCATCATGCGACTGCCCTGATGGTTATTGATACCAGTAAAGCCGTCAAACGACATCAAATTGTGCGCAAGCATTTCACTAAACGTGGACCTGCTCATGTTCACTTCTAGTTGGGTATCTGATGGCAGGCGATTGCCCATAGATTCCATCGGCAAGTGCAGCATGATTTCATTGCCCGCCTCGCGACCGATATTAGCAAAATACTGGGAGAAAGGTGTGAAGGGCAGGATTGACAAGGTCAATCGCTCGTCAAGATCCACGATGGCCTGGCCGTATCGTCGACTGTGACCGACATCATCTATGATGATAGAAACTGTTGCATTGGCTTCTTGCCAATTGAGATTTTGGGCGGCTTGCTCCGCTGAGATTCCTTGAAATGGAATAACCAGTGTGCTGACACAGGTCATTTGCAGCAATAGCTTGGTAAAACTCACAGAAGCTCCGTATGGATATTAGTACACTTGAGCGAGTATACGTATTTATTTTATGTGAAGCTAATCACATAGTTTAAATAAGCACTGTAAGTCTAGAGGAACAAAGGAAGTGATGGAATATCGTCGCCTTCTTGAAGGAGCCAAATAAATGACCAAAGAAGACTCGGTGTTGCACTGCTTGCTGAGTGTAAGCAGCTACAACTTATTAGGTCAATCTAGCGATTGACGATGCTGAGACCTTTCAGTAGGTTCAGGGCTTGATAAAGCTCATAGTCGGATTTAGCCAGTTCAGATCCAGTGATGGGCTGTTTGGCTTCCTCAGCGGCAGCCGCTACCTCTTCTTCTGTTGGCTTGGCGTCGGTTGCTTCATCGTCTTCAGGATTGCTCAGGTGACCACTCAAGCTAGCTTCAGACAAAGGATTAACAGCAGATCCACCGCGCTCTTCTAGATTGAAGCGACCCAATTCAATATCTGGCTCGATACCATGAGCTTGGATGCTACGGCCTTCTGGGGTGAAGTACCTAGCTGTTGTCAGCTTGACGGCACCGCCGTTTGCCAAGTCTTGGATAGTTTGAACTGACCCTTTACCAAACGTCTTGCGGCCCATAATGATGCCGCGTTTGTGATCTTGAATAGCACCGGCAACAATTTCAGACGCAGACGCAGAACCTTCGTTGACCAGAATCACCAGAGGAGCACCGTCTATTACATCGCCTCGGTGCGCGCTGTAACTGAGGTGGTTGTCTTTGTCACGACCGTCGGTGTAAACGACTAATCCATCGTTCAAAAAGGCGTCTGAGACACCGACAGCGGCAGTTAAAACACCACCTGGGTTGTTTCGCAGATCCAGTACAAGTCCGCTAAGAGCATTGCCGTCATTGGATTCGATGAGCTTTTCAATAGAAGCCTCTAAAGAGCGCGTCGTCTTAGTTTGGAAAGTAGAAATGCGCACATAACCAAAGCCGTCTTCTAGCAGGCGCTCTCTGACGCTGCTGACTTGAATAATATCTCGCACAACTTCTATTTTCAGCGGCGCATCAGTGCCTTCGCGGACAATGGTCAACATCAGCGGTGCACCTGGCTTTCCACGCATGATCTTGACTGCATCGTTTAACGTTAGGCCTTTGACGGGTGTGTCATCAAGTCGAATGATCAAGTCACCGGCCTCGACACCGGCACGTTGAGCAGGGGTGTCATCGATTGGTGAGATAACTTTCACAAAGCCGTCTTCCATACCCACTTCGATACCTAGTCCGCCAAATTCTCCTGAGGTGCCGATGCGCAGTTCTTTGAACTGTTCGCCATCAAGGTAAGCAGAGTGAGGATCTAAGCCTGAAAGCATGCCGCGAATGGCGTATTCCAGTAACTCTTCATCGCTGACTTCTTCAACATAATTCCGCTTAATGCGAGTGAAAACGTCTGTGAAGGTACGCAATTGCTCAATGGGCAGAGTATTTGAGTCTGCTCGGGTAGCCAATACATTATGGCCAACTGTTAGGGAGGTGCCGAGCACCAAACCTGCAGCAACACCGATAAATTGTTTCTTTGTACTCATAAAGCTATGTTTTCCCATGGAGCGCCAAAATGTTCGGCTCACGCAAGTGCATCGTTTTCGCCATACTAAATGGGCGATGTAGCAGTTTGTCACATTCAAGACACATGTGGTGTTTTTGATGCTTAGATTGTTAGTCAGTTGGCATTTTACACGCCGGAAACGCCGAAATCGGTCATATTGTTAAAGATTATGTGCCCGGCTCAGCGTTTTGCCGCAACCACATTTGTGCTGAGTAGCCCCATGGGGTCGATTGGGTTGCCATCTTTACGAAGCTCAAAGTAGAGCCCTGATTGATTCAGACTGCTCGAATCACCAACAGTTGCAATTGTGTCGCCTGGAAGTACCGTCTCTCCGACGTTGTACATCAGCTCGTCATTGTTGCCATACAGCGACATCATGTCGTTGCCGTGGTCGAGAATGATTAAAAGGCCAAAACCTCGTAACCATTCAGCATAGACAACCTCCCCTTCATGAACAGCCACTACCGGAAGGCCTTTAAGGGCGTCAATCATAATCCCTGCCCACTTGGCGTTACCCTGCGCTTTCAAGTCGCCAAACTGGGCGCTAATGTTGCCAACCAGTGGCCAAGGCAGTGAGCCATCTTTGCTGCGAGCCTCAGCAACTTTTTCCTGCTGGCGAAGGTCGTCAACTAGCGCTTGTAGCTTAATTTTGTCGCTCTGTAATTCACTCAATCGCGATTGTTCGCTGGAGAGCGTTGTGCCAATTTTACTTAAAAGCGTTGATCGTTTTTTGCTTAACTTAGACAGCTCTTGCTCGCGCGCTTGCAGCGCGTCTCGCTCGAGTTGAAGTTGTGATTGTTGTTCTGCAGTCAGCGTCACAGCGTTTATCGCTTTGCCAAGAGATTCCTGAGCAACTTGCATTTCTTTAACACGATGTTGAGCAACCTTTTGGTAGTAGCGCAACATGCGGCTGCTAGCTGATGGGTCGTCAATCGACAAAATGGTTCGCAGTTGAGGATTGCGCCCCGTGCGGTACATAGCGCTCAGGTGTGCGCTTAGGGTTTGATTTCTGGATAGAACACCCTGTCGTAGCGAATCGCTTTTCGCCGTACCTTGATCTTTGGTTATCTGTAAATTGCCGATTTTTCCCTTCAAGGTGGAACGCTGCTTTCTTACGGCTTCTATCTGGCTGTTGTAGTTGTTCAGTAAGCGCTGCAGCGAAGCTTGTTCAGATTCTTTTGAACGGATGGTGTCGCGACTCACTTTTATTCGCTCATCCACTTCGTTTATCTGTCGCTCATAAGCGCTTGTGTTTGCATTTGGCGCACTTAATGGCAGGCAACTCGCGGTGGCAACTATAAGACAAAATAAAAACTTAGTGCCGGAGCGCTTTAAGCTCAAACAGAGATCTCCTACAAATCTTAACTGGGCTGATGTAAAAAGTGGCAGTGCCACTACAGCATAGCAATCCTTGCGCTCTCTGGCACGGAGATCAGTAACTAGAAGTCAGCATTTTCAATTACATATACGTCAATCAAGCGACGCAGTTGCAACAGAGTAATGATCAGGCGCTCAGTGCTCTAGTTTGACCAATTGATTTCGGCAGCCGTTGTCGGTCCAATTTTGCTGCTGCGCAGGCTGTGAGCCATCACGGAGTCGTAGCGAGATATCGGAATACGGCCTGCCATGATTTCTGCAGCACGTTGAGGATGCAATGGAACGCGACTGGGATTTGCATACCCGACAGGGAACATCGGTGAACCGTAGTCGTCGTATTTGTCAGAAGCACCGACCGTGTGCAATAACTCGTGGGCTATTACAACATTGTTTTGGGCTGTTTGGCTCGGCAATGCAAAGGCGTGCACAAGACCGATCAACCCCTTTTGCAGCCCTAGACTGTGTGGCAGCGCTATATTGGGCTCGCCTTTGTGGTACACCACATATATTTTTACTGATCGCCAAGACAGTTGAGGATCATCGGGCGTGTGAAAGGTTGACCACCACCGCATACGTAGACCCCATAGCAATATCGACCACGGCTCTGGTTCTGCAGGAAATGCTGGGGGTAAGTTTGTGATTTGCTCACCGAGCCGAGTGTTGACCGGTTGAGGATTAGGCAAACCATGATCTTTAGCTTGCTGACTCATCCATTTGTCGATCGATTTGAATTTTTTATCGTTTAGTGCGTCGATGTACGACTGAACCACGGGCTTTCCATCGGCGGCTATTGGATAGACCACGACATCTAAGGGAGCCCCCCAATTGCGCGAATAGACCATTTGGTATGCCGAGTAGAGCAGGGTAAGCAGTAAAAAGGCGATAAGAGCGCCCAGCCGGATTCGTGACCATTCAGGGAAAAACATGGTGCTTGAGCTTGCTCCGTATAAGGCGATTCGGAATTGATAAGTCGGAGCGATGAGAACTCCACCTGTCCCTACACTATCGGCCTGCTCAGGAGAACACTTAATCGCTAAAACACAGAGTATTGCGAGTGGGGGCGGCTGCTTTCATACTGTCGTTCATACACCTTATAAACAGGAGACCTACGCAGCTGAAAATAGTGTCGTAATGCCTATTTGTTAGTAGCTGCCGAGAAAAGAAATGGCTAACCAGATCAGTCCAGAGACGATTTACCTGAAAGATTACATACCGTCCAATTACTTGATTGATCGGGTAGAGCTGCGTTTTGAGTTGGGTGAACAAAAAAGTCAGTGCCACAGTCTTTTAGCGCTTCGTAAAAATCCTAAAACAAGCGATAGATCGATTCGATTGGATGGCCACAGTTTTAGGTTGCTCTCGATATCTCTCGACGGTATCCCCCTTGGTGGCTCTGAATATTCCGTCAACGACAGTAGCCTCGAAATAGCGCAGCTACCCGATACTTGCGTGTTGGAAATCTCGACTGAGCTAGAACCTCATCTGAATACGGCTTTAGAAGGGCTGTATAAATCTTCCGGAAATTTTTGTACGCAGTGCGAGGCGGAGGGCTTTAGGCGAATTACCTATTTCTTAGATCGTCCAGATGTATTATCTCGATACCGCGTGTCGATCACTGCAGACAAGACCAAATACCCCGTCGTCCTATGCAATGGCAACTTGGTGGAAAGCAGCGAAGCAAGCGACGGTATGCACACCGTCACGTGGGAAGACCCGCACCCTAAGCCTTGTTACTTGTTTGCCTTGGTCGCTGGTGATTTAGCCCGCGTGACAGATCGCTACAAAACGGCCGAGGGTCGAGACGTCACCCTCAACATTTACACTGAAGAGCACAATATTGCCCGTTGCGATCATGCCATGGCTTCGCTCAAGCATTCGATGCGTTGGGATGAAGACGTCTACGGATTGAGCTACGACCTCGATATTTTTAATATTGTCGCCGTTGATGATTTCAATATGGGCGCCATGGAAAATAAAGGGTTAAATATTTTCAATTCTAAGTATGTCTTGGCGGACCAACAAACCGCGACGGATGCGGATTTTCAGAACATAGAAGCCATTGTCGCTCACGAATACTTTCACAACTGGAGTGGCAACCGAGTTACTTGCCGAGACTGGTTTCAGCTGAGTCTTAAAGAAGGCTTGACCGTATTTCGTGATCAAGAATTCAGTGCAGATAGAAATTCGCGAGCAGTCAAGCGCATCGAAGATGTTCGGTTGTTACGCGCTCGGCAATTTCCTGAAGACGCTGGTCCGATGGCGCACCCTGTACGGCCTGAAAGTTATATGGAGATCAACAACTTTTACACCGTAACAATATACGAGAAAGGTGCTGAGCTGATCCGCATGATGCACACGCTACTCGGGCCGACAAAGTACAGGGCTGGATTGGACTTGTATTTTGAGAGGCACGACGGCCAAGCGGTAAGTTGCGAAGACTTTGTCAAAGCGCTCGAGGATGCCAGTGATGTCGATCTAAGCCAGTTTAGACTTTGGTATAGCCAGGCGGGCACGCCTTCATTGTTCGTTAGCTCTCGCTACGACCAATCAACACAGCAGTTGAGTCTTAGTTTTCAACAAAAATTGAATTCGACCGCTAATCAGCCCGCCCCGCAGCCTATGCACATCCCAGTGCGAATAGGGCTTTTGCGTGAAGATGGCAGTGCGCAGTCTCTGCATTTGCAAGGAAACAGCAGTGGTTCAGGGCCTGAATGCATTTTGGATATCACAGAATCACGTCAGACATTCGTTTTTGAGGGGGTGGAAAAACCCGTTTTACCCTCCTTACTGCGAGGTTTTAGTGCCCCTGTCAGGCTGAGCTTTGACTACAGCGATACCGATTTAGGTTTTTTGGTCAACCATGACAGCGATTCTTTTAATCGGTGGGAGGCGGCGCAGCAGCTCATCGCGAGGGTCGTTCGGCGCAATGCAGAATCTGTGCAAAGCGGTACCAGAATGGAGATGCCTGATATTTTACTGGACGGCATGCGCCGCCTGCTTTCTGATCAAAAACAGGATGCCGCGTTACGTGCAGAGGCTCTGGACATTCCCAGCGAAGAGTCAGTGGCAGAAGGTGAAGAGACTATTCACATCGACGCTTTGGCAGCTTCACGGCAGTGGATGATTGAGCACTGTGGTAGGGAAATGCAAAGCGAACTTTTAGCGAACTATGAATCGATGCGGGTTGAAAAATTTAGTATCGACGCTGCTGCAATAGGTGCTCGTCGCCTTAAAAACATGTGTCTGCAGTGGTTGGTCAGTTCTAACCCAGAGCAGCATGGAGCGTTGGCCGCACTACAATACAAAAATGCGAATAACATGACGGACTCCCTTGCAGCGTTGCGTTGTTTGGTCAACACGCATTTGCCAGTACGGGACGAACTGTTGGCCGATTTTTACTGCCGATGGCAAGATGAACGCTTGGTGATGGATAAATGGTTTAGCTTACAGGCAGCCAGCCAGCGAGAAGATGTACTAGCCTCCGTAAGACAGCTGCACCAACACCCTCTGTTCAATATAGAAAACCCTAATCGTGTACGCTCAGTAGTGGGCGCTTTTTGTGGTCTTAACTCGGTGCATTTCCACGCCAAGGACGGTTCTGGGTATCGCTACTTGGCTGACTTCTTGGTGCAATATGACAGCATCAACCCTCAGGTGGCGGCGCGCCTGTGCACAGCTCTCACACGTTGGGCGAGGTTTGACAAGCCCAGACAAGCCCAGTCGAAAGATGCGCTACGCCAAATTCTGGCCAAAGAAGGGTTGAGCCGTGATACCTATGAAATCGCTTCTAAGGCCTTGGGTACCTAAGAACACTTAAAACGTGTCTTTTACCCGATGTTCAATACGACTAAGAGAATTATGATGACAGCAGACATTCAAGATCCAATCTTCCAGACTGCGCATATGGTCGGAGGTGGTGTGCCACTTTCCGATAGATTGCGCCAAGACTTATTCACTATCATCAGCAAGCTCAAGCCTTCCTTGAAAGACCGTGAAGGGCTGCAGCAAGCAATATCAGATGGCAGCTTTTTTGAGGATTTATCGCCGCCCTTACAGGGCGTTTGCCAGTTGCGGCTCGAGTGTGCTTTGGCGTTTTACACACGGGTTGGCTGGAGAGATGATTTCTTGGAGCTAGGGCCTGGAGTGGTGTTGTCTCAACAGCAAATCGAAGCGGTGCGTGAAAAGCATCCGCTAGAGAATGTTCACGACTTGTGTTATCTACCGCCCAAACACTTAGAAAAAATGTTGGGCAAAGAAGAAGTGCCGCTGTTGTTTGAGCGAGTAGCTGCTTTGGTCAGTTAAAGGATGAGCAGTTGCGCAACTGCAAGTATCAATGGCCCATCGTTACTGATTTACGCTAGGAGAGTTATTCCTGACTAAAACAGCAAGAATTTAGTTATTGCAAAGCACGACAACTTTTTCCACTTCGTCTTCCCAAGTCATTGCGTTCAAAACGTAGGGAGCCGCTGCTGGTTGGTTTTCAGCAAACTTGATGAGGTAAGGCTTGCTGCAGACAACATCATCTGGGGTTGTGTCATCTTTAAGCTCAGTTGCGTTGTTCATAGAGGAATCCTTTTGGTTGATCCACCGTGCTGATGACCGCTAGTACTGCGAAGTATCTAAACCGAAGCGATCAGGAACTATTTTTCTCCAGAACATGTAGTTTAGATCATCTATTCTCAAATATAGTCCCTAAGCCGCCTAAAACTGATCCCTCACCCTTGCTGCCACCAACGGACGCTGCTTGCATTACCCTATTGGCCAAACGTGAGAACGGTAAGCTCTGCAGGTAGACAGTCCCCGTGCCTTTTAGGGTGGCGAGGAACATGCCCTCTCCCCCAAAAACCATAGATTTAAGGCCTCCAGCGCGTTCAATGTCGTATTCAATGCCTGAAGTAAAAGCGGCAATGCAACCGGTGTCCACGCGGATAATTTCGTCTTTTAATTCTCGTTTTATTACAGTGCCGCCAACATGCACAAAGGCCATGCCGTCGCCGCGCAAACGCTGCAATATAAAGCCTTCGCCGCCAAAAAAACCGGTGCCCAGTTTGCGCTGAAACGCGATATCTACAGATGTGCCGAGGGCCGCACAGAGGAAAGCGTCTTTTTGGCAGGTCAGTTCTTCGCCGATGCTAGACATGTCGATAGGGATGATCTTCCCTGGGTAGGGGGCTGAGAAGGCGATTCTCTTTTTGCCGTGACCACTGTTGCTGAAATGCGTCATGAAGATTGACTCACCAGTCAACACACGTTTTCCAATGTGCAGCAGTGAATCCATTATTCCTGCAGTTGGCTTTGAACCGTCTCCCATCTTAGATTCGAAATCGATGCCGTCGTCCATGTAATTCATGGCGCCAGCTTCGGCGATCACCGTTTCTTTTGGATCCAGTTCGACTTCGACAATCTGCATATCATCGCCAAATAACTCGTAGTCCACTTCATGGCAGCGCATCATTTTCTCCAAAATAAAAGTCTAAAAATACACCCGTAATTGGATGCCTATGGGAGCTGTAATATTTTCCCATTCCTACGTGACAGTGCCTTTTCGCATGAATTCAGGGTTATCCCAAAGGCGCTCGTTAATAACTGTCGCGATATGGTCAGCTGCAGCATCGACATCGGCCTCAGTGATGTAAAGCGGTGTTAGCCCAAAACGCATTATGTCAGGTGCTCGAAAGTCTCCGATAACACCGCGGCTAATTAAAGCCTGAATCGCTTGGTAGCCGTGTTCAAAGTGAAACGAAACCTGAGATCCTCGTTGCATGGGATCTCGTGGGCTTGCCAGCTTTAACTGATTGCACTGTCGCTCAACCGATTTGATAAACCGCTCACTCAGCACGATGGATTGCTCCCGCACGTCATGCATATCCACTTGCTCCCAGATGTCTAAAGCTGCTTCTAAGGAAGCCATTTGCAGGACTGGTGGTGTGCCTACCCGCATACGCGCTGCTCCTGCGTGAGCGGTGTAGTTGAGGTCAAAATCAAAAGGTTCAGCGTGCCCTTGCCAACCAGCCAGTATAGGTTCCGCGTTGTCAGCGTGTCGCGGGGCGACATACATAAAAGCTGGGGCACCTGGACCTCCGTTGATGTATTTGTAAGTACAACCACAGGCGAAGTCAGCTTTAGCTTCTGATAAGGCCAAAGGTAAGGCTCCAGCTGAGTGCGCTAAATCCCAGATGGTAATGACGCCGTGTGCATGAGCTTTAGCGGTTAATTTTTTCATGTCGTGCCGTCGGCCTGTTCGATAATCCACTTCTGTTAGCATCAACACAGCAACCGATTCATCAATGGACGCCTCAACTGCTTCGGGTGCTGGAGTGTGTAGTTGCAGACCGCGATCCAACGACTGAATGAGCCCTTCTGCCATATACAGATCAGTGGGGAAGTTGCCGCGGTCAGAGAGGATAACGTGACGATCTGGCTTCATGGCGAGGGCGGCGCCTAGTGCTTGGAAAATCTTTATAGAGAGGGTATCCCCCACAACAACACTGCCTGTTTCAGCGCCAATTAAACGCGCTAATCGATCACCGACACTGATGGGTTGGCTAAACCAAGAGGCTTCATTCCAACCTCGAATAAGAAGCTCTCCCCATTCGTTTTGCATCGTGTCCTGCACCCTAGAGCACGCTGCAAGCGGCAGTGGACCCAGCGAGTTTCCGTCTAAATAGATGATGTCTTTTGGTAGATGGAACTGCTCCTTGGTCTGGGCAAAGTTAGTCATAGCGGTTCTCTAGGCTGTTTAATAAATGGGTGTGCATCACGGCAAAGATTACCAAGCAATGGCAATCTCGTGAGAAAATAATAGAGCGGGTGAAATTGCTGCCCACCAAACAGGAACTGTCCCATGCCTAAATTGTCTAGCATCCTTGTTCCACTGCTTCTAAGTAGTCTATTTTTTTCGACAAACGCCCGTGCTGCTGGCGAAGATGTGTCCACCGTTGTCACGGATCAAAATTTTGAAGAAGCGGTAGAAAGTGTACAGAGCGCAATTGCTAACCGAGGGTTCAAGGTAGATTACAACGGTCGAATAGGCGAAATGCTCGATCGCACGGCCGAGGACGTGGGAGCGACTCAGCGCGTTTACGAAAACGCCGAAATTTTTACTTTTTGTTCTGCCGTTGTCTCGCGTGATGTGATGGAACACGATGCGAGCGACATCGCTTATTGTCCCTATGTGGTTTTTGTCTACGAGCTAGACGAATCGCGTAAAAAGCTAGGTGATGAAGTGACGATTGGTTTTAGACATCTCCCTGAGGGTGGCGCGCGTGATCAAGTGAACACTCTGCTCACAGAGATCATTGAATCCGCAGCCGATGGGTTTTGATACTTTGAACTTTGTACTTAACAGTTTTTGTAAAACCTAATTCATCCCCGTCAAATTTAGATCAGGATTCACATCCAAAATGTGTCATCAATCAGCGATTATTGTAAAAAAATGAAAGGCGGTAAATATTGGTTCGTCATGGTATCTGTCCTTCTTAGTGTGGTTTGCTTTTCGTCGGCATTTGCACTGGGTGGAAATTTCCAATTGACAGATCAGCGAGGGCAAGCCTTCGAACTTTCCGATCACAAAGGCAAGGTGGTCGCGATGGTTTTTGGTCATGGCGATTGCACAAACAGTTGCCTCGACACATTCGTCACAATTTCTGACGCCGTGAATAAGCTCGAAAACCCAGAAGATGTGCAGGTGGTGTTTATTGCCCTCGACAGCAGTCTCAATGCACCAGAGAAATTAGAAGCCCTTTTAGCACAGTTTAATCAACACAACATCATCGGATTGACGGGTAGCGAAGCAGAGCTTGAAAAAGCCGCTGACAAATGGAATGTGCAACTCCCCAAAGCAGAGAAGCTAGGTTCGAGCGCGCCATTAGTTGGACACAGCTCAGACATCTATGTGCTAGATCGCGCTGGCAATGCACATGGGGTTGTGCGGTTTAACGTCTCCAGTAATCACTTAGCAAAGATATTGCACAGTGCGAGCACTGTAGGGAAAACGCCGGTAAAGCCCGCTGTGGGTTTGGTCAACATGAGCGGCCAAACGGTAGATGTATTTGCGCAAAACTCCAAGGCAACAGTGCTTCACTTCTGGGCAACCTGGTGTGTACCCTGCCGTGAAGAATTTTCTGATTTAGAAGCGGCTAAAGCAAATATTGATGCGCTACCCTTGGATTTTTACGCGATCAGTTTGGGCGATGAGCCTGAGCAAATAAATGATTTTCTAAAGGAGTACCCACTCAGTTACAGCATACTTAGCGACCGAACGGGGTACAGCGGAGATCATTGGCAAGTGAGCTCATTGCCGATGACGGTGGTGCTGTCACCCGATGGTCAGGAAGTGGCACGTCTCAGAGGAATGCAGCCTTGGGGAGACGCCGATTTTATCGAAAAACTACGTCAGGTTGTGCAGCGGTAGCGTTGTAAAAGTATCGATACCAACTATCACTCCTGAGCTTTCCAAGGCAGTGCTGCGACAATATGCACACGTTGATCTTCGCCGCCATTGAGCGCGGTGTGATACCCGCGAGTATCGGTGAAGTAGACTGAGCCATCGGCAGGCATGTGCGTTACATGGTGATTGACGACAAATAAAGAGCCTGGGTTTGAGACAATAGGAATATGCAATCGAGGCTCGGGATCACGGTGCCATGAGTTGCAGTTGTAGGGTTTTTTACCAAGAACGCGCATACGTCCGATCGGAAATCTCGCCAGAAGTTGCTGGTGTACACGCTCGAAGTAGCTGCCTTTCAAAGCAGGATTGAATTCTGTGAACAAAAATTCGTTCACGTCTTCTTCGCGAGGCACCTCTTCGTAGCTCTCGTCGACTCGAGTCCAAAATAGTCCTGAGAGGTCGTAGGGTGTTGGTGTTTCCACACCGGGCCTACGAGTCAGAGCAAAGGCACTAAAACCATCCCCCTGGTCTTGTAAATCACCGATCACATCAGCTAGAGCGGCGCGCAGTGCGTCTATGTCAAAACGGAGGTTCAATTTCTGTATGCCTGGGCCGGGCACAAATCGCGGCTCAAAATCCTGAGATTTAGACTCATTCAGCCACTGACTCATCAGCGCTCTATCGGCGTCCACCGCTTGTTGAGGCTCTAGCATTTCGACTCTCCCATAATTTCTGTCTCACCTTAATGTTGCTGTCGTCCAAATGGAAGCGATTGCTGCCCAATTGTTTTTCTACGTTCTAACAAATCTGGCATGGAAGTTCCTTAGCAACCATAAGGTTTGGAATTTTCGTCTAATCCTCTTTTAATAAATGTCGCTTAACTATTGGGGTGTTGGATGATGAAACAGGGATATTTTGGTGCTTTAATCGCTGCTGGTCTACTGACGATTTCTGCTTGTTCTGAGACAGCTGACAGTGATTTGGACAACGATGGCAGTGATCTTTTCGACGTTACTGTAAAAGTACAAGATGCGGATGGGACACTGCGCGATACTTTTTATCCCAGTGAAACTTTGCGTATGGTGCTGAACATTGAGAACGTTTCTGACAGTGCCTACAGCATCACCTTTGAAGACGAGCAGAAGTTCGATTTTGAAGTGACAAACAGTGATGATGAAGTCGTATGGACTTGGTCTGATGGCCAGACTTTCGACTCGACAGCTACCTTTTTGGCCTTAGAACCTGAAGAGAGCTACGGTGCGCGACATAATTGGAATCTCTTATTGAAAGACAGTTCAATGTTGCCTGCAGGCAAATACACCTTAACGGGTGAGTTTCTGCATGTTGATGAGGTAGCGTCAGCTACTTTTACCCTGTTTGAGTAAACGGCTTTTAGGTGCGGCACTTATGGCTGTCGCACCTGGAAATCTATGCTGTGTAGCCTTTAATCAATGTCAAAAATGGCGATTAGATTGCGTACTTAGTGCGGGTCTAGCCGGCGCAGTGTTTTCAGCTCTTTCTCTAAGCGGTCTATCGAAACCTTTTGTGCCGTTCTCAAGCTTTGTGCAAAGAGAGAGATGCGCAGTTCTTCAAAAGTCCAGCGCACGACATGCCATTGCTGGCTAAACTCCCCAACTGTTGTTTTTGGTTTCGGTATCTCCTTGAAACTCTCCCACAAAGGCAGCAGCTCAGCTCGAATTTTCCGATCGCGGTCGGGTGCTTTGTCCAAGCCGTCTAAGCGGCGTTCGATGGCTTCAAAATATACGGAAAACCGAGCGAGCCATTGCGGCGGAGTTCGCAGAGCTACTCCGTTGTTTAGTAGCTGGGTTGCCTGGTCTTGTATGTCATTGACCGCTTCTACCCATGCAAGAGAGCCGTTTTTCCGGATGCGCTGATTGATACGTTGGTTAGCATCTAGCGCTGCGCCCAGTAACTCGCTGATGTTGTTGGCCGTGGCCACGAGTTGCGGTCGTTGTTGGCTCAGTTGCGCGTAAAACGCTTCTCGCGTTCTTGGTGTTTCTACAGAGTCGATAAAGCACTGGCAAAGTGCCGCTGAGATGATGTCTTGAATTAAATTATCCTTGGTGCCCCAAGCGGTATAGCGCAGCGCCATCGAATTGATACCGGGCAATTTTCGGCGTAGGTACTTTAACTCGTCTTTCAGCTGCAGTTGATACAGTGCTAACAATCCGCCACGCATGGCGTCGCTTGCTTGCTGTGGGCCACCAAAAACACGCAGTGCGATACTGTCGCCTTCATCCGTCAGGGCTGGCCATGCAGTAACCGTCACGCTGGCTTGTTTTAGATCAATTTCTTCCGGCAAGTCGCCAAAGTTCCAATCGACGATATCGCTGCGTTCTATACCAGCCTGTGCGCTCGGCGCCGACAAGCTGGCCTCGGCGGTTTCGCGGTGCTTTTTTTGTAGTTGTTTGAGGTCGCGGCCCGTATCGAGCGTTGTACCTTCATTATCTAAAATCTCGAAGCGCATGGTCAGATGAGTGGCCAATTGCTCTGGCTGCCAGTCTTGATAACCCACTTCTAATTGTTTGTTGCGTTGCAACCAAGTGGCGATTGCTGCTTGCAACGACTGCTCACCGGCGTGTAGCGATTGAATACACTGGCGCGCCACATCGGGCACGGGGACCACTGCTTTGCGCATGGCTTTGGGCAAGCTTCGTAGCAGGGCGGTGACTTTCTCTTCCAGAAGCCCGGGCACCAACCACTCACAGCGAGCAGCGTTCACTCTGCTGAGCAGACCCACGGGAATACTCAGTGTGACACCGTCGTCGTCGCGGCCCGGCTCAAAGTTATAGCGCAGCGGCAAGACCGCTCCCGCAAATTCCAACTGATCGGGGAAGCTTTCATAACTGATGTCTACCGCGGAGTGTTGCATCAAAGCATCGCGATCAAAGTACAAACCCTTTGGTGTACTCGCCTCAAATGCCTTGCGCCATTTTTCAAAGCTTGGACCGCTGTAAACGCCTTCTGGGATTCGGCTCAAATAGAAGGCGACGAGATCTTCTGGGGCAACCAAAATATCGCGGCGCCGGGACTTGTCTTCCAGTAGCTGGATCTCTTCCACCAGTCGCAAGTTGTGCTCGTAGAAAGTGGCTGCCGTGTTGTATTGCGCACCCACCAGAGCCTCGCGGATAAAAATATCACGAGATTCGCTAGGATTAATGGGGCCATAGTTGACTTTTCTGTTGGGGTTTACAATGAGCCCATACAACGTGATTTTCGCGCGCGCACCAACCTGTGCGCGCTTGCGGTGCCACCGGGCGTCAAAATAGCTGGCTTTGAGTAAAGGCTTGGCTAACTGTTCAATCCACTGGGGTTCAATAGCTGCCACGGTGCGAGCGAAAACACGACTGGTCTCCGTCACCTCAGCGGCCATTATCCAGGCGGGCGATCGCTTCTTAAGCGCAGAGCCGGGAAAAATCTGTAGCTTTCTTCCACGCACACCGGTGAACTCTCGCTTTTCATCCAGTCTTGCGATATTGCCGAGTAATCCTGTCAGGATTGATCGATGAATATTATCCGCATGGGCTTCTACGCTGTTGCTTTTCATTTTTAGTTCGCGGGTGACGTCCACTAACTGACGGCGTAAGTCTCGCCACTCCCGAATGCGCATGTAGTTGAGAAAACTCTTCTGACAATGCTTCCTGAATTGGTTGCCTGTCAGTGCCTTTTGCTGCACCTCAATCCAAGCCCAAAGATTTACCCAGCCCAAAAAATCCGAACGCTGATCTTGGTATTCCGCGTGTGCTTCGTCGGCGGCTTGTCGGGCATTTAGCGGTCGTTCACGTGGGTCTTGCACCGATAAACCAGAGACGATGGTTAATACCTCGTCCAACGCACCTTCTTGATCGGCAGCCAGTAGCATGCGTGCCAAACGTGGGTCCACCGGTAAACGGGCTAGTTGTCGCCCCAGTGCGGTGAGCTTGCGTTGGTTGTCTACAGCCCCCAGCTCGAGCAATAACTGATAACCGTCGTTGATATAACGCAACTCTGGAGGCTCAAGGAAGGGAAAATCTTCCATTTCCCCTAAGTGCAAGTTGGCCATTTGTAAAATGACGGAAGCTAGGTTAGTGCGCAGAATCTCGGGTTCAGTAAATTCTGGCCGAGCATCAAAATCTTCCTCGTCGTATAAGCGAATGCATATGCCGGGTGCCTCTCGACCACAACGACCCTTGCGTTGGTTAGCCGACGCTTGACTGACTTTCTCGATAGGTAAGCGCTGTAACTTGCTCCCCGCTGCGTAGCGAGAGATACGAGCTGTCCCCGTGTCGATGACTGCCCGAATGCCTGGAACGGTGAGCGAGGTTTCGGCCACGTTTGTCGCCAAGACAATACGGCGGTTGCCGTGCGCCGCGAATATCTTTTGCTGTTCTGCGGCTGACAAACGACCAAACAGCGGCAGGACCTCAGTCGCGCGCAAACGTTTGGATTGCGCGATGTGTTTGCGCAACGCTTCGCTGTGTTCGCGGATATCGCGCTCGCCCGGCAAAAAAACCAACAGATCGCCCTCGATATCACCCGCCAATTCTTCACAGGCCTCGATGATGGCGACGGACTCATCTACGTCGGGTTGATCGTCGCTGACTTGTCGTGAGCGATACCGCACTTCTACGGGATAGCTTCGTCCCTCTGCGGTGATGATGGGCGCGTCGTGAAAGTGTTTAGCGAATCTTTGCGGGTCTATGGTGGCCGACGTGATGATCAGTTTAAGGTCGCGGCGTTTGCGCAACAGCTGGTGCAAGTAACCCAGCAAAAAATCTATATTCAGCGAACGCTCATGGGCCTCGTCGACAATAATAGTGTCGTAATTGTTGAGCCATGGATCGCGTTGAATTTCGGCCAGTAAAATACCGTCGGTCATCAATTTGACCTTGGCAGTGTCTTGCAGCACATCGTTGAAGCGCACCTTAAAACCGATCAGCGCACCCAGCTCGGTGCTGGTCTCCTCAGCGATGCGGGTGGCGACGCTGCGTGCGGCAATTCGGCGTGGTTGTGTGTGCCCTATTATCCCTGCTGCGCCACGACCGAGCTCAATGCACATCTTGGGCAACTGCGTTGTCTTGCCCGAGCCCGTGTCTCCGCAAACCACTACCACTTGATGCGCGGCAATCGCTTCCATGATCTTCTCGCGGGCCGACACAACGGGCAGCGATTCAGGGTAATTCAGCGTATGTTGCTCAGCGGTGCGGGACTCGCGCTTAGCCTTAGAAGCGTCTACGGCAGCTTGCCAGCGCGCCAGCGCCTCTGCGTCGATGTTCTCATCCAGCTCTTTTTTGGGCTTGCTGAGATCACGTAGCTTGCGCCGCAGTTTGTGCTGGTCAGCAAGCATGCAATCGTCCAGTTGACGCTGCAGGGCTTTCTGACTTGGGGAGTTGGATGTTTTGCTTGCCGAATTCATGGCCGCATTCTAGCATTGCTGCTCCTCCGGAGATTCCCCATGATTGCTCATTACCCTGAACGCATTGTCTGTCTCACAGAAGAACCGACTGAAACACTCTATTTGCTCGGCGAACAGGATCGCATCGTCGGTATTTCGGGTTTTACAGTGCGCCCCAAGCAGGCGCGCAAAGATAAGCCAAAAGTCTCAGCCTTCATCAGCGCAAAGATCGACAAAATCCTCGATTTAAAACCTGATCTAGTGGTGGGATTTTGCGATCTGCAAGCCGATATTGCCGCCGAGCTGATCCGCGCTGGCGTCACCGTGCTTATTTTCAATCACCGCTCTGTGCATGAAATTCTCAACATGATTTTGGTGCTGGGGTCGATGGTGGGTGCAGCGGATAAAGCAGCGCTTTTGGTCGAGGGTTATCGTGATCGCATTGAGTCGCTACAAGTCAAAGCGGCGCTGACAAAGCTCAAACCGCGTGTCTATTTTGAAGAGTGGGATGAACCGCAGATCACCGGAATTCGGTGGGCAGGTGAGCTGATTGAGATTGCAGGAGGGGTGGATTGTTTTGCCGACTTGCACACAGCCAGTTTAGGCAAAGACCGCATTCTAGCCGACCCGTTAGAGGTGGTTAGGCGTGCGCCGGATATCATTATTGGCTCTTGGTGCGGAAAAAAATTCCGGCCTGAAAAAGTAGCTGCACGACCCGGTTGGCAGGATGTTCCAGCGGTGCGTGACGGCGAGCTGCACGAAATTAAATCCGTGGACATACTACAACCTGGCCCCGCAGCATTGACAGACGGGCTGGATCAAATCGTTAAGATCATTGAAGATTGGCACGCGCAAAATGGCACACGGACATAAGTGCTATTGCTGATGCTGCCCTCTATAGGGTAAGCACGTATTCAAACACGAGAGGTTTAGCACCACACTGAGTTAAGAGATGCACAAGCCACTTGCATCGTTTGTCGTTCAGGGGGATGTCTACTATGGGAAAATTTACGTACTTTGCTAGCAGCCTATTTGCGTTTACCGCAGCCTTTCATATCACCACAGCTTCCGCAACGCCTCAACAGTTTCAAAGTACTGTTTCGCAGGTTCAACTCATCGAGTTGTACACCTCGGAAGGGTGTAGTAGCTGTCCCCCGGCCGATAGGCGCCTGAGTAAGCTCAAATCTGATGTAGGACTGTGGAGCGAGCGAATCCCCGTGGCATTTCATGTGGATTACTGGGATTACATTGGTTGGGAGGACCCTTACGCACATCCAGATAACAGCAAGCGCCAGCGTGTACATGCAGCGCTAGGCAATGTCTCCAATGTTTATACCCCTGGTTTTTTAGTCGATGGCGCTGAATGGCGGGGATTTTTTAGCGGGGCGGTGTTACCACTGCAACGTCAGCAAATGCCTGGCCCATTGGCTTTGAGTTACGACAGCGGAGAGGTAAAAGTTTCATTCGATCCAGCGCAAGAAGTACCGGAGCAATTGAATCTACAAATCGCTTGGTTGGGTGCCGGTATCGAATCCTCGGTGACAGACGGCGAGAATATGGGCCGAAGCCTAAAACATGACTTCGTTGTGCTCAAGCGCCAAGAGCTGGCTTTTAATTCCGCAGCGGGGTTTGAACACCAAGGCGAATTCACCGCAGATGATCTAGCACCTGCTGAGCAATACGCGTTGGTGGCATGGCTAGAAGACCCTCGAGGTCGCCCGGTACAAGCCGTGGGCGGTTGGGCAACCCCTTAACACTCGGTTCCGTTTTTCAATTATCGATTCAAAAAATAATTGCTCCTCACGAGAGCAGAGTCACTTCGTCCCCGACCACCACAGTTGCGTTATTTTTTTCGCTGTTTAGACGCAGATTTATACCAAATAGCGGTTGGCGTGAAGCATTGGCGTGCTTGTCTTGCAGCGCGACCATTGGCTGTTTACTCGGGTGAGCCTCGCAGGTATCAGGGTTTATTGTCGTCAAAATACATCTGACACAGCAATCTAATGCCGCAAAGTGCACATCGCCAATGCGGATGTGGCTCCAGCTGTCTTCCGAAAAAGCATCCACACCGGTCAGCACTATATTCGGTCGGAATCGACGTACATCGGGCGTAATACCACCCCAGCTGCAAGCTTGTTCAACGCTCGCTTCAGACGCCATGAGTACCGGCGAAGCGTCTGAAAAGCTGCTTTCAAGTTGGTATTTATTGGAGTGGCGAGACTGTTCTCGCCACATAGCGATACGCACATCTTTTTTCAATAGGCTGCTTAACCAATTGGCGGCCTCGTCTCCAGCGTCAGTCGCAGAGATGGCGTCTTTCCACAGCGTACCCGTGATGACATTTGCGGACTCGTTGGGTGCTATTTCACATTTTTTGAGCATAGACGGGTGTTGCAACAACCATCCTTTGTCCGTTTTTGTGCATGAAAGTAATAAGAGTTGTGGGTGACGGCGCGCGGTCAGAAAAACCCCATTTTTGTCCAATGCAACTAATCGCCGGTCGTTGCTCATGCCCACGTTATCGAAAGTCGATGAAGGTACCGATAGTCCTTTTCCCGATTTAAACGGGTATATCCACAGTTGACTTACAGTGATCATAGGGCTCTCTTGCGATAATTGTGCAGGGCGTTAGTGAATTGCGTCATTGAATTCTAACAAGTGACCGTGGTGCTGTATCTGTTTGCAACACTCTGTGCCGATTTTAATCGGGCGTGGCTCCCAAAAGAAGTTAGCCCCGCGCCCACTGCCTTGGATGACACGCAGTTCAGTTATCTTGCTGGCGCCGTGCGGCGCTTTGTGAGAATCTATGAGCAATAACCAAGCGATTTAGTAGGGTAATACCATGACCGAGCTTTTAGATGGCTTGGGTCGACCGATCCACGATCTGCGTATTTCGGTGACAGACCGCTGTAATTTCAGATGCACCTATTGCATGCCGCGTGAGGTGTTCGACAACCACAAGTTCTTGCCACGCAAGGAGTTGCTCTCCTTTGAAGAAATTGAGCGGCTTGTCCGGTTGTTTGCTGGACTGGGTGTGCGAAAGCTCCGTCTCACGGGTGGTGAGCCCTTGGTGCGCAACGACCTTGAGAGCTTGATCGAGCGGTTGGCGAACATAGACGGCATCGACGATATCGCCATGACCTCCAATGTGTCACTGATGACCGCGGCGCGTGCTCAATCACTTCGCGACGCGGGCTTGGCGCGTATCAATGTGAGCTTGGACGCAATGGACGATGCCACCTTCAAGGCCATCAACGACGTCGATGTGTCAGTGCAGCAGGTGCTAGATGGTATAGGCCACTGCGCCGCTGCAGACTACGATGAAATCAAGATAAACATGGTGGTCAAGAAGGGCCTGAATGAACACAGCATCTTGCCCATGGCGCGCTTCTTTAAAGGCACGGGGCAGATCCTTCGGTTTATCGAGTTTATGGATGTTGGCAACGCCAACGGCTGGGTACCAGAAGAGGTCTTCACCGCCGCTGAAATTGTCGAAATGATCAATGCTGAGTTACCTATTGAGCCGACCGACGCAAACTACAGCGGCGAGGTGGCCAAACGTTGGAGCTATTCGGACGGGGGTGGAGAAGTGGGTGTTATTGCCTCTGTCAGCGAGCCCTTTTGTGGTGGCTGTCATCGTGCGCGTTTGTCTGCAGTGGGGCAGTTGTTTACTTGCCTGTTTGCCAGCTTTGGTCACGACCTACGGACACCGCTTCGTGAAGACACTTCTGATAAAGAGATCTTGGCTAGGCTTGAGAATATTTGGCAAAACAGAAATGATCGTTATTCGGAAGTGCGAGCCAGTTTGGTTGGCACGCCTATCAAAAAAGTTGAAATGTCCTACATCGGAGGCTGATAACCGTGGATTCATCCCAGCGTGAGCGTGTTGCAGACGCTTTTCAGGCTTACAGTGCCATGGAAACAACGCGACAGCGCCACTTTGATTACCTGAACATGCTCACAGAGCGAGAAAAGCGCTTTAATCTAGAAAGTACAGATAGCGAACAGAGCTTTTTGGCGGAGCTGCTGTTGGATCATGATGCGCAGGTTAAGACGTTTAAGGCGGCCAGCGATGAATTGCGCGGGCGATCCATGGAAGATTTTCAAGCACTGTTCGCTTGGTTAGGCGAAATAGAAAAAAATCTGTCACCGATTCGTGACGCTGCAAAGCAAAACGAAAACGATGGGAACCGACTAGAAGTACCGCACCAGACGAACTAATGAGTCGCGCCCTTGCCGTGAATCATCCTGATACGTTGCCTGGCAACGTCGACTGCCTTGGAACCTTGCATGCTTGCCGCTCCCATCAACCCCAGCGTGCGGTCACTCAGCCAGCCGCCGATTCCACTAGTCCAGTCTTGGTCGGCGGCTTATCGAGGTGACTTAGGTCCCTTGTTGGATTTGTCGCAGGCGGTGCCTAATTTCACGCCACACCCTGGGTTGATGGGCCTTTTGGGTGATTGTGCCGCTAATCCCGCCCTTTTTGGTTACGGTCCTATTGAGGGTGAGCCCTCCCTGCGAGAAGCCTATGCAGCGTCCGTCGCCCAGACTTATTTGGCCCGCATAGACTCAAAACACATACACATCACTTCCGGCTGTAACCAGGCGTTTTTGGCAACAATGATTGCCATTGCAGGTCATGGCGACAACGTGTTGATGTGCAATCCCTGTTATTTCAACCACCACACGTCGCTGTCCATGCTTGGCGTAGACGTCAACTTTGTACGTTGTGTTGCAGAAAATAAATTTTTACCGCAGGTGGAGGACATACGAGCGGCTTTGAGCGACAAAACTCGTGCGCTTATCTTAACCAGCCCCAACAACCCAACAGGTGCGGTATATCCAGCCGAATTACTGAGAGCGATCTTTCAGCTGTGTCAAGAGCTTGGGGTCTGGCTTGTGTTAGATGAAACCTACCGAGATTTTCTCGCGGCGCCCGGGCAACAACCGCATGATCTTTTTGCCGAACGCGACTGGGAAAACAATATGGTTCAGCTCTACAGCTTTTCCAAATCGTTTTGTATACCAGGCCACCGCTTGGGTGCGGTGACTGCCTCACATCGGATGGTGATGGAAATATCCAAGGTGATGGACAATCTACAAATCTGCGCCCCAAGAGCGGCGCAAGTAGCCGTCAGCCAAGCTATGCCTTTGTTGTTCCAGTGGCGAGAGGATAACCGACAAGAGATACAGCATCGCTCAGACGCGCTTCTTCGCATAATGGAAGATCTGCCTGAATGGCGTGTGGTTGCTCTTGGCGCTTACTTTGCTTTTGTAGAGCATCCATTTGGCACTGATTCGGTGGCGGTTGCCAAGGCGCTCGCTGAGCGGTGTGGAGTGACTTGTCTGCCCGGTGAATTTTTTGGCGATGGCAATCACCGCTATCTGCGTTTTGCTTTTGCAAATGTCGATGGGGCTGCACTGTCGGAACTGCCAGTAAAGTTGCGCCATTTAGTTTTATAATATCGGTCGACAACGGGCTGCTTGGCCGGAAAAGTCATTCGTCATTAGCTGGGTGCAGGCCTATATAAAAATCTGATCAGAGGTTGTAATTATGGAGAATACTGTGTCGTCTTCTGATGCCCAAATGGACGTTGCTATGCGAGGGATCATTGATATTGAACAGCATCCTATCGACTGCCTGGATTTTCGTGCTGAGTGTAAACGAGCTTTAGATGAAAAGGGCGTTTTGGTGATGCCGGGCTTCTTGACAGCATCGGCAATCGCGAGCATTGCCCGAGAGGGCGAAGAGAATCAGGGCTTGGCGTATTACACGACCAGTGACCACAATATTTATCTCTCTCCAAAAGATCCGGAATTTCCGGATGATCACCCAAGGAATCGCACGGTCAGTTCTTCCAAAGGGTGCATCACTACTGATCAGATTCCGGCCGACTCTTCTTTGCAAGCGTTGTATAACAGCGGTGCGTTTAAAGCATTTTTGTGCGCGGTGTTGGGTGAAGCTGCGATGCACGAATATGCAGATCCACTATCGTCAATCAATTTGCACTACGCTGCACAAGGACAAGAGCTGGGTTGGCACTACGACAATTCGTCTTTTGCTATTACGCTGCTGATTCAAAAACCTACGGACGGTGCTATTTTTGAGTATGTAAAAGATTTGCGCAATGCGGATGAGGGTGACATGAACTACGACCAGTCTGCCGCGGTACTCGACGGTAAAATGCCGGTAAAAAGCCTGTCTATGGAAGCGGGGGCACTGGTGTTGTTTCGTGGACGTAACTCGCTTCACCGAGTGACACCGACTATTGGAGATACAACTCGCATGTTGGTTGTTTTGGCGTACAACACTGAGCCAGGTGTTTCTCTTTCGGAGTCAGCTCGCATGACATTCTACGGACGTTTAGCTTAAGTCAATGCAAGTTTGTTGGTGTCTTGTGTGGTCCCGATTTTTAATTTCGGAACCACACACGAAGGCGCTTAATCAACAGTTAGGCAAGAGCCGCCAGTGCTGCATCGTAATTTGGCTCTTCAGTCACCTCTGACACCATTTCACTGTGCACCACTTTGTGCTCTGCATCCAACACCAGCACGGCGCGGGCGAACAAACCAGACAACGGGCCTGAAGCCATCTCAACACCGTAGGCTTGCAAGCTGTTGTGACGAAAGTCTGACGCAGTGACCGCATTCTCCACACCTTCTGCGCCACAAAATCGCGCGAAAGCAAACGGCAAATCCCGAGACGCGAAAAGCAACACCGTGTCGTTGTCACCCGCCATTTTTTGACTGAAGGTTTTTAGTTGAGTGGCGCAGACGCCAGTGTCAACGCTTGGGAAAAAGTTAAAAACAATGCGCTTGCCTTTGAAATCCGCCAATGACACTTCAGATAAATCGGTCTTAACGAGTTTGAAGTCTGGGGCTTGTTGGCCTATGGCTGGGAAATGACCATTGGTTTCAACAGCAGAGCCTTTAAAGTGGGTAGTAGCCATGGGAGTGTCGCCTTAGAAAGAAAAGAATAGATTAAGTCGACAGCTTAACCTGTTTTTAATTCAACTGGGCCAATGCAGACGAAGTGTCCTTGCGATAACTGTCACTGTAAAATTTCACCTCGCCGTCATGACCGGGCATAGCCGTTAAATAAAGCGTGTGTACAGGCAAAGGCTTTTCGAGCGTGAGTTTTACGGGTTTCCCGCCCTCGAGCGCTTCGTCTATACGTTGTCGATCCCAACCCTGTGGTTCGAGCAACATGGTCGCCAAAGAAAGTGCTCCCTCAACGCGCACACAACCGTTGCTGAGATCACGTCGGCTGCGCAGGAAGCCTTTTTTACTGGGCGTGTCGTGCAAAAAAACGGCGTGTTCATTGGGGAATAGAAACTTCACTTTACCCAGCGCATTCCGCGGTCCAGGCGATTGTGTCAGCCGAACCTCTGGGCCATTGCCCGAGACGACTGCGTTCCAGTCTGTAGAGTTTAAGTCCAAGTTTCTACCGTTGCTGTCAAATGCTCGGTATTTCATACGCGCTAAAAAATTGGGCTCTCGGGCTGCACGTGGCAGTAGACTGGCTTTGGCGATGCTGTCAGGCACCATCCAGTAAGGGTTTAAAACCAATGTTTCTATCTTACTGGCCATTTCGGGTGTGCGAGTTTCGCGCTTGCCCACGACGGAGCGGCCGCTCCAGATAGTTTGTTGTTTGCGAACTAGATGCGTGTTTGCCCCAGCTATATTCACCCACACATAATCTGCGCGCGAACCGGCAGGCAACTCCTCGGCACGAGAACGGCTGAGACGAATCGCAGCGATGCGCTTGTGTACCGGTACATTCATCTCGCGTAAGGTTCGTTCTCCGACAATGCCGTCAACGGGGAGACTGTGGCGTTGCTGAAAGCGCTGAACCGCCTCAGTGAGCGTGATGTCGAAGCCTTCATGGCCTGCATCTTCAATGTTGAGGTCGCCCGTAGCGAGCAACCTCTGACGCAGGAGAGGTAGCCGTTCATCGTACAAACCTTGTTGCAACCCCGGTCCAGCGGGGATGTTTGGCCAGCCACCTGTGGATTCAATTTCCATGTAACGAATTTGGGCTTTCTTAAGGCCCTGCGCAACAGGGTTCGGCGCAGTCATCGCGCGCAGATATTGATCGACACTGTTGTTGCGTATCGCACGAGCAAATTTATACAGCTCTATTTTGTCACTCCACAGCTCGGGATTTCCGCTGAGATCACTGACGTGCTTCATCAATAAGGTTGAGGTATGCGAATTGATCGTGGCTTCGACAGGAGATTGGCGCCATCGAGTCACTAACTCTTTTGATGCAGTGGTATCGATAATCTTAAGCGCTGAGATTGCCTGAGCAGCTTGCCAGCTAATCGCCAAGGGTTCGTTTGCTTGCACAGGCTTAACTGTAAGCCCGGGCGCTACGGTTATTACGCCGGCTAGGAGTGCTCCAAGTAGTATCTGGCGAATATTTCGGCGTGATTCGCCTGAGAGCGCTCGGTGTTCCAACAAGAATCTAGCCTTCAGCTGTGTCGATATCGATACAGAATGACACCAGTAGCTCAAATTTGGAAGTTTGCAGAGATTTCTTTTCGTAATGTAGCAATTAGTTAATTCTGGGTTGTTTTATCTAGCTCCCCCAAAGTGGTGTATTAGCGCTAGAATGGCTGCCTTAAACTTTATAAATCAAGCACAAAAGGCACAATTCTCGTTATGGCCACCAAGCGATTTCTCACGGGTATTACCACCTCCGGCACGCCGCACTTGGGCAACTACACGGGTGCAATTCGACCCGCAATTGAGGCGTCAAAGCGAGATGACACAGAAAATTTCTATTTTCTAGCGGATTACCACGCCTTGATCAAATGCCATGACCCAGCCCTAGTTATGCAATCTCGCTTAGAAATCGCTGCTACTTGGCTTGCCATGGGACTGGATCCAGAGCGAGCAGTCTTCTATCGCCAGTCGGATGTGCCCGAAGTCATGGAGCTGTCTTGGATGCTCACGTGCATGACTGCCAAAGGCCTGATGAATCGTGCCCACGCTTATAAATCAGTGGCGCAAGAAAACATCGACTCGGGCGACGCTGATCCCGACAAGGGCATCACCATGGGATTGTTCAGCTATCCCGTGTTGATGGCGGCGGACATTCTCATGTTTAAAGCGACCCATGTGCCTGTCGGTAGAGATCAAATTCAGCACTTGGAGATGACACGCGATATAGCGCAGCGCTTCAACCATCACTACAAAGACTTGTTGGTATTGCCCGAAGTGGTTGTCAGTGAAGAAGACGCGATACTCAGTGGTCTAGACGGCCGTAAGATGAGTAAAAGCTACGGCAACACGATTCCGCTATTTGAAACGAGCAAAAAGTTGCGCAAGTTGGTGATGAAGATTGTCACTAACTCACAGGAACCCGGCGAAGCGAAGTCGACTGAAGGCAGCTCACTCTTTGAGATCTATCGCGCTTTTGCTACACCCGAAGAGACGGCTGCTATGGCGCAAGCGTATGCCGATGGCATAGGCTGGGGTGACGCCAAACAACAGCTTTTTGAAAAGCTTGACTCTGTTTTAAGCGAACCACGAGAGCACTATTTAGAGCTGATGGCAAAGCCCGGCCACATGGAAGAAATTATGCAGGCGGGGGCCGTGAAAGCACGCGAGCACAGCGTGCCCCTTATAGAGGCGATGCGTGAGGCTGTGGGGATTTCTAGCTTCAAGAAGTAGTCCGCGAGGGGCGGCACTCTCAGCTGCCGTTTCGTCCTGCCATGCTGGCGTTTATACTTCGGCACATACATTCGTGTGAATTTCCAAAGTACTAAACAAAAATATTTGGAAGTTACTTTTTCTTATTGTGTCGTTTTAGAATGAAGTCGAGACAACAGTCTTAATACCAACCCAACAGAATTTTATAATAACTACGTAATAAAGAGCGCGATTAGTCTGGGCGTTGATTTAGCCAATAGTCATATTTTTCTATGATTTGATAAACCGACAGCCGAACGATTTTGATCACGTCAAAAGAGCAAGCACTCGGGGGAGGGGAGGGTTCTCTTTTTAAACCTAAGGCTTTAGTGATATTGGATAGATATATATAGCCGATTCTGACAGTACATTTGATTAAAAAAAGATATTCGAAAGTGTTTATCAAACTTAATTAGTTTTTACTTTTTTGATGGCTGTGTTCAATTCATCTAGGTTGTAGGGCTTGGCCAACGCGACTATTTTGTCAGCTAGATGAGAGGGCGGCAATAAGATCTCTGATTTACGTCCAGAAGTTACGATTATCTTATTTATATTTTTGGTGTTAATGCAAGCCTCTGCAATGTCCCACCCTGTTTGCTCACTGCCTAAGTGTAAATCGGTAAACAAATAGGCAATCGGTGATTCACTCTGTAGGATGGCTTTAGCTTCTTCAAAGCTGTGGGCTGTCAGGGTTGTCATTCCTAAATGCTGAAAAAGCCCTACAGCGTACTGTAGCGTTTCTGCACAATCTTCAACAATTAGTACAGTTGTATCCACTTCTAAAAGTGAGTTATCGATAATCGCGGCCTTTGTTTTTTCATTTGTAGAATCTAGCAACAGTGTCACCGTAGTTCCTTTCCTCTCCGTACTTTCTATATGCATATCTCCACCTGATTGTTTGATGAATCCGTAAACAATGCTAAGGCCTAGCCCACTTCCTCTGCCACCTCGACGAGTGGAGTAGAAAGGTTCAACCGCCTTTCTCAACAGCTCTGGACTCATTCCGCACCCATTATCTTCGACAGTTAATGCGACTTTGTTTTCGCTTGATAGATTTACTGAGAGCGATACAGTCCCAACGCCATTGATGGCATGCGCACTATTTAAACAAAGATTCAGCAGTGCACTTTCGAGTTGTAGGGGATCGATATTCACAAAGACTGGATCTGATGTAGAATTGATTACTAAGTCAATTTCGTTGCCCAAGCTCAATGCGATTAGGTCCGATACGCCTGTAACCAGTTCATTAACTTCAATAGTTTTGGGGATTAGTTGCTGTTTTTTTGCAAACGCTAGCAAACGATTTGTAAAAGAGCTGCCTAGATCGACTGCATCCTCTACTTTTCCTATCGCTTCAGAGTGCGCGCGGCTGTCGGTTCGTTGAGAGATAACAATTGGCAGCGTAGTTTTGATTGCACACAAAACGTTGTTGACGTCATGTGCAACCTCTCCAGTTAGTTGTCCCAGGCTTTCTAATCGATGAAAGTGTTGAAGTCTTTCTTCAATTCGTCTGCGTTCAGTCGTGTCAGAAAATAACCATACCTTGCCACCATCGGGCAATTCACTGACTCTGATTTCAAGTACGTTTCCATGCTGATTTCGCAATTCTTGATAATTTCCATGGCTTGATATTTGTCCGTTTTCTTCGGCGCTTCGAAAAATTGGGGCTATCTTCTCTGATAATGGGCTGTTTGTTTCGACATTTGCTTCGTGGTCGAAGCTAGAAAGCAGCTGAGAGAGCATTGGGTTATAAACCAGCACTTTTCCGTCTGCATTGGTCACCGCAATTCCGTCATTTATATTGTTGAACATTGATTCGAATAATGCTGTTTCTTGAATTAGTCGCTTGTTTAAGCGATTTAGCTTAATTGCATTTGCGCGAAAAACTTGGAAAGAGGCTTGCAGGTTTCCAATTTCGTCAAAGCGCAGATTGTCTTGCTGCTCATTGTTTCCAATATCCCCTTTGGCAAGTGCTGTCATTGCAACAGAAACTGTATTTAAATTCCGTACTATATAGCCAGAGATGAACAAGGCAACTGACAGCGCTGTGACTAAACTTGCTATAACACTGGACAGAATCAAAATTTTAGCATTACGTAGATATTTGCTTGTTTCTTCCTGTCGTTCTGAAATTTCCAGCTCTGATGCTCTAATCAGCTCTAATACTTGAGCATTCAAAATATTTGCCTGCTCACTTATTCCTGTTAACGCTCTGCGTGCGGCTACGTTGTGCTCAAGAATGGATATACGCAATGCGAATAGCCCTCTGGGGCCTTCTGTCAGTTTTTTTATAAAAGAAAAAATCCTTCGAATATCATTTGGCGAATTAGCTTTTTCTTGGGCCAGGACTTGTTGTTGAAAGGAGCGTTGATATTCTCCTAGGCTTATCAAGCTAGTAGTGCGTGTTGCAGTCACCAAGCTTTTAACAGCTAACTGAGCTTGGCGAATTGCATCGCGCGTTGGAAGTATGAACGTAGTTTGTGCTGCCCTTTC
This sequence comes from uncultured Granulosicoccaceae bacterium, assembly GCA_937965695.1. Taxonomy (GTDB): domain Bacteria; phylum Pseudomonadota; class Gammaproteobacteria; order CALCKW01; family CALCKW01; genus CALCKW01. The sequence goes on from CALCKW010000007.1 coordinate 113,108, forward strand.
TAGCTCTTTTTCAGCACCGGTCAGCCGAGCTACCAGCAAACGTGTTGAATCCTCATTTGCAGAGAGAGACTGAGTTTCGTCGATCAGCCTAACTATTGAGGTATGCATAGATCTTAGGGTTTCTATTATCGAAGCAGAGTACTGACTTTCGGTCTTGGTTTGTGACTCTATTGAGCTCCAAGATTCTATTGTCTGGTCAATAGATAACAATAGCTGGTTCCCTTTTGATTCGACCAGGTACGAGGAAGTCAAGTTCAGAAGAAAAGGAGCAGAGGTTGTAAAAACAGAGCTCTGTTTGGTTAGCTCATGCGATCGATTTACTTCTCTCAATGTCGATTTATGTAAATCTTCCAAGATGTTATTTGATCGAGTGAGCCAGTACCAGGAAACGCTGCCAACAACCAATGTAGACAATGTGAGTATTCCAACGGCCAGTAGTAGTCGAGCTTGGATGCTCATAATAATAAAAGCTGGAGGTGTCTATCTAGCATGGAATTAATTATCGCACTGCTGCTGAAGTAACGAACACATAACCCTTACCTCTGCGTGTTTGCAGGTGAACTGGCTTCGATGGTGTTATTTCGATTTTGCCACGCAGCCTTAGAATCAACACGTCGACGGATCGATCACCGAGTTGGTTCAAATCGCTTCCCAAGTAATTGAGCAGCTCTGTGCGATCAATTACTCTTCCTTGGTGAGTAACTAAGAACTCGAGTAAGCGATATTCCGCATTGGTAAGCGAAATCTCGCGGCCGTTCTGGTTTCTTAGCTCACGACTAGAAAGGTTCAGCTCTAACTCGCCAAAACGAGCTAAATGTGAAAGGTTTGGCTGACTATTTTGGCTTGTCTGTGTATCCGCTAAAGAGCTTCGTCTGAGTAAAGCCCGGATACGCGCGATGAGTTCTCTAGGATTAAAAGGTTTGGAAATATAGTCGTCCGCGCCCGCTTCGAGGCCAATGGCTTTGTCAATTTCATCACTCACACCACTCATCATAATCACCGGTGTGTTTTTTGTTTGACAGATATCGCGAACTATATCCAACCCATTTTCGTTAGAAAGCCTCCAATCTATAAGAAAAAGATCAAAGGGATGATAGCGCATCGTTTTAAGTGATTCGCTACCAGAAAAAGCGTGAGGGTCAAAGCTGTTGTCTCGTAGAAGATTGACAAGAGCTGATCTAATTAGAGGGTCGTCATCAACAATTGCGATGGATTGCGCTTTTGTACTCACATTTAATCCTCCCTAGGTTGACTATGCTCATCAGGCAAATTGGCTAGCGAACTACGCCTTGCACAATGTATCGTAAATTAGCTTTTAAAACCCGCTTTTGATTGCTACCCCGAATAATACTGCATCGGAAATCGACTGTGTGTTTGTAATATTCGAAACAAAAGTAATAAAAACGGTAGATATTGTAACAATCAAAATATATGCATTGATGTTGTAGTTTTATCAATAGTATTCCCCTTTAATGCTGCTCATACTCGCCACCGAGCTCGGGTATTGGGCTCAGACCTACTGATTTTTTCAATGGAGAATGCAATGAAAAAAAAGATATCTGTTAGTACTGCACTGTTTGGTTTGGCGATGTTTAGTCAAGCGGCAATTGCTGCTGGTTCACTCAACGTAGTTTGTAGTGCAGAGCAATCTTGGTGCGACTTGATGACAACCGAATTTGAAAAGCAAACTGGTATTGACGTCGCGATGGTGAGAAAAAGTACCGGAGAGACGCTGGCACAAGTTCGAGCCGAATCAGAAAACCCAAAGACCGACATTTGGTGGGGTGGTACTGGTGATCCGCATCTTATTGCGGCCTCCGAAGGATTGACGCAGCCATCGGGTGTTGATACGTCCGATCTATTGGGGTGGGCAGTAAATATGTCCAACATATCCGAAGGCAGAACAGTTGGCATTTATGCTGGCGCTCTCGGCATTGCGTACAACAGTGAACTTATCAAAGAGAAAAATTTAGAAGCTCCTGCCTGTTGGAAGGATCTAACAGATGTTTCCTATGCTGGGGAAATTCAGGTTGCTAATCCAAATAGTTCAGGGACGGCATATACTGAGCTAGCAACCTTTGTGCAGCTATTCGGAGAAGAAGAAGCTATTTCTCTTCTAACTGAAATAGGGAAGAACGTAAACCAATATACAAAATCTGGTTCCGCCCCGAGTAAAGCGGCAGCAAGAGGTGAAACCTCTATATCCATTGGATTTATGCATGACATGGTCAAATTGGCTTCTTCTGGGTTCCCGCTTGAAATCGTAGCCCCATGTGAAGGCACTGGTTATGAGGTCGGTGCAGTGAGCATTATTGAGGGAGCAAAAAATTTAGAATCTGCAAAAAAATGGGTCGAATTTTCGCTGGATCCAGCTGTCCAGTCTAGATCCGTTGAAGTGAAGGCATTTCAAGTACCTTCAAATTCAAAGGCTACCGTAGCTCCTGAATCCCCAGGCCTCTCATCTATCAAACTCATTGATTATGACTTTGCTACTTACGGCTCTTCAGAAACTCGACAGAGGTTGCTTGCGCGTTGGGACACAGACGTCAAAAACGCCGAGAAAAACTAGAAACAACTCTGTTTGAGAATAATGCAATGAAAAAAACAGCTGGCTTGTGGGTCTTTGTGGGTTTAATAAGCCTATTCCTGCTCCCTTGGTACTCAGTCGAAAAAGGGCTTTTCTCCTTCAATTGGTTGAGTACATTTACATCCCTGGACCATGCGCCAGCTGCAACTCTTGCGCTGCGACACGGACACTGGTGGTTAATTCCACCGGTGTTGGTCTTTATAGCTGCGTTAGCAATTATCTTAGCAAGCAATCAGAATAAACTTGCCAAGCGTTTGGTATGGGTTGGTTCGATCGGACTGATCTGGATTTCCGTCCAGGCGTTTTTGATAAAAGGTCAGGTTGGATTAGGTGTAGGAGCTCTAGTCGTACTAGCCTCTTCGCTCTACCTGTTAACCACTGGATTGACTGGGATTCGGAATGTTCGCGGCGATGCGTTTATAAACGGAATGATAGGGACAATAGTTGCTCTTGTTGCTGTTTTTGTGTTTTTCCCCATTGCTCAAGTACTGAGTAATGCTTTTGAACTTAAAACTGGGGGATACGGCACTTCAGGTTTTGTAAGTACATTTTTTTCGCCAAGAATATGGGGTCTGGAATGTTTGACCGGTGAAGGTTATTGCGGTCCCGCTGTTAACTCGGTATTTCTCGCTGTTATGACTGGAGTAGGCACAACTTTACTGGGATTGTCATTCGCTCTTATAGCAACGCGAACTGGTTTTCGTGCTAAAAAGCTTCTTCGAGTTCTGACCGTGTTGCCGATAATTACGCCTCCATTTGTCATAGGTCTGGCGCTTATACTTTTGTTTGGGCGTGCAGGGGTTGTTACTGAATGGGCCGAATTTTTATTTGGGCTTGAAAAATCACGTTGGCTATACGGTTTTTGGGGCGTTTACGTTGCCCAATTGCTATCGTTTACCCCAATCGCTTTTTTAATCATGATTGGTGTTGTAGAAGGGGTCAGTCCTTCGATGGAAGAAGCATCGTTGACGATGCATGCCAATAAGTGGCAGACCTTCATACACGTGTCGCTACCACTGATGCGTCCTGGATTAGCCAATGCCTTTTTACTGGGCTTTATAGAAAGCCTAGCTGATTTTGGCAATCCACTTGTCCTCGGCGGTAATTTTGGAGTTTTGTCCACAGAGATATATTTCGCTATCGTCGGAGCTGTTTCTGATTCCGGCAAGGCAGCGGTTTTGGGAATTGCTTTACTCTTCCTAACAGTAAGCTCTTTCCTTATTCAACGTTGGTGGTTGGGCAACAAATCCTACGCAACAGTCACCGGAAAAGGAGACTCTGGGCAACACAGTGGGCTAAATAATGTTTTGAAGTGGACCTGCTATTCAGTTTCTATCCCTTGGGCAATATTTACAGCTGTGGTTTACAGCATGATTGTATTCGGTAGCTTCGTTACGCTTTGGGGCTATGATCACTCGTTCACTCTGCAGCACTATGCAAGCGCATTCAGTTTGGATTTTACTGATGGTATTACATGGACGGGTTCCGCTTGGGATAGCTATTTTTCCACCCTCAAAATTGCTTCAATAGCTGCACCATTGACAGCATTGGTTGGGTTGTCGACGGCCTACCTGCTCGTTCGGCAGAAATTCGCAGGGAAAAACCTATTCGAATTCGGCACCATGTTGAGCTTTGCCATACCAGGTACTGTTGTTGGAATAAGCTATATAGTCGCATTCAATGTCCCGCCAATTGAATTGACGGGAACAGGCGTTATTTTGATAATTGCCTTTGTCTTTAGAAACATGCCAGTTGGTGTCCGAGGTGGTATTGCAGCTATGTCTCAGCTTGATAAAAGTTTGGACGAGGCTTCATTAACTCTTGGTGCGAATAGTTTCACAACAATTAAACGAGTCATTCTTCCACTACTTGGGCCAGCGATTTTGGCTGCTCTTATCTATAGCTTCGTAAGAGCGATAACGTCTGTCAGTGCGGTTATATTTCTAGTTAGCGCAAGGCACAACATGGCAACTTCATTCATTGTCGGACGCGTCGAAAACGGCGAATTTGGCATTGCTATAGCCTATTCGGCTGTTTTGATAATCACTATGTTGCTAGCGATTTTATTACTTCAGCTCATAGTCGGTTCGCGAAAGCTACGCCGTAAAACACGCATTCTGAATGACTATGTACCGTCCCAATCACAAAAGAAAGTTGTTACTTGACAGGATATAAGTTAATGAAAAAAAATTCGGCTAGTGTACGGTTTGAGAATGTTCACAAAAGCTATGGCGATGTACTCGCTATTGATAATCTCAACCTGACTATTCCAGCGGGTGAACTGGTTACAATATTAGGCCCCAGTGGCTGTGGTAAAACCACTACGTTGAGAATGATTGCTGGTTTGGAACAGGCGACCAGTGGACGAATATGTATAGGTGATGATGATGTGACTGATTTATCAGCCACATACAGAAACGTCTCGATGGTGTTTCAGTCCTACGCTCTTTTTCCACACATGAGTGTGGTTGAAAATGTATCTTATGGCTTGAAGGTCTCTTCTACTCCAAGAAAATCTATATTGGAGAAAGCGGAAAAAGGACTTGAGATGGTAGGCCTGAAAGGGCTAGGGGAAAGATTGCCTAGCGAACTCTCCGGAGGTCAGCAACAACGTGTTGCAGTAGCGCGTGCTGTTGTACTTGAACCGGACGTTTTATTGTTTGATGAGCCTCTTTCTAATCTAGATGCGAAAATGCGTCGCCATGTCCGCGAAGAAATCCGACAACTACAGCAGCAATTAGGATTGACTTCTGTTTATGTTACTCATGACCAAGAAGAAGCAATGGCAGTCTCTGATAAGATTGTTGTTATGAAGGATGGAGTAATAGCGCAAATAGGTGCACCTGCAGATCTTTACGAGCGTCCCATTTCAGAGTTCATTGCGGACTTTATTGGAAACGCTAATCTCATTCCTTGTGAAATCAACGGGTCGAGTGGAGGGGTAGCAGATGTAAGCGTTGGAAGGGTAAAACTGTCAATTAAAGACTCACATTTAGCAGGGCCTGTAAAACTTGTTGCGCACCCTCAGAATGTTAGTTTGGATGGACTAAATAAAACTAACTCATTACCAGGGAAAATCCTGCATTCTGCTTATTTAGGAAATCAGGTTGAGTACGATATAGAAACCGAGTGTGGCAATCTATTTGTCGTAGATAGGCATGTGGATAATCGTCACCATAAAGGCGAGAATGTGTCTCTCCATTTTAGGGAAGAAAAAATGGTTTTGGTTCCTGAGTCGTGACAATTGGTTCTCCACCGGAAAAACTACCGATAAACTTGGACTCGTATTGCTTCGACGCGATCGTGTTCGATTGCGATGGGACATTGGTTAATTCAGCGCCACAGCACTATCAGTCATTTTGATTGGCGCTACTTGAACAAGATATATCTTTTCCTCGTGGTTGGTATGACACTCATACCGGATTGACACGACGAGGCACCCTCACAGAATTTAAACATTCGCAAGAGCTGGATATAAATATTGATTCTGCTGTTATAGCTTGCGAGCGATATTATAACGATTTGGCGCATACTGTTGAGGTAATCCCTGAGATAGCAGATATCGCCACGACGATGCATAGTGAAGTTCCTCTGGCAGTTACATCGAGCGGTTCACGGAAGAGCGTGACTGCCTCTCTAATCGCTATTCAGTTGCTTGATTATTTCGATCAGGTTGTGGCTGCAGAGGATGTGACTGAACACAAGCCATCGCCAGAGGCGTATAAGCTGACTTCAAGCTTATTACGCGTTGATCCAAGTCGCTGCCTTGTGTTTGAAGACTCTGACGAGGGTATAGAAGCAGCTATGGTCGCTGGATGTTCAGTAATCGATGTTCGCAATTATGCGTCCATCTACGATTGAGCGATATTATCGGTTAGCGTAGAGCAAACAACTTAACTTCTATAGGGTTGGACGGATTATTTATTGATTTTTCTTGTTATTAAACTTCTCTGCGCTTGAGCTCGGTTTCGTAAACCCAAAAAAACTCTAGGGCTTTGTATGAACCCCTCTGACAGTAGTTCGCACATGATTTGCGTATTTGTCTCTCGTCAGGAAAGTTTTTTATCACTTTGTATCGGGAGCCGTCTTTAAGCTGGCGTTGCTGAAAACTGTTACCGAATTTGTCCGTGCGGCTGATGGGTGTGCTGCTTCCTTCTACGTAGCGATTGTCCAGTATTAGCAGTGTGGCATTGGGCGGGAAGTGCTCTGCCAGATGTTCTAAAAATCCTTCAATCTTTTCGTATGGAACGTGTGACCACCAAAATCCCATGAAAATGATGTCAATGGATTGGCTATTGATGTGTCTTAAGTCGAATGCATTTCCTTCTTCAACTTTGACCGGTGTTGATCCGTAATTTTTCTGTTCCGCTATTTCTAAGACGGCGTTGTTTACATCGAGTGCGTGAATCGAAGCGGCTGTTTTGCTGATGCTTTCTGTCCAATAACCTGTGCCACAGGCGATTTCTAAAATATTTTTATTTTTACAAAAATTCTGCAGTTGTTTGTGAAGGGCTTTAAGGTCTTGTTGTCTTTCAGGTTTGTCGTAAATGTTTTCGTATTCTTTGGCTCTTCGTTGGTAGTAGTTTTCTAGATGTTGCTGCGCATGACTTGTGTTGGTTTCCATTCCGGTCTGCTCTCAATCTGGTTATATTAAATTTCTTTTGCTGTTAAATGAAATTTTCAAACCAGCTTCCCGCGCGCTGCAACAGGAATGATTTCGACAATTTCGCCGCCTCGCACGGCGACGAGTTGATCAACCATATTGACGGCAACACACACGTGATTTGGCACGACGCGAACAATATCACCAACCTCTGGTTTGCTGTTGCATCTGCTTAAATCTAAAAATCCGTGCTCCTCGGCAAACTTGCTTATCCGTGCTGTGGGGTGTTCGATAATATGGCCAAAGCCCTCCAGGCCGCCGGTATCTGAGGTCAGCGTTTTAGAGCCGGCATCCAGAATGCCACGGTCAGTGCCGCCGCGGCTGACCACGCTGGAGTAAACATGTAAGCCACAGTCCTTCAGTGATGCCATTCCTGCTTCGATCATCATACGATCGTTAAAGATATAAGTGCCGGCACGATGTTCAGTGGAGCCTTTGAGCTTGTCGATGTTAGCTAAGTTCGGCGTACCACCTGTCGATATAATTTCCGCAGACATTCCAATTTTAGCGAGCTCAGCGCTTAGTTCAGCGTGGAATACTTGGGTTCTGGGCCACCCGTCTAGTGGCGGATAATACAGCAGGCCAGCAAAATTAAGCATTGGCTCCGCTTTGATAATTTGCGCTAGCGCAAAGGCCTCCGCTGGTGTTTCAACGCCTGCGCGTTGCTGGCCGGTATCTACCTCTATCAAAACATCTATCACACGTTCTGCTTGAGTAGCAGCCTTTGCGTATTCGGCCAGAGAAATCGCATTGTCAGCGCACACCTTCAAGGGCAGCCGTTTTTGCAAGGCAGCTAATCGACCTGATCGCGCAGCGCCTAGCAAATTAGTGGCGATCAATATGTCCGTGATGCCGGCATCCGCCATCACTTCGGCTTCACCAAGCTTCTGGCAGGTAATACCGTGTGCACCTGCTTTGATTTGTCTATTAGCCAGTATCGGAGACTTGTGCGTTTTTATGTGCGGTCGGTTTGCTACTCCAGCCGCATCACAGATCGCCTGTGCCTTTGATATATTGCGTTCGACAATGTCGAGATCTATCACTAAGCATGGTGTACCAAAATTCTCGATTATTGCGGTTTTAAGCTGGGCGTCATCGTGTGAAGGTTGCACTGTGTAAAGTCTCGTTTTGTTAAGGCGTGTTGACCATCAGATACCATTGTTAGGCTAATCCACTGATGCCTAGGGACATCCAGGCATACTCGCGCAGTCGACACGCTAAATTCGGCTCAGCCGCGTCGCACATCTAGACAATAGCATCACTGTTGTCGTTGATTCGGTGCTTGCTGGGGCCAGATTTTCCACGCCGACGTCTCAGGCCAGACTTAATCTGAGGCTCCCTAATTCTTGTATGGTTTGCGTCACCAGTATAAGTGCACAGAGCGATAAAGTATCCGATGTGGCTTAGGGCTTCACATTGACGGTTTCCTGATTGAGGTGCTGTCGGTCTACACTTGGCATTGAAACTTTTGTCACCGGAGAGCGCATTGAACGCCAAAACGTCTAACCCTGTCTTAGTTGAATACACGCGGGGGCCGCTCGTAGAGAGTGTGCATAGGGGCGCAGTGGCTGTGGCGTATGCAGATGGCAGCCTGCTCTATGCCTATGGTGATGTGGATACTCCCGTTTTTGCTCGCTCGGCGTTAAAGCCCTTGCAAGCTATACCTTTGTTGGAGACGGGTGCTGCTGAAGCCTGTGGAGCCAGTGACGCCCAAATAGCGCTCGCCTGCGCGTCGCATAATGGAGAAGATTGCCACCGCGATTTAGCTGCTCAATGGTTAAGTGATCTCGGCTTATCGGAATCTGATCTCGCTTGTGGTGCAGACGCACCTTTAGGTATTGCCGCGCGAGAACGCTTTTTCAGAGCGGGTGGCAGCAAGGGAAGGCTCTACCACAATTGCTCGGGCAAGCATGCGGGTATGTTGGCCGTGTGCAGCCACTGCGGCGATGGGGTCGTTGATTACCAACAACACGACCACCCCTCGCAACAGCGATGGCTGCAGGTGTTGGGCGAAATGTGCCGTGTTGACGGATTAGCAATGCCTTGGGACTACGACGGATGTGGTTTGAGCGCTCCAGCAACACCGTTGCATGCATTGGCCACGGGTCTTGCCCGCATGGCAAATCCCTCAGGTCTTAGCAACGCACGTCAACAAGCCTGCGAGCGTGTTCATCAGGCGGTTACCGCAAATCCGCATTTGGTGGCGGGAGAGAACCGTGCTTGCACATTAGTGATGCAGGCCCTAGGCGATAAAGTAACCGTCAAAGTGGGAGCTGAGGGTGTATACGCTGGGATTGTGCCTAGCTTGGGTTTGGGTTTCGCGCTCAAGGTAGATGATGGCGCAAGCCGAGGTGCTGAAGTCGCGCTTGGCGGGGTTTTAAAGAAGCTAGGTTTGTTGGATGAGCAAAGTGAGGCTCAGTTGGTTTCAGTGATTAACCCTACGCTTAAAAATTCACGCGAGCAATCAACAGGTATTGGCAGGCCTGCAGACGCATTTATAGAGAGCTGGGCATGAGTGCAGCGGCCGCACAGGCAATTTGGTGTCAGTGGCCCTTGGCTGAAAGATTGGCGTTGCTCGCTCGTTGGCTAGCTCGCCAAAGTTTAGACGTGCGCAGTGGATTGAGTTTGCTGCCCGATCAAGCGCCCGCTGCAAATGAAAAAACCACCACGCGGTTGCCCGATGGCAGGCGTCAGGTAGCGGCTTTTGGTCCTCTGGGGATTATTGAACTTGCACCGGAGCCGAGCATTGGAACATCGCACGGGTTGACACACATGGCGTGGGCTTGTGCACTTGGCAACAGCGTATTTTATCGCTCCAATGATGCTTTGGCTAAAGAAGCCATTGACAGCCTGCGCGAATTTTTAACGGCAGCTGACCCTGCTTTAGAGCCGTTGCTGCACGTGCAATTAGATGGCAGCGAAAAAATAGATGCCAGCCGTTTACTATCGACAGAAATCTTGTACATACTTGTTGCTCCTTCGGCAGATTTACCCCAGCTGATTAAGGATGCATTGCACGCGAGTCGTGTGTCTGGAGTTGTATTGTGCGTAAACCTCTCCCTGCACCACGAAGTTAAACGCCGACTACCTAAGCAGTGCAGTATTGATAGCATTGACGAAATCCAACAGTCCTTGCAATCGGGTGATCTGTATTTATCGGCTTGCGGTTCAGTTTTAGAGACTCAGTATCAAATCCAAGCCAAAAAGCGTAGTCGCGTCGCACTTTACAGCGGGGATTGGGCGGAAGTTGAAGCCGCTTGTGACTCGGCAATGGCGTGTGGAGCACCCTTTGCAGTCAATACCGTGGACGAGCCTCCTTTGGGTTTAACTGAGGCTCGTTCGCTCTACCAACGGCCCAGCCTGACGGTGATTGCCCATGCGACATAATAAGAATTATCAAATAGTTATTGCCCTTTGCGTAGCGCTATTGCTATCGGCACTGGCCGTGTTCGATACAGCTGATGGCCCCAGTGAAAAATATCTCGAAGATTCTCTTCAGCGCGCGCTAATTGCTTTTGGCACCGCTCGAGCATTAAACGGTGTCATTTCAGTTGCCCAAGGCACAGAGATAGCTTTAGAGCCTGCTGGGGTGGGTGTCAATTTCTCTCCCGGTGAAATTCTCGATCCTATCAATGATTTAATCGAGCGCTTTTCGTGGGTGATGTTGGCTGCAAGCAGTTCGCTCGGCGTACAAAAGCTCATGCTCTCGATAGGAAGTTGGTGGCCCGTCACCGCATTATTAGTGGGGTGTTTGTTCGCCGCTGTTTGGGGTCTTTGGCGGGGTGTGTGGCAGCAGCCTTGGTATAAAAGAACAGTTGGGCGACTGTTGATATTAAGCCTCGTGTTGCGATTTGCTGTACCTCTGATGTCGGTGGGCGGGGAAGTGATTTATCAAAATTTTCTAGCTAACAAGTACACCGAAGCCAGTGCTCAACTGGAAGCAACTCGTGAAGAAGTTGATCTTTTAAATCAAAAAATAAAGCCGGATTCTCAGCAAGATCGAGGTATCTTTAGTCGATTGGGGCAGCTCGCCAGTGAAGTGAGTGATTGGCGCTCACACCTAGATCAGTATCAAGCGGCAGCGGAAAAGGCGACGCGCAGTGCGTTGGACTTAATTGTGATTTTTGTTTTTCAAACAGCGGTGATGCCAATGCTGTTTGCCTGGTGGATGCTGGCTTGGGTGCGTAGCTGGTTTACACGTGTGGGTCGTGAACCGTTCCCCTGAGTAGCTAGCGAGAAGCTTAAATTAATACGGTGAGTTTGCAAAGAATGGCGGAATCAAGCTCACTCGTCACCAGCTAACTGCACCAATCCTTCTTGCACTAAACTAGCGACCAACGCACCACTTTGATCAAATACCTTTGCTTCGGTGTGTGCGCGGCTGTGGCCATAGCTGGTGCTGCTGAAGTCAAATAAAAGCCATTGGTCAATTTTTAGTGGACGGTGTATCCACAGGGCGTGATCCAAGCTTGCGATACGCATCTTTTGGTCACCCAGCGTTATGCCCAGCGGTTTGAGTACTGTCGGTAGTAAGAAAAAATCGCTAAACCAAGTAAACAGCGCTTCGTGCAGCCGAGCATTGGCGAGAGGGCCATGGCACTTTACCCAGAGTTGTCTTTTATGCCCTTGCCCTCGCGCTTGCAGCTGATCGGGCACAAAGCGTAGATCGAATGCGCGAATAGGGTGTAGAGGTGTTTTCTTTGCCAGTCGCTCGTAGAGCTGCATCTCAGGCCAGGGTTCATTGCTAGCTAATGTTTCTGGCTTCGGCGCATCTGGCATGTCAATCAGTTGCGACTGAACATTCTCCTCGAAGGTGTGAAAGCCACAAATACAACTGAAAAGTACTTGATCCGCCTGTATCGCCTCAACACCTCGAGATGAAAAGCTGCCTCCGTCTCGAAGAGGATTTACTTCGTAGCTGATTGTCTGATCACGTTTGCCGGTTCGCATGAAATACGCATGCATCGAATGCAGTGATCGGTCATGGTCTAAACTTTGCGCCGCGGCTGACACTGCTTGGCCGAGCAATCTGCCACCATAAGGGTTGGGCAGGGAAAAGCCGTCATCGCTGCCCTTATAGTGGTTCCTGTTGGTACTCACTAATTGCATCACCTGTTCTAAATGCCTGCAGGCGTCATTCATTTATTAAGGGCCTCGTGTGGCTCATTGTTTGTCACTGACCAATCTTTCTCGGTGGTTGATCCGGATATTTTTGCACATCACGGTGTCTTTTGCTGTCTTCAAATCGCTAAACTTCAGCAGTGCGAACGACACGAGGTCGTCGAAGCTTCGCCTGTGAAATGGGTTAATTGATTTAGCAGAGCGACAAACTGTGCTCCAGCAGTTGGTCTCCATCAAACAAACAATGTCCTTCGACCTGTCCGCCCGCTAAAACATGCGGGAGCCACAGGCGGTCATCAGCCCACATTTTCTCAAACGGAATTTGATTTATCGGCTGCCAAAAGGGCCGCGCTTCTTCGGTCTCTTGCATGACACCTGAAAATTCCTGGCAGACAAACGGGTGTACGCGCAGGCGCAGACCGTCACGAAAAGTAAAACAGAGCACACCCGCAGCACGCGCCTTGGTGCCGACAATTCCTGTCTCTTCCGCTGTTTCACGACAGGCGCATGCCATCAGGCTTTCGCCTGGCTCGAGCTTGCCGCCAGGTCCATTGATTTTTCCTGCACCTAGGCCGCGCTTTTTGTGGATGAGAAGAACTCGATCCTCTTCCACACAGAACATTAGCGTGGCGATCAAATCGCAGGGCCAGTTGTGGAGATTGTTTTTAGTCATGGTAGGTCGCTCAATAAGCTGGCTGTTTTGTCACTAGGGTTAAACAAATCATCGCTAAAGTGAAGATATATAAGGCGTTTGGGTCCTGTTTGTTCTGCAATATAAGTAGTAACTCAATAGCTTGCTGCGCTATAATGTCCGGCTTGGCGCCTCGGAGAGGCGTTCAAAAATGGAATTTGGCGGCGATCGGTCGATAGCTCGACTGCGATGCCCAGTCATTGAGTAGATAGGGAAAGTAAAAATAATGAATGACAATAGCATGTTGGGAAGGCCCGTCAGATTGGGGCTAATCTCGTCAGGCATGCCAGCTAGTTATCAAGATCGCATGCGGCGCGCCAGCGCTGTGGAAATAGATCAACATACAATCTGTGAGGCTGATCAAGCAGCGAACTCCGCTTTGCAGGCCGTCGATCTCCAAACCAGTGATTGGATAGGTTTTAATGCTCTGGTGGGTGATAGCGTACTAACAGGTGAACGCTATTATCAGGCTGTGCGTTGGTTGCTCGACACAGGCGTCGACACGATTCTTTGTACGTGCCCCTTGCAAGACCAAGAAATGCACATAGTGGGCATCAACAAGCGTGCTCGTGCCTTAGGAATCGCCGTCATCGTCGCGGATTCAACCGAACACGTGGGAACAGCGGATTGGGCGGATGATGCCGTCATCGTCGGCAGCGAACCCAATTTGGCCGCTAACGAAGCTGTTTGGGATGTTGATCCAGAGCGCTGTCGTGTGGGAGGCCGACTGACTAATGCGTCTGCGGCCGGAGTAGTGGCTGGGGTCGCACTGGCTGAGCTTGAGCGTGCGCTGCCTCGAGGCGAATTGATGGACAGCCTTCGCGCTTGGGCACTCCAAATACCCTCGCGTCTGGCTTCTTAAATTTACACAAAACTGCCCGATCAACCAGATCGGGTATGTGTTTCTTCCCTTAACAATATCCCGCGAAACCTCAAAGCACGGCTTCCCAACAAACTATCCGCTTATCATGAGGTGCTTGATAAGTAATACTTTGTGCGATTATCAAGTGTACTTGTTAAACACTCGGTTGCCGCTCGTTGACGGTTGCACTATCGTTACGTTCTTAATGTTGAAGAAAGCTATCAGTAAAGCTTGTCGGGTGTGCATGCCCTCAGGAAGGAAGTCGAAACCATGAATTCAAATAAATCTCATCGTCTGCGTACGCTCATAGGGCGAATGTTCTTTACGCTCTTTATAGCCTCTGCAGGTCCATCGGCTTTTGCAGGCGGATTACACCTATCTGGCAGTATTGGGTACTTGAGTACTGAGCAAAATAGTATCGATAACAAACATGGCAACTTTGCGGGAACTGCCACTGTTGGAGTGGAGGTGCTTGGCCTTGTGTTGGGTACCGTCTATGCGGAATTTGAGCGCACGTTGTTGCTCAATGACGGTGAGTGGAATAACGAAGGCTACGAATACACCAGCGACGGGCTCTATCTGGCGTTGCGCACGGCGGGGCCGCTTTATGCCATCGGCAGGGTAGGGTATGTCAAAGCGAAATTTGAACCAGAGATTCGCAGTACCGTTGGTAAACGAGACGAAGCTATTAGCATGGGCGTGGGTTACGGCTTGGGGCTGCGTAATGAGTTGCTTTATACCCACATAGAACACGAAGGTGGCGGTAGTTCGGACATCATTAGCTTTTTAATCGGGTTTTAACGATGGCCAATAAAAAAACGCCCTTAGCGCTGGTCGTAGCTTCCCTCGATAGTTACAAAGGAGCTGTAGCAGAATACCCATTTGGTCCGGAGGCTCGAGTCTACAAAGTGATGGGTAAAATGTTTGCGCTGGTTGCTGAGTCCAAAGCTCCAGGTCGCGTTACTCTAAAGGCCGTGCCCGCGGATGCTGCCGCGCTAGAGTCGATGTTCAGCGCGGTGCATCCTGGTTATCACATGAATAAAAAACACTGGATCACGGTTGATTTAGAGTCTGACGCCAGCCTTGAGCTGATAGACGATTGGTCACGCGCTTCCTACGATTTGGTGGTCTCCGCATTGCGCAAGGTTGATCGGAACCATCTAGCTTTGTTACCAGACAATGAGCCCTAGCAGCACTAAATCGAACAGGTAAAAAATGGATCTTATTGAATGGTCTGACTTTCAAAAAGTACAACTCTGTGTGGGCACAGTGTTAACGGCTGAAGTTTTTGCAGAAGCCCGTAAACCGGCGTATAAGCTTGTGGTCGATTTTGGCGAATCCATCGGGCTGCGAAAAAGCAGTGCGCAGATTACCGATATTTATGAGGCCGAGGCCCTAGTGGGTAGGCAAGTGGTGGCAGTCGTAAATTTCCCAGCCAAACAAATTGGACCCATGATGTCAGAGTGTTTGGTGACGGGTTTTCACCGCGAAGATGGGGCGGTGATATTGGCTGTACCGGATCAGCCAGTTCCGAATGGTGCAAGGCTAGCTTAGCTGTAGCGTATTCCTAAGTGTGTTCTAACGCTTTTTTAATTCCCTAAAATCAAAAGCTGAGGCATGCAGTCTCGGGTCTTCGTCAGCTGCAAATATTGCGTGCTTTTGAATTTTCTGTGTCCCTGTTACGGGGATGCTATCTAGAAAGATTATCCATCCAGGTGCTTTGTAGTAGGCTAGTTCTTGGAATGCGCGGTCGAATAACTGTCGGGCTTGCGCGCGATCGGGTGCAACATCATTTAAAACAATGCAGGCTAGAACCTCTTCGTCACGCATTTCATCGTCTACAGGAATGACGGCAATCTGAGCGACAGAAGGGTGAGCCTGTAGGCATGCCTCTACCTCAGCAGCGGCGATGTTCTCGCCACTGCGGCGAATGATATTCTTTTTGCGATCTACAAAATAAAGCATGCCAGCCTCATCTTGTTTTACTGTATCTCCGGTATGAAACCAGCCACCACGCCAAGCGTCTTCGGTAGCTTCGGGCAAGTTGAGATAGCCTGAAAAGGCCCCTCGTCGCGGTGATTCTTCACTGTATCTAATCACCATTTCTCCCGATTCACCGCAAGGTACTTCGAGGTCTTCTTCGTTCACTATGCGCACTTCGAGGCCTTCTTGGGGTAGACCCATGGCCCGCGTATGAATTTGTCTCGGCTCGTGGCAATTGGTGAGTATGCGGCACATCTCAGTCATGCCCCACACCTCGATCAGTGGCACGGCAAAACGCTTTTCAAACGCTCCGTGAAGTGTGGGTTCGACTCCCGCACCTAAGCCCCATCGCAATTGATGGTCCTTGTCTGCCTCGTTAGCTGGGGAATTCATCAAGGCGGGTATGACCACTCCAAGATAGTGCATGCCCGTGGCGCGAGTGGCGCGTATCTCTGGCCACCAGCGGCTGCGGCTGAAACGCTCTGGTATTATCTGGCAGTTGCCACTCACTATGCTGCCAAAGAGATGTAAAATAGCAGCATTGACGTGAAATAATGGCAACGGGTTGTATATTCGTTCTTCGCCTTCGCGCAGTTTAAAAAGCCCACCGCGACTGCAATACCACGCACCTTGCATCAACTCGTATTCGTGTCCGAGTATGCAACCCTTAGGTTTTCCAGTGGTGCCGGAGGTGTATAACAAGCTGGCTTCAGATGCTGGTGTGACGGCACCTGTGATAGGTGCCTCAAAACTTGCCTTTGGTATTTGAAGTGAACGTGCGTCCAGCAAACCGGTGGGAATGGTTCTTCCAGATGCGGCAATAGCATCTTGCAGCTGGGCCACCAGTGGCTCTACAGAAATGGCCAGTTCAACCGCTGAATCCTGCAGGACATAGGCGGCCTCTGCAGGTCGATAATCTGGGTTCAAAGGTACCCATGAAATACCCAGACTATTCAACGCCAGTTTTAACAGCAACATTTCTGGTCGATTACCCAACAGTACTGCGACACGGTGGCCGTGACCGTAGCCGGTCTCTTGCAGTGCTTGTCTATAGCCTTCTACAAGTGCCGTCGCCTCTAAAAAGCTTAGCTCTATGCCATCAGGGTAGTAGTCGCGCGTACTGTCCTGAGGAACGGCTAAAAAGCTATTGTCGGCGTACCGTCTAGTTGCTTGCTCAAAGCATTGGCCAATGGTGATCTGTTCGATACTGATCATTAGATGCTTTCAAAAAGAAGGATTGGTGTAGTTTTACGCTGGAGAGTGTCTGGGTCAAGAATGATCTTTCAGAGAGTGATGTCAGCATACCCGTTTAAACAACAACTCGCGAATTGCCTTTGGGACGATTGTCCCAAAGGTGTAAACCCCGCGTTAGGTTTCGGCTGTCTCCGGAATCGCTTTTATTCCTTGATGCGAGTGATATATCACGTACAGCACCAACATTGCGCCCAGTAGATTGGATGGCAAGCTTAAGGGGATGAAGGCTGCGGTACCACCTAAGATTAGCAACAAGTACGACCACCAGACCAGTGGACCCTCAGCGTATTTCTGTATTAGCGCATTTAGAGCATAGATACCAAACAACGAGAAAAACCCGACCTGCAGTACCTGCAACCACTCTCCGGTCGCCAGCGGCGTGTAGGCGAACAAGACCGGCACAATATAGAGACCTTTCGCTATTTTCCAGGCCTCCACGCCAGTCGCCATGGGTTTGGATTCTGCGATACCGGCTGCTGCAAACGCAGCCAAGCACACGGGTGGAGTGACGTTGCTGTCTTGGCTTAGCCAAAAAACTATTAGGTGTGCGGTGAGCAGGTAGCCGGCCAGAAGCTCAGGGCTAACAAGCGATGGGCGAAGTGATATGGCAACTTCGACAGGCATCGCTCTGATCAATGACCAAGCCTGATCACTGTTCATGCCAGTGGCCACCAGCTCGGTGAAAGGCGAGTCAATCAGCATAAAAGACGCGACAGCTAGTGGGTCCGATATTCCGGCGACCAATTGCTGTGCGATGGCCACGTCAGCCAACATACCAGCTAGAGCTGGTGCTGACAGAATGGACAGAACAATATAAGCCGCGGTCACCGGAAGGCCCATGCCTAAAACTAAAGAAGCAAGGGTTATTAGTATCAACGCTATTGGTATAGACCCTTGCGACCACTGAGCAATCATCAATGCAAATGTATTGGCCAGTCCGGAGGTCGTTACAGCGTTGTTAATTAAGCCAACCGCGACCAGCAAAATAGCGGTCATGATTGAGGTCTTAACGCCGAGCGCAAGGGCCTTCGCAATTTTTTCCGGGGTCATTTTATTCCGTGTGAAGAAACTGACAAAAATCAGGCAGCCAATTGCGTAACAGGCCGCGAAACTGGGCGTATTGCCGCTGATCAATAGAAAGGTCATTAGTGAAAGCGGCAGTAAAAAGTTCAACATGCCAGCGATCACTTTTTCGCGATCAATGGGTGCTACTTCATCTGTGCCGATCTGATATTTAATTGCTTCAATGCGAACAATGAATGCAACTGAAAGAAAATATAACAAGGCCGGTACAATAGATACTGCCACAATGGTGCTGTAAGCAATGCCGGTGTAGCTGGCCATGATGAAAGCTCCCGCTCCCATGATTGGAGGCATCAATTGCCCACCCGTCGATGCGGCTGCTTCTACACCTGCGGCAAACTGAGGCCTAAACCCGTTTGATTTCATCAACGGAATAGTTATTACACCAGTTGATGCCGTGTTTGCTATCGCAGAGCCCGAGATGGTGCCGGTTAAAGCTGAAGAAATGACGGCGACAAAAGCGGCACCCCCTCGAAAGCGGCTGGCGACCAGTTTCGATATTTCTATCACAAAGTCTGAAGCGCCTGACACCACTAAGAAAGCGCCGAAAATCATGAACAGCGTAATATTGGACGAGCTTATGGTGGTGATGATTCCAAACATGCCTTCATCGTTGTACAGCGATCGAAAAACGACATCGTCAATGGGCAAGTTTGCCGCACGGAACGCACCCGGTAAGTATTCTCCCAAAAATGTGATGTAGGAAAGAGACAAAACTATAAGGACTGGAATAATTAAGCCTGTCAGCCGGCGAGTGAGTTCAATAACTCCGACAACAACAAGAAAAGCGGCTGCCCAGTCTATGGCACCAAATTGCCAAGACTGACCAGTCTTGGCTAGGGTGCGTGCATACACGCCGTTCTCAGCGTAAGCAATCCAAAGCGCGGCGAGAGAAATAGCAATGCCAAAGTTAAGATTCAGCCACCAAGTCTTGCCGTAGTGACGAGGCCCGGTGGTTAATGCGGCCAATAGGGCAAAGCCTGAAAAGTGAATGCAGTTTTGCCAGCGTGTCGATTCTGTCAAATACACGTTAGTTGCTACATGCCAAATGGCAAACAGGCAAACGGCCAGAAAAGCTGCTCGAGCAATCCACTTAGAACCGTACAAAGCATCTAGCTCAAATAATATTGTAGGGTCTATCGTTGCGGACTTGGATGAAGTCATTTAGGCCTCGGGGTAAAATGTATTGCTAATGATTTCAACCTCAACCCGTTACAAATGGCAACGGGTGAGGTGATGATCACTAATCGGCGATAAGGTGTGCGGGAATATCTAGGCCTTGTTCCTGATAGAAACGAGCCGCACCTGAGTGAAGTTTTACAGGCAATCCAGCAATCGATTTTTCAACAGCCATCGCCTTTGTCGCAGGGTGTATAGCTTGTAAAAAAGGGAGGTTTTCGTAGATCGTTTTTGTCAATTTATAGACATGCTCTTCGTCAACACCGGCATTTGTCGCTAAGAAGTTTGGTTGCGCGATAGTTTGGATGTCTTTGTCTTGCTGTGGGTAAGTACCTGCAGCAATGGTGTAGGGAGTCCAAAGTTGGCGTTCTGCGTCCATTGCTTCTGCTTGCTCTGCCGTAACCTCTAGAAGTGAAAACTTATCGGCGTTAGCTGAAAGTAGTTTGGAAATAGCGCTGGTTGGTGGTCCGGAGGGTATACCCGCACCGACCACTTGACCGTTTGCCATCGCATCGACGGATGGGCCGTAGCCTGCATGGAAAAGTTCATAGTCAGCGTTTACATCTACACCTAGGCCCGCAAGTAAAACTGTGTTTGAACCCAACGTGCCTGAGTTTTGCTTACCCATAGCCATCGCGCTGCCTGTCACCGCTGCTAGGTCAGCAACCGTTCCTGTCTTCACGTTGTCGTTAGCAAGGATAAACTGTTCGACGTTTTGCCAGAGCATGGTCACAGCGCGCAAGTTTGACTGTGGTTCAGTAATTGGACCTGTACCCGTTGCCGCGTAGTATCCATACAGCCCTTGCAATATAGCGAACTGTGCTGTGTCTGCAGCGAGCGCCTGTACATTGGCACCAGAACCCGCAGAGTTGACTGCGGTAAGGCTGAATTTTTCTTTTGGCAGTAGTTTGAT
The DNA here is from genome assembly GCA_937965695.1 of uncultured Granulosicoccaceae bacterium. Taxonomy (GTDB): domain Bacteria; phylum Pseudomonadota; class Gammaproteobacteria; order CALCKW01; family CALCKW01; genus CALCKW01. The sequence continues at coordinate 133,444 of CALCKW010000007.1, forward strand.
TTTGCTTAGTGTTGCTATCGCCGTTCCAACTGGGTGATAAGTACCGCCCGTTGATGCCGTGTTAAGTATGTAGTCGGTGTCTGCAGAGGCGGTGCTAGCACCAGCAACAAAGGTTGATCCCACGACCCATAGAATATTGCGTAATTGTTTTTTCATCATGCTCTCTCTGATTGGTTAGCAGTTTGCGAGAGTCATTGTTGTTAATTTATTACTTGTGCACAATTGAGTGTAAGTGCTTGTAAAATAGAGTATTAAATAGAAAGTAGAGTTTTGTGGGTAAAGCCTGTTTGCTGAAATAGGCAATTTTTTGCCTATTTTGGGTCTTTTCCATCGTCAGTCCTCGGATACTTGACGATTGATGCCCAGCTTACTCATCTTGTCGTTGAGGGTGCGGCGATTAATCTGCAGTGCATTAAGCACTAGTGCTATTCGACCGTTGTGCTGTTGCAGGCAAGACTCAATCATGAATTTTTCGTAGGCGAGTACACGATGGCGAAAGGGAGCCTCGATATCGTTTGTGTTGAAGGCCAAGCGTTGCAGGCTGTCTACACTATATTGTGACCCGATGATTTCTTGGATTTTTTCGAGCATTAAATCGGGTTCTACGGGTTTTTCTAGAAAATCCACAGCGCCCAATCGCATAGCAGCCACAATGTCAGGGATACGCGCGTACCCCGAAAAAAACAATACGGGTAACAAAGGGCAAACTTGTCGGGCTTGTCGTACAAAGCTAAGGCCATCGCATTCTGGCATTCGCAGGTCTGTCACAACGAGATCAATGCGATGTTCACTGAGCATCGCTAGCGCACGTGATGCATGATCTGCGACCAGCACTTCTAGATTATTCAATCTTAGGAATCGCGAGTTGGCACCCAGAACATCGTGGTCATCGTCGAGTAATAAGATGGTCGTTGGTTGTTCTGCTATCTCACTCATCCGAGGGATTGTCGTTGTTTAGTAAGGGAAGACGCAAGGTAAAACGGCTTCCGCTGTTGTTCTTGCTATCCCAAAGTACCTCACCGTGGTGGCGTTCGGCGATTTGGCGGGTAAGCGCTAGACCCAGTCCAAGACCTTTGGTGTTGAGGGCGTGTTGTGAGAAGGGTGTAAACATATGCTTCTGAATTTCAGCATCTAGCCCTTTACCGTTGTCGGTGACAGAAACATCAACTGAATCACGATTAACGCTTGCTTGAAGAAAAATGCTCGGGGACTCTACTTTTTGTACGGCGTCGGATGCGTTGTATAACAAGTTTAGTAGAGCCTGTTGCAGCAAAACTTGATTGCCATTTATTGTGACTGCTGACGGGAGAGTGCGTGTGCTTAGATGGCTCGACAGCTGCTGACGTTCGCGATTGATGGTTTCGACGACATCGCTAATGAGTGTGTTGATGTTTAGCGGCCCAAGTTCGACCTGGCTTGGGCGGGAGATACTGCGCAGTGTCTCGACGACGCGTGATATCCGCTTGGTGGTTCGGTCGCAGTCAATGGCGGTTGCTCGAATATCATTGAGTTGCAGCTGCGGTTTTTCAATCATGGCTCGCAGGCTCGCAAGATTAAAACGCAAACTAGTCAGTGGTTGGTTTACTTCGTGGTTGATGGCGGCTGACATTCGGCCAATGACAGCGAAATTGGATTCGACAATCAGTGCGGATTGAGCCGTTTCTAGCTCTTTTGTTCGCTCCTTCACTTGTTTTTCCAACTTTAAGGCGTTGTTTTTCTCTGAGTGAGCGAGTAATTGCTGGTAGCGAAAGCTGCGGTAACTCAAAAAAATCACACTGGCAAAAGCCAACATCGCTAAAAAGTATAACAACGTGTTTTTCCAAACTTTACTTTGAGGTGACAGCACAATAAGTTGCCAAGGCTCGTTTTGGAGTTGAAGCGAAGAGGCTATAAAATTTTGATCACCAAGTTGAAGACTTTTGGCTTCAGCCAAACGCGTAAGCGCAACGTCTGCACCTGTCGGATAGTTGTGCAGATAGCTAATTTCGCGAAAGTCTTCCGTGCTTAGGTGCTGCGTGTTCGCGTATAAAATCCTCGGATCAGTACTTAGTATGACAACTCCGTTTTGGTCCAAAATAAATGAGCTATGGGAGCGCTGTTTCCAAATTTCAGGTAAATGCGACAGCGATTGTTTCAATACGACCACTCCCATGGGCTTTTTAAGCTCGTTGCCGGTGTTTTCAGCCTGGTTCACAACAGCACGCGCCACAAAATAGCCCGGCTTTCCTGTCGTCGCACCAACGGCGTATTGAGTGCTTTGTTGGCCCAGTAACGCTTGCTGAAAGTAAGGGCGAAAATTGTAGAACTTCCCGACAAAGCTATTTTCTTGCTCGTGGTTGCTCGCGGCAATTGTTCTGCCAGAGGTGTCCATTAAAAAGGCTTGGCTGAGTTCAATTTGGTCTCTGACACTGGCGAGCACATTGTTGGCAAAAGCCAAGTTCTTGCTGTCGGCGTTTTTAAGAGCAGCGGTGAGCCGAGGATCGTTAGCCAGTAAGCGTGGCAATACGGCTAGGCTTTCGAGTTGGCGGTCAATTTCTGCGGCTTGGGTCTTAATAAGGCTCTGGAGTTGGCGATATTCTCGATCGCTCTGCCATAGCCACAACGCGGCGAGCAGGATTGCGCAGCCTATAATGGCGACAATGATAGGCATCAGCTTCTTTTGTTTTAGCTTCATCAGATTAGAGATAGGCTGGAGGGCATGTGCAAAAGGTTCCATTGTGGCTTAGTGTCGGGTCAGCTTAGCGCCATGAATGCACCGTGTGAACCCAAACTGTGCTGTAAACTGAAACAAGAACGGCAAAACAGCAAAAATGCTGTGCATATTCGCGCAATCATTCAAGGAAGGCTAAATCATGCAACTTGGCAATTTTTCGATCAGTCTCAGTGTTAGTGATATTCACGCCTCTCTGAGCTTTTATCAAAAGCTTGGTTTCGAAATAATGGGTGGGGATATCGAAGAAAATTGGATAATCCTAAAAAATAGCGCCGCCACTGTGGGTCTGTTTCAAGGGATGTTCGAAAACAATATGCTTACTTTCAACCCGGGCTGGGATGCGGAAGGTAAAAATTTACAAGACTTTGAAGATGTCCGGAAACTCCAGTCAAAACTCAAAGAATCGGGAATTGAGTTAATCAGTGAAGCCGATGAGTCTTCCAGTGGTCCCGCGAGTTTTATTGTTGCAGACCCCGATGGAAACCCCATTTTGGTTGATCAGCACCGTTAGATTTTTGCGCCCCTAAGAGAGATTTATGTCGAAAGAATACGAAGCTCTTATCAACAGTCTTCTGCTAGTAGCAACAGCAGACAGTGAGATTGATGAACACATGAAACGGTTTCTGGCCGAAGGTGGCCGTTCAGTGTTGTTCGGCGAAAGTCGCGAAGAATACGTTGCGCGCAGTATGTCATCAGAGCGTATTGCACGAGAGTCAGCCAGTAGCATGCGATTGGCTATAGAGCAGGCGCGGACAATTGCCGGGCCCGTTCTGGTGGCCGTAGATCAGGAAATTGGCGGCATTCAGCGTCTGGGGCATTTGCTGCCTGAACAGCCGTCTTTGCCGCAGTTGCTGGCGATGAGTGACGACGAGCTTTTGAATACTTTCACCGCATCAGCACTGTTGGCAAAAGCGATGGGTGTAAACGTATTTCTCGCCCCTATCGTTGATACCCTCAAGGGGCCGAACCCTTGGTTGACCGGTCGAACGGTCTCTGCCGATGTTGTCCAGGTATCTCGATTGAGCAAATGTTTTGTGCAAGCAGCAGAAGCCGTGGAAGTGATGGCTGTCGTAAAACACTTTCCTGGACATGCGCACGTGCCATTTGATCCAGCTGTAGACAACGCAGCTCAGGTACTGGGTGATGGCGCATTGCTTGAACAAGGCTATCCTGCTTTTGAGGCCTGTGTGGCGGCTAGTGCAGGTGGGGTGATGCTTGGTCCCGCGCCGGTGCTTGCCATTGATGCAAGCTGTGCGGCTAGTTGCTCTGCTCCAGTAGTAAAGCTGCTGCGTGGTCGTTTTGGTTTTGAAGGCTTAGCGGTCAGTGACGGTTTAGAAGCCGCTGCGACATCCGCTGGGCGACCATTAATAGAAGTGGCATTGCAATCACTCAGTGCGGGGGCAGAATTACTTTTACTCGGTAGTGGCGAGCATCTACCACAGCTGACGCGTGACATAGCCTTGGCCGTTGAGCGGGGAGAATTGGAAAAGAGCCGCTTGGTTGAGGCAGCCTGTAAAGTGGACAATGCGATCTTGAGGTACGCTGCCTAGTGGCAAATCAGTCCGGCAACGAGCCACTCGTCTGTGCTGTAGCCCCAACACCTATCGAATTTTGTCAGCTTCGCAACTGTATGGGGTTTGTTAGCGAGCAGCAAGCCGAGCTCTGCATTCAAAATTCATTAGTTTGTGTCTCGGCCTACGACAAGGGGAGACTTGTGGCGATGGGGCGCATTGTGGGTGATGGGGTGTTGTTCTTTTATCTGCAAGATATAGCCATTCACCAAGATTATCGCGGTCGTGGTTACGGAGGCGCTGTTATGCAGGCTCTAGAACTCTATATTAAACAGGTAGCGAAGCCGGGGGCGAGCGTTGCGCTTTTGTCGGTTAAAGGCAAAGAGAGCTTTTATCAGCGCTACGGCTATAAGACGCGCGACGGAGAAGCTTTCGGATTTGGTATGTGCAAATTTATTCTTTAGTCATAACATGATCTGAACGTATATCAAACAGAGTTTTGTCGAAATAAATAATTTTAGTGCTTTAAAGTGCCAAAGAAAATTGGTCTGCAAAGGCAGCGACGAACCGAAGCAAGAGTTAGTGAACTTTGTGATGTCTGTAGAGATGCAGGCACTGCAGCCTTTCGCTATTCTAGAATCCGCGTTAGGCGGTGAACGCAAGAGTATTTCAGCATGAAAAAAATCGATAACCCAGATTTCAGAAGTCGTGCTTTTTTAGAGCAGCACTGTCGCGATATCTACCACTTTTATCAGCCTAGAGCGGTTGATAGCCGTGGTGGTTTTTTTCATCACTATCGTGATGACGGCAGTGTGTACGACGCAGAAACCCGACACTTGGTTAGCAGTACGCGATTTGTATTTAATTACGCTGTTTGGCAAGAGATGTTTGACGATGAGAGCCTGCACCAGAATGTACAGCATGGCTTTGATTATCTTCAGCAGGCTCATTTGCAGCCGTCTACCGGTGGGTACGCTTGGCTGCTGAACGATGAAAAAATTCTGGATGCAACCAATCACTGTTACGGTTTAGCCTTTGTCATGCTCGCGTGCAGCTGGGCACATCGTGCGGGTTTAGAGGGTGCCGCTGAAGCATTAGCGCAGGCTTTCGAGCTAATGGAGCTTTATTTCTGGGACACTCCTGCCGGTCTCTATAAAGACGAAATAAGCGCCGACTGGAAACAGACTTCGCCCTATCGCGGTCAGAACGCGAATATGCACAGCTGTGAAGCCCTAATAGCCGCATTTGAGGCAACAGGTGAAGCGCGTTACCTTCAGCGCGCGCAGCTGTTGGCGAGCAATATGTGCCAGCGGCAAGCGGCACTAGCGGATGGGTTGATCTGGGAGCACTACGATACCGATTGGAAGATCGATTGGGATTACAACCGAGATGATCCGAAGCACTTGTTCAGACCTTGGGGATTTCAACCAGGTCACCAGACCGAATGGGCGAAGCTGCTGCTCATCCTCAACCAGCACGCCCCAGAACCATGGTTGGTAGAAACGGCTAAATCGCTTTTTGATCGAGCAATGGAGGCTGCTTGGGACGAAGAGCACGGCGGTATTTGTTACGGCTTTGCGCCCGATGGCAGTGTCTGCGATAGCGATAAGTACTTCTGGGTGCAAGCGGAGAGCTTCGCCGCGGCAGCTAGGCTAGCGTCGGCGACTGGCGATGAGAAATATTGGCAATGGTACGAGCGGATTTGGGCCTACAGCTGGGATCACATGATCGATCATGAGTACGGAGCTTGGTACCGTATTCTCACACGCGACAACAATAAGTATGACAACTTGAAGTCACCTGCTGGCAAAGTGGATTACCACACTCTAGGTGCTTGCTTTGATGTGCTTAATAGCGGCGCTAAATTGCGGGCTTGATACCGTTTTAAGCGGCGCATAAAGCGCCGCTCAGTTGTTGCAGCTGTCGCTGGCTAGGCTTGTTGAATGGTCAAGTGTGGGAATGGGATATTCCAACCAGCGTCTGTGCAACTTGCTACGCAGGTTTGTTGAATGACGCGCTTGACCTTCCAGTAGGACTTGGCATATTCACTCTTTACCGTGACGTAGATCATGTAGTTGAGCGATGAATCACCTGCTGAACTGAATTCGACCATGACATTTTTAATGCCCTCGGCTACATTCGTTTTCTGAAGTGCTGCGCTAATGTCTGCATGCAGACGCTGTGGAATTTCGGTCAAACACAAGGGCTGCAGTTGGTAATCGACGCCAAAATAATCGACCACCCCAAATGTCTCGCCTCTTGTGAGGTTCTTAAAAGACCAGCCAAAAAAATCAGCAGATTTCATCAACAAACTGCTGCCTCCAGCATCTGACAACTCAACCACCTCAGGGGTTTGTTTTGTCACTTCGAGCATGCGCTGATCTTCGGTGAGAATGACATCCCCACGGCTCGTCGGGAACCAAACTTCGTTGGTTATGGGTCTTGAGGTTAGTGGCTCTAGGTCTCGCAGTGGCAGTCTAAGTACGCCTGCAAGTTCTGGATTTCTGAGTATTGAGTACATATTTATCGAAGTGACTTGCCATGGCAGACCTTCATAAATAACACGTTCGTTTTCGCGAATGCTGCCAACGTTCAGTAGTAATTGCGCCTCGGATATAAATTGGGGTATTGCCTGACGCAACCCCAAAACAATCGTGGCTGCAGCAATGATCGAAAGGCCAAGTAGTAGTAAGTCACCGCGGACATAAAACACAGTGATGACCGACATCATTATCAATAAAAAAACAAAAGCTCTGTAGGCGTATTGCACCAGCCTTCTGCGAGTACGGAATCTCTCGGGGTTGTCGCTTTTAGTTCGTGACTTAAAAACCCACAAAAAAAAGCGCATGAAAAGCCAAACAATAATGGCCACTGTCATTGCAATAATAAGGGTGAGCCCCCTACCGTTGAAAAACTCCTCGGCGGAGAGTCTTAAAGTCTCCCACCAAGTTACATCCGAGCTATTGATGATGACCAATTGCTCTTTGGCGAATTCGAGTTCTGTCAGGTTATTTTCTTTGAGTGCTTCCCAGATTTTTTGCAGGCCCAGCAGAGTCTTCTGGGTGTTTTTATCACTGACTTCAACTTTGGCCTGAGCAATCGATGCTAAGGCTTTGGTAATTGTTTTTTCTTGCTCGGTTTTTTGCTCGATGGCTGCGTTGAGCTGGCTGATTCTTCGAGGCTTGTCGGTAAGCGCTTTGAGATTTTCCATAATTGGCTGGAGAATCAATGTGATTTCTTGTTGCCAGTCAAAGTTAGATTCAATATCAACTAGCATTTCCCTATCGACTGAACCAATAGCAACTTGTTCAAAAGATTGGCGTAGTTTTTTTTGCTCGCTTTCTAATAACTCCAGTTCTTGCTCAAGCGCGGGTTGGGAAGAAGGCTCGGATTCTTTTAGCGAGGTTCTAATTTGCGCGATATTTTCAGCGTTAGAGTCCAGCAGTTGCTGTAAAGATAACAAGCGATTGACGGATACCTCTTGCCCCCCCAATGACTCTGTAGCGGCGTAGGTTGTAGAGAACAATGCACAGAGCAATACCACCGACATGGAAAGTGAACGAAGCATGACGAAATACCGAGATTGAAAAGCAGATAGGGATTATATAAGTACACAATAGGGTGCATTAATAGTGCCTGTGACCTTTTTCGTGTGGTTTCAGCTTAGCGCCCTGCAGTTTAGGCTTTGCCGAGATTGGCTAAAGCTCGGGTAAGGCTAGACCAGAGGCTACGCCGTCCATGTGGTGGCCACCGATTATAGGCACCCCAGGGAGCCACTCTCCTAATGTGTCACGAAACATGTCCGACTGTGCTGAACCACCGGTTGTATAGATGGCATCCGGAGTGGGTTGGTTGGCCAGAACATCTTGCTGCAATGTCTTTATTTTAGATAAAAGCCGCTCACTGGCTTGTCGTAGGTCTTGACGATCTGCTGCCAGTGGCTCGTTGAGCGCCGGTACATCGATGGTTGTCTGGTCTGTTTCGGATAGCTGTATTTTTGCTCGCTCAGCCAGCCGTACTAATTCAAAACTTCGCTTTTGATGCCAGATCGAGTGGAACTTTTCAAAGCGCGATGACGCGGGCATGTCTAGCATTAATTGGTTGATGTCCCGACCAGTATCAGGGCTGTAGAAATCTCGTTGCGCCGGAACGTCATTGACTGACATAGCTTGCCAGAATAAATTGGCTGGCAAAGGTAACCCGCGCTTGTTACGTTCTTCCATGCCGAAGGCAGGCATTATTTTTTTGATAGACAGGGCGATATCAAAATCGTTACCGCCCGTACGTGCGCCCTGATGCGCGAGCGCGCGACTGCGGCCATCGGGTGAAAGTTCTAGCAGCGAGAAGTCAGAGGTACCACCACCGATATCGGCAACCAATACACGCTGTGGCTCGCTCAAGGAACGCGCATAGTGATAACCAGCTGCTGCAGGCTCTAACCTGAAGTCTATTTTTTGCCAGCCGATTTTTGCCGCCGCACCGCGGATAATCGCCAGAGCCTGCTGGTTGCTCCTGTCGCCACTCCTACCGAGAAAGTTTATAGGCCGACCTACTGTAAGCGATGTGATTTTGTCGCCAAAGGCCGCTTCGCCACGCCGTCTAATTTCGCCTAGCAAAAGGGTACAAAGATCTTCAAAAAGATTGAGTTGAGCTGTGGCGAGGCCTGTCACACCTAAAAAAGACTTAGGTGATTTGATAAAATAGCCCTCACCCGGATTTGCCATGTAGGTCTCGAACGCCTCACTACCAAAGCTCAGCAGTTGTTCCCCGACTAAGTCCTCTTCTAGGAGCACTCGACGCGCTCGAGCTATATCGCTACGGCGCGCTTCTGCATACGTTTCTCTTGTCGCACCTTCAAGGTAATCTAATACTAAAAGAGGTACTAGCTCACGCTCTGCGGTGTGAATGGCAGATGGCAATAGAGGTGAATCACCCTCTAGCGGCAATAGGCGAACCGAACCATCGGCTTCACGGATGGAAAGCGCGTTGTTCGAAGTGCCAAAATCCAAGCCAGCGTGCATGGTTTTCTCTCGATTGTGGGCCGGTGATTGTAGTGGATTCTGGCCGCCTGTTCACAACTCATACTAACCTCATCTACCAAAATCTGTTTCTGCGACTATGCTTCAGGTACGAAAATAACCATTTAGTCTTGTTCGGCCACGCTTGCAGGGTGGAAAAATTCGAGCATGAGTTGTTCTCAGGTGTCGGGTTGGTGTTGCCCGAGCCTATCGAATTCGATGTCATTATCCCCAGACGATTAAGTCGCTACCACGGGATCACGGACAGTGTTAGTTCTGATCAATGTGCTTGCCTAGTCATCTTGCGGCCATTTTGGCTCGCCTGCTTCTAGTGCCTGCGGAGCCCTGCTAATCCGCTGAGTACAATTTTTTTGACCTATGCCGTGTAAGCCAACACGTACGGAGAGTCCGCAAATGTGGCGGGCTTATAGCATTGGATGAGGTTTAGCATGGAAGCGATAAAAGAACGGCCCCGAGCAAAAAGAAGAAAAGGTCTGCGAGTGGAAATTCCGGCACAGCAGTGTTTGAGTTCGCACAGAGACCTAGAGTTGGAATGGAGCTCCCTCGAGCCTTCTCTAATGCCCGAGCTCATGAGTTTGGGTAGAAAACAGGTGGCCGCGGCACTTGTCTCAAAAATAATTGCTAAGCCAGTGCTTGTAAAAGCACCTACTTCTACACCCAATAAATCCAAAGGTGCATTTCGCCTGTCGCGTCGAGTCTTAGAGGAATACATGCACCACGTGAAACGCGTGCGTCTAGCTCAGCAGAAGGATCGACACAGCTACGCCATTCGGTTAACCACGGAAGCACTGCAACAGATTCGGCAGCAGTCCCGAGTGCATCGACGAGCGTTAAACAAACAGACTCAAGAACTGTTGAACTTACGTAGCCTCAGTTTGATTGCGCTCGGTGAATGCGGAGAGGCGTGGCGATGTATTGCGCTGATGTCCAGACTTTGGGCTAAAGGTTAACGATGTTGTAGCGTTGCGCGGCCATTGCGACCGCGCAGCTGAAGGGCTCCGTTACCCTGATTAGTGAGCTTTGACGAGCGCCGCTCGCTGATCGCCCCAGATACTGTCTAATCGTTTGTCTCTGCCACAGCTCCAACGGTAGTATTTATATCTTGCTGCGTTGTTCTTGTAGTAGTCCTGATGGTAGCTTTCATTACCCTTGATCGGATAAAAGGTGCTGGCTGGTAGAATTGGTGTGACAACAGTCTGTGAGCTGAATTGTTCGACAACCTTAGCCCGAGATGCCTCAGCGAGCGCGCGTTCTTCATCATTGGCGACAAATAAAGCGGCTAGATACTCAGAGCCCTTATCGCAGAACTGACCTCGGTCGTCGAAGGGGTCAATGTTTACCCAGTAGTAGTCCAGCAAGTCTTGGTAGCTGACAACGTCAGGATCGTAGTGGATCTCAACGGCCTCATAGTGCCCCTCGTGATTGCCATTGTAGGTGGGGTTTTCAAGCTCTCCGCCTGTAAAGCCAGAAATGACTTCGCTCACGCCTTCCAATTGCTCAAAGTCGGACTCCATGCACCAGAAGCATCCGCCAGCAAAAACGGCGGTATCAGCTTGAGCGGTAGCTGTAAAAAGACTGAGAAATAAAGCGGCTTTGATGGTTTTATTCATCTGCTTTTCCTTTTTTCTTATAACTTGGGTAAACCAGATTGATAACTTTTATCCGGCTGATTGGTCTTTGACTTGAGCGGGGTGGCGTTTGTTTCAAATCAATTCATATAGTCTCATGTGATGCCTCAGATTAGCAGAGCTTTAGAGGCACACAATCAGTGATTTTACTTAGAAAACGGGATGAAACATGATAGATGTCATGGTTCACTTGCAAAGACAGCGGCCAATTCTGTGTGAGAGTTAACGGCTGTCGTTGTACTCAACTTTGTACGGGTGGCGCACGAAAGCTAGGTCACCCTAGGTGAGTGCGTTTTGCGACTGAGCAAAAGGCAGAAGCGACGTGTTTTCGGCACTGTATTGGGCAAAAGTTGGTGTTGTCACTTATCTCTGACGTGTCGCTGGTAGCTTGATCGATATTTCCAAGCCGCCTCCCTGTGCATTTCGAGCCACAATGGTTCCACCATGCAAACTGACTATGCTTCTAGCTATTGCAAGGCCGACACCGTGGCCTCCAGTTTTTTCTGCGCTTCTAGCGCTTTCTGTGCGATAGAACGCTTTAAAGAGACTTGATAGCTGGTCTTCGGAGACGCCGGGGCCGTGGTCTCTAATGGTGATCGTTGTATCGTTCGAACGCGTCGTGACGGACATGTTTACTGTGCCGTCGGTTTTCGAATAACGCATTGCATTGCGCACTATATTTTCCATAGCGCTGTGAAGTCGATCCCTGTCTCCATAGAGATGGGTGATAGCGCAGTCAATTGATACTTTAGTGCCTTTGCTCGAATACTCAAACTCAGCGTCTTGCGCGACTTGTTCGATGAGTTCGCAGAGCTCAAATTCGCTCTCTTCCAGTTGTGTTGTACCGCTTTCAACTTTAGACAAAGACAGAATGTTTCCAATTAAATCGTCAAGTCTTTCTATTTCTGTCTCCATGCGGTCTAGATGCTTTATGGAAGAGCCAGGGTTATCTTGAGCGAGCACTAAAGCGACTTGCATTCTCGCCAGTGGTGTCCTCAACTCGTGGGAGACATCGCGCAGAAGTTGTTGCTGTGCATCCAGCAAAAGTTGAATGCGTCCCGCCATGTGGTTGAAGTCGCTACCGAGTTCTCCGATGGAGTCGTTTCGTCGAGCAACCTTGGCGCTGACACGGGCAGTTGTGTCACCTGTGGAGAGTAACCGCGCGGCTGATTGCACTTCGCGTAATGGCCGAGAAAACATCCATGCGATTGTGGAGCTGGCAATAACTAGCATCGCGATGAAACTAAGAATGCCTAAAGGGCGCGCTACTTCACGTATGTCACTGGTGTTGGGAACGATAATGACACGATACTCTCTGCCCTTGTGATGCAGCCGAGTTTGCATGAGCTCAAAATCACGTGCGTCTCGATCTCTGTTTTGATCTCTGTCCCTCTCGCGTTCCTTTCCTTTACGTTTGTTTGAATTGTTTCTAGTTAACTTATCCGCTAACCAAGGTCTTGGTCTTGTTCCTAGCGGTTGGCGGCCTTCAAAGACGACGAGTGTGGCGTGCTTTTCTTCCTTGAATTCGCTTTGAAGTTCTATCAGTTTGTCATCATCGAGAGCTTGCTTGATCTGGTCGCTGAGGCCGGTGTAGTCTTGCGCAAAAACGCGCTCGAGATGGCGTTCGGCGCTTACATGAAACAAACCAAAAGTGGTGAATGCGGAGATTGCGACCGCGATGACGATGGTTATGAAGACACGCCAAAATAAGCCGCGTGGCCAATAGGCAAATATTTTTTTTGCCGGTGTATTCACTCCTCAGCACCCGGCAGCGTGTAAATATATCCTTGGTTCCTTACTGTCTTAATACGCGCCTCGCCGCTCGCATGCTCACCCAATTTTTTTCGCAGGTTGCTGATGTGCATATCGGTGCTACGATCGAAGGGCAACAGCTTTCGACCAAGTGCGGCTTCACTGAGTGTGTTTTTACTAACAACTTCTCCCGCGTTTTTAAGCAATGCATGTAGAACGTTAAACTCGGTGCCCGTGAGATCGAGCTTCTTGTCTGCGCAGACAACGACTCTACTCTGAGTGTCGAGACTGATGTCTTGAGCGCTTATGTTACTGCTCTCGTCTGATTGCAGTTGCTCTGGTCGTGCTCGGCGAAGAATGGCGCGTATGCGTGCGGACAGCTCACGTGGATTACAAGGCTTGGGCATGTAGTCGTCAGCGCCCATCTCCAGTCCCACTATTCGATCTATGTCGTCGCCGCGTGCAGTAAGCATTATAACGGGGACCAGACTGATGGCTCGTATTTCACGCAGAGCTTCAAAGCCGTCCATTTTTGGCATCATCACGTCCAGAATCACCAGCTCTGGCTCGTCGGCTTTTACCGCATTTACCGCGGCTGCACCGTCGGCGACATGGTTTACTTCAAAGTCTTGACCTTGCAGATACTCAACTAATAAGTCGGCAAGTAGTTGATCGTCGTCAGCTAGCAGAATTTTGCTCATGGCGTTCTTCGTGTTTTGGCTCTAGCGCTATTATCGCCCAGCTCATCGAAGGGCTGCAGCTTTTTACATTGTTTGACACTCGCGTTGTTAACCGGTGCTGTTGTTGACTCTATTCCGAATACGTCTGGCTGTGGTTTAAGCTACGATTAGGGCAGAGAAATTGGGCCGCGGTAGAGTTGAATAGATGGTAGATACGATCATGGAAACGCAGGGCCTGCATGTGCGATTTGATCAGTTGCATGCAGTACGTGGTGTCGATATTTCCATTCCTGCGGGCAGTTGTTTTGGGCTGCTAGGGCCTAATGGGGCGGGCAAGACAACCACCATTGAATGTATGGAAGGTATCAAAACGCCAAGTGAAGGGCGTGTGCTTTATCGTGGTCAGCCACTGGATGTCTCTTTTGCCGAGCATGCAGGGATTATGTTTCAACAAACGGCGCTGCAGGATTTTGTCACTGTCGGTGAAACCCTGACTATGTTCCAGCGGTTGTATCAAAGTAGCGTGGTGGTAGATGAGCTGATCGAGGTCTGTAAGCTAGACGAATTCTTGGATCGAGAGCCTAAAAAACTCTCTGGCGGTCAGCGCCAACGTTTGTTGTTAGCTATCGCGCTGGTGGGAGAGCCCAAAATAGTGTTTTTGGACGAACCGACAACAGGTCTAGACCCTCAGGCGCGACGTAATCTTTGGCAACTGGTCTCAGATATCAAGTCACGTGGGGTTACAGTTGTCATGAGCACCCACTATATGGATGAAGCCTACGAGCTGTGCGATCAAATCGCCATCATGGACCATGGCAAGGTGATCGCCGAGGGAACACCGGACGAACTGTTGCGTAGTATATTCAGCGATGTGGTGATGCAGCTTCCGCTGGCCGATTGGCCTGCTGCACTTTCCCTAGAGGGTTTTGGGGCGCAGTCATTTGGAGAGCAAGTGCAACTGATGTCTAAAGATGTCAATGAAAGTATAGCGGCCTTGCTGGCAGCTGATGTTCCGCTTCAGCATCTTCAAATCCGCAAACGCAATTTGGAAGATCTGTTTATCGAGTTGACGGGTCGGGAGTTGCGCACATGAATTTCAAACGTTTTTACGCCGTTTTTGTCGCGCGCAATTTAGAATTTATTCGTGACCGAGGGGCATTGGCGTGGAGCTTCATCTTCCCTGTATTCATGATTCTTGGATTTGCCTTTGTTTTTAATGGGCAAAAACCTCTTTACACGGTGGGTGCTATGAACAACCCCGCGCCTACTGCAATGTCCTATTTCGCGCTGGATGAAGCGTTGATCGAGATGGTGGTTATAGTTGACGAAGGCTATGCGACTCGTCGTTTAGGGCGCCATGCGCTGGACCTTTTGTTAGACACAGCCAACAAACACTATTGGGTGAATCCCCTGTCCCCAGAAGGACAAGTGCTCGAGCGATTATTGCAAGGGTCGGGTGCGGCTGAAGGCTGGCAGCGGACGGAGATCAGTGGCGAAGCTTTGCGGTATGTCGATTGGGCACTGCCTGGTATTTTATCCATGAATATGATGTTCGCGGCGTTGTTTGGAATCGGTTATGTGATTGTGCGCTACCGCAAGACTGGCATGCTAAAGCGAATGATGGCGACACCTGTGACAGCCGTTGAATTTTTAGGTGCGCAGTTGGCCTCTCGATTGATGGTGATGATTGTTATCAATATTATTTTATTGATGGGCCTGTGGTTCGCCGTTGATTTTCGAATGGAAGGCAGTGTGCTGTTGTTGGCTTTAGTTTTTATTCTAGGTGCGACGTCCCTCATCTCAATTGGCTTATTAGTGGCGGCGAGAATCGCCAATGAAGAGTTAGCCAATGGGTTGCTCAACGCTGCTACTTGGCCAATGATGATGCTTTCGGAAGTTTGGTTTTCGATGGAAAATGCAGCACCGTGGATTCAGAGCTTATCCTTGGCGCTTCCCTTAACGCACATGACCAAAGCAGCACGTGCAGTGATGTTGGATGGGGCGGGGTTTGTCGACATCTTGCCAAATTTGGTTTACTTGACGGCGGTCGCTTTAGTTTTTTTGATGCTCGGTGCTCGATTTTTCCGATGGGAATAGTGGCATTTTGAGCCGCAAAATGTTGGTGTTTTGTTCAAGGAATTAGCTTATGGGGCCTTTGCAGGGACTCCGCGTTGTCGAGTTTGCAGGATTGGGCCCCGCGCCTTTCTGCGGTATGTTGTTGGCAGACATGGGCGCAGATGTGGTGAGGCTAGAGCGTTGCCACGGCGACAACCTTTTAGGCCTAACCTACGATGTGCTCAATCGGGGCAAGCGCTCAGTTGCCGTTGATCTTAAAACGCCAGAGGGTCTGACGACAGCGCGAGAGCTGCTAGCAAATGCTGATGTACTGATAGAAGGCTTTCGACCCGGGGTCATGGAGAGACTAGGGCTCAGTCCGGAACAATGTTGGCAAATAAATGCAGCACTGATCTATGGCCGCATGACAGGCTGGGGTCAGTATGGTCCCTTGGCCCAGTCGGCAGGTCATGACATCAACTACATTGCTCTCAGTGGAGCGCTGAGTGCATTTGGCGAAAAAGAGGGCAAGCCAATCATGCCCGCTAACCTGTTGGGCGATTTTGGCGGTGGGGCGATGTATCTGGCTTTTGGCATTATGGCTGCGGTTTTCGAAGCGAAAAGCAGCGGGAAAGGCCAAGTAGTGGACGCGGCGATAAGCGATTGCACGGCCCATTTGAGCACATTTTTGCATGGGCTGATGCATAACGAACAGTGGCAAGAGCAACGGGGTGCTAACTTACTTGACGGTGGGGCGCACCACTACAACAGTTATCGATGTTTGGACGGAGAATGGATTTCTATTGGGCCGCTCGAGCCAAAATTTTATGTGGAATTTCTTCAGCGAATGGGCTTGGCAGAAACACCTGAATTTGCCAACCCTGTGCTAAAGGAGCAATGGCCTTCATTGAAACAAAAGTTGACCGAAATCTTTGCCAGCAGAGAAAGACAGGTTTGGGTTGATTTGTTGGAAAGATCAGACTGTTGTTTTGCTCCAGTTTTAGGTTTACAGCAAGCATCCCTGCATCCGCATAATATTGCTCGTGGCGTGTTTGAAGAGCACGATGACTGTGTGCAACCTGCACCGGCACCCCGATTCAGTCGTACTCCTGGCAGTATTCAAAGGCCGCCTCCCAGACCAGGACAGCACAGTGAAGAAATAATGCAAGAGTGGAAAAAAAGATGACTAAAAATAGGCCGCAAGCAATACCCGCTGTTCAACTCGACACGGATAGAGTGTTGGTTACCGAATGGCGCTTTCCCCCAGGCGCTGAAACGGGCTGGCATCGTCATGGTATGGACTACGTGGTCGTGCCGCAGAGCACTGGTCAACTGCTCATTGAAACGTCTGACGGCGACATACGGGCTGATTTGGTGACGGGGGTCGCTTACTCTAGAGATGAAGGCACCGAACACAATGTCGTGAATGACAATGACTTTGAATTCATTTTTGTTGAAGTAGAGCTGAAAAACTAGTTAGCTGTGTATCTATGGCACCAGTTTAACGGGTGAACAACAGGCCTTATAGGGCTTGCCACTGCCACAGGGGCAAGGGGCATTTCGGTCAGCTTTGGGTGCCGCTGTGGGTTGCGCTGCACCTTCAGTGAGCCAAGGGCCTAAGTGCAGGGTTTTCAGTGCCACAACTGAAAAAGCTAAAGCTTCCGCCAATTCTTCGGGGTTTTGGCCTGCGGCTTCTTTGAAATCTGCGCTTAGCTCAGGGTAAGAGCCACTGCAGGCGACTATTGCCGTAAGTGCTTGCTGTGCTTCAGCGTTGAGCGCATCGGTATTGGGCCACCCCAAATCTTCTAGGTTGGTGGCGTTAAAAAAACCTTGTGCCCATACGGCGCATGGCAAGCCGTCTGGCGATTTAGAGTCAAGGTTAGTGGCTATCACGGGTTGCCACTGCGGAGTCAGTAGTCCTTCCATCTGAAACTCACCCAACTCCAACAGGTCGACTGCTAGCAACTTAAAATCACTCTTGCCTCTGCTTTCAAACTGATCTGACAGCGGAAGTAACCACCTGCTAGGTGGTGTGGGCTGAGGGGCGACGGCGACGGCAGCGGTGAAACCTAGGCAGTAGGCTTCAAAGTCGTTGAACTCTTGCTCTTCTTTTTTAGTCATGGTGCTTGATGGCGATTGAATAAGTAGAGCATAACAAACAGCCCCTCAGCCTGTCATTGCACGCCGAGCTTTAGCTTTTTCTGGCAGTGACTGCCCTTGGTTCCCGTTTGGTAAATTATTCCACTGTGTTTTTTGCTTTTACGCGTCTGAATTTCTATATCTGGTGCCCGATAACGAATGCAAGAATCGGTGTTAGCGGATCATATTGATGAGTAATGCAAATCAAGCTAAGTTGCAGGAAAAAATAGATTTCCTACAAAAAGAAGCTGAAGTTTATAAACGGCAGTCTTATGATCAAGCGGACTTGCTTCTCGATTTGGTGCCATCGCTGTCGCGTTTGGGGTTTGCCGCTAACGCTGAGGTGATGGACGCGGCGTTTGAATTAGCACGTGATGTCACTAAAAATAGCCAAGACGTTGATGCTATTCGTGTTGTGGCAGACAACTATTTGTCCGTGTACAAAAAAGCAAAGGATGCTGACACGCTAAAACCCCATGACGAGAACTGGCGCAGTGGTCTTGCGGAAGTTGTCGGTGATCTACCTATCGATGCCGAATTACGGCGCCGTAGCTGCAGGAAATTGCTCGAAGGTATAGCTTTAGCAGAAGCGTTTCAGCCCATTGCAGATGCATTGCAAGAGATAGATACAGACTCTGCTTTAAGCGATTCTACCTGTGAGCGACTTGCGGCTATGATTTCTGCATTGCCGTTGCAGGACTCAAAGCAGCTGCAGGCAAATAAGTTGAGTTCTCGTTTACGGTTAAAGCCTCTGCCAGTACAGGAACTTGAGCAAATACTTGACGAGCTGGCATCTCTATTGGGGTGTGCTTTACAGAGTACGTCAAAGCGTGATCAGCAAATGCAAAGTTTAGTGACGCAGATGAGCGGAGAACTTGGTGCAGTAGAGGCGTTTTTAAGCGCATTAAACCAGCGAGACGATGCAGCACTGACTGAAGCAATTGCGGCTCAAAGTGAAATCGGTGACCAGTCTCAGCAAATAAACTCTGTTTTTGAAAGCGACGATCCACTGCAGGACATAAAAACTCAGGTGCTGTCGCGAGCTCAGTCCATTCGTGTTCGCATGGACCGGTTTGTCGAAGAAGCAAAACAACAAAGAGAGCAATCATCTCAAGATGCTAAGGGTTTGTCAGAGCGTTTAGCCGCGATGGAAAGTGAGTTGCGCAACACGCAGAAGAAACTGCTCGAGTCACAAGAGGCGGCTAATAGAGATTTTCTGACGGGCTTGCATAATCGACTCTATTTTCAAAAGACTATGTTGGAGTGCCTGGATCTGGCCAAAACAGGAGAAAAACTCTGCTGCATCATTTGGGATGTTGATTTTTTTAAGAAAGTAAACGACAACTACGGCCATATGGTGGGTGATCGAGTTCTGCGTAAAATTTCTGCGCTGCTTAAAGAGAGTGTTGAAGAGCGAGACACCGCTGCGCGATTGGGAGGAGAAGAATTCGTGACGGTAATTCTTAACCGAGAAACGTCGGAAGTAATGCAATGGGCCGACAATTTACGACAAGCGGTCGCAGCAATGACTCACGATGCCGAAACAGAGACGATTAAGGTAAGTGTCTCTTGCGGTATTGCTGCTTACCAGCATGGCGACAGCGAGGTTTCAATTTTGGCGCGTGCTGACAAGGCTTTATACAGCGCCAAAGAGCAAGGGCGAAATCGCTGTTTATTAGCTGCATAAATTTCTTTCGGCGCCGCTTTTATAAGCGGCGCAAGTGGCCTGTTTTAACGCGTTAGCGTTTTGATGCCGCTTTCGCTAGCCAACAATAAAACATCAGCAGCCCTTTGGGCGAACAAACCCACTGTGACCACGCCTGTAATTTGATTGATTTCTGCTTCTAGTGCTGCAGGCTCCATGATATCCAGATTGTGCACATCGATAATGATATTGCCATTGTCTGTTTTGTAGTCCTCACGCAGCTCAGGATCCCCACCCAGTTTAACCAGTGCTCTACCCACGTAAGATCGAGCCATTGGAATTACTTCGATGGGCAGTGGAAAAGTACCAAGACGATCGACCAGCTTGCTCTCGTCGGCAATACAGATGAACTTTTGGCTCGCCGCTGCAACAATCTTCTCTCGGGTAAGTGCGCCACCACCGCCTTTGATCAGCTGTAGATGTTTGGTGGCCTCATCAGCGCCGTCTACGTATATCGCCAAGGTGCCAGCTGCGTTTAAATCAATGACGGGAATACCGTGTCCACGAAGGCGATCGGCGGTCGCCTCAGAACTGGCTACAGTAGCGTCTAAATCGGCTTTTATGCCTGCCAGTAAGTCAATAAAGTGGTTGGCGGTAGAACCAGTACCCACTCCGACGATGGAGCCGGGTTCAACATATTGCAGTGCGGCTTCTGCGGCGGCACGTTTCAGGTCATCGGCGCTCATGGGGATTCCTCTTTTTTGGTGGTGCAAGCATACCGCAGTCAATGCACGGTGCCCACAGCAAGCGGTTCCTGAACTCTAAATGCAATCAACGAATGTGGAGCGGGCGCTGGTTTGGCAATGGCTAATGTGAGAGCAGTCATTCTTTGGCCTTAAGAGCGATCTGTTAGCAAACGAAGGCCTAAAACGCAGAAAAATGTCCCCATAGCTGCTTCCAGAACTCGTCTGCCCCTAGCATATACAGAAACCATTGTCTGAGTGGAAAACGCGATTGCGTAAGCGACATGAGCGATTAGAGAGATTGCAGTACAACCTAGAACAATGCTTGCACCTACCCACATAGGCGCACCGGCGTGCACACCGACAGAAGCGATTGCCAAGTTGGCCAGTGCTGATTTTGGGTTGGTCATTTGTACGGCAAGGCCTCGGAGGAAATAAGCCTTGTGGCTATCGAGATTCACAACCGACGTTTCTACTAGCTTGGCTTTAGACGCGGACTTCAATGACTTAAAGCCGAGCCAGATGAGATAGGCACCGCCCAGAACTTTAAGGGCCATCATGACAAAAGCAAATTGTGAAACGAGGGTGGTGAATCCGACGACAGCTAGTAGCACCCACAAAAATGTTCCGCTTCCTATTCCGACGGCCATTGCGATGCTCTGAGGCCTTCCCACCTGTATAGATGTGCCAATGATGGCTAGTACATTAGGACCAGGGCTCATAAGCGCTAATGAAAAAGCTGACATGGCGAGCAGAATGCCCGGTAGATACAGTTCGATATCTGACATAATTTGCACTTCCCAGAGTTGTTCTTAAGCAATATAACACTGCGTTAGCCGTATATTGTTAGCAATGTAGTTGAGCTTGTGAGCGAAAAGGACCCCGCACCTGCGAGAAATGGGTTTGTCAGAACGGAATACGCAGTAATTAGCGGTGACAGCAATGCACAGGACGCAGAAGAGCCATGTTCAGGAGGTAGGCGATTCCAGCGCCTTTAAGGTGAATTGTCGAAAAAGCCAACGAGTGCTCAGGTTGATTGTCGCCTTTTGTACAGAGCGTCCCTTCAATAATTTGTGCGTAGTAATTATTCAACATTGGCGTGATCCATTGAAAATTATGCTCAAAGTGATTGATTTGCACTTTTGTAATCACAACTGTGGGCCCCGGGTTTGGGTCGATCCGTCAAAGGGTTATATTGAGTCTCTTACATCAATGTCTATCACTTGCAGGAGAATCCGCTAAGAAATAGGTTAGCTGAGGGCTTTTCATTTGCTCGTTGGTTTCCACAATCGCTGCGGCGTCGAAAAAGTTGTCCTGCTTTGATCGAGAATTTTGACGGTAGACTGCACGAGTACGGGTAAGCTAGATTCGGCATTGCTCTTGTTTTTATCTTTAAAATGTTTTTGGTGCTCGCTCTTATAAACCATTTTAGTTAAAGTCCTAGTACTCACCGCTCAGACCGAAATCTTTCAGATGGAAAAGTACATCGAAAAAATTCTCAGCTCACGTGTTTATGACGTGGTCGATGAGACACCTCTTGATTTGGCGACCAATATCAGTCGCCGTATAGGAAATCGTGTTCTATTAAAGCGCGAGGATAAATCTGCGGTCTTTTCCTTCAAAATCCGTGGTGCCTACAACTGCATTTATCAAATGCACAAAGAAAACCCGGCGCTTCCAGGTGTTATCACCGCTTCTGCTGGGAATCACGCGCAAGGTGTAGCGTTTGGCGCATCAATGCTGGGAATTAAATCAATTATCGTGATGCCGCGCACAACCCCAACAATAAAAGTCGAAGCGGTGAAGAATTTTGGTGGCAAGGTTGTGCAGATTGGGGACTCTTTTGACGAGGCGCTCGAATATGCGCTGTCACAGGCGGCGGAGCGACAATACGCCTTCGTTCCTCCCTTTGATCATCCGGATGTCATTGCTGGTCAGGGTACCGTTGGCATGGAGATCTGTCGTCAACATGCGGATCCTATCCATACTATTTTCGTGCCTGTTGGTGGCGGTGGCTTGGCGGCGGGCATTGCAGCTTACGTTAAATACTTGCGACCAGATGTACAGGTAATTGGTGTTGAATCTGAAGATTCTGCCAGTATGCAAGCCTCGCTCAAGCGAGGAAGGCGTACCGATATCGGTGAAGTTGGGTTGTTTGCTGACGGGGTGGCTGTGCGTATTCCGGGTAAAGAAAATTTTCGCCTCTGTCGTCGATTACTCGATGGCGTAGTGACATGTACAGTTGATGAGATGTGTGCTGCAATAAGAGACATTTACGACGACACGCGTACATTAGTAGAGCCGTCGGGTGCTCTGGCTTTAGCTGGATTAAAAAAGTACAGCGCTGAAAAAAAACTGACTGGTGCCAGCTTGGTGGCAATTACTTCTGGCGCTAATGTGAATTTCGATCGCTTACGGCACGTGGCTGAACGTGCAGAAGTGGGTGAGCAGCGAGAGGCTCTGATGGCAGTGGCTTTGAAGGAGCAGCCCGGTGCTTTTAAAAAATTCTGCCAAGCACTCGGCAGGCGTGCGGTAACCGAGTTTAACTATCGTTATTCTGAAGAAGAAGGGGCAGTCGTTTTTGTGGGAGTCCGTCTTAGCAACGGCGACGTGGAACGTCAGGAGATAGTGACAAAACTACAGGATGCTGAATACGCTGTTACAGACCTTACTGATGATGAAACCGCAAAGCTGCACGTTCGATACATGGTCGGGGGTCGAGTATCGGCGCTTGAAGATGAAATTTTGTTAAGGTTTCAATTTCCAGAGCGCCCAGGAGCTCTTTCAACTTTCTTAAATAAATTAGCGCGAGGCTGGAATATAAGTCTTTTCCACTATCGTAATCACGGTGCAGCATACGGACGTATCCTTTGCGGCATACAGGTTCCTTCGGACGAGCGCGCTGCGTTTAAAATGTTTCTAGACGAACTCGGTTATAGCCACAGTATTGAAACAGACAATCCGGCGTACAGAGCATTTCTGCGTTGATAGTAGGCAAAAGCCAAATTTAAAGATATTATGTATCGCATCTTCTGCGAAACTACTGTTCGCAAACACGATCTATAGAATTATAAAATGGACAGCACCCAAGCTGCGACAAATTCTCGTGTAAAAAAACTTTTGTTATCACGGCATAAAACTGATTTTCCAGTTTGCCGTTTTTGACCTTAAATACGATGAGCAAAATGACCTCTTTATCGAAAAAAATTCAGAAAACCAATAGTCGTCTGGTTGATCTTTCAGTGCACTCCGACGAAGAATTGCATAGCCTAATGGACTCAGTCACTGCCGAGATGGCACGTCGCGCCAGTGTGAATGCACGCCGCAGAGAAGTCATGCGTCGCTTGGAAAACCTTGCTGAAGCCGAGGGTATGACGCTTGACGAAGTACGTGGGTTTCTCAAGGGCAATCGCATTGCTCCGAAGCGGGAAGCTGCAGCCGACACTGGGTCAGCATTGGTGCCTGATGACTTGTCTGAAGAACAGTTAGAAATACCTGCATTAGAAAAATGTGAGCCAGTAAGGGAATTAAAACCAGATTTGGAATCAAGCTTTAAGGGCCAGAAGAAGCCTTCATTAGAAAGTCAGTTTGAATCTATGATGAAACGAGAACTCGCCGAGTTAGCGTAAGGTAGTATAATCAGCCAGTGGGCGCTATTTTTTAGCGCCAAAGTGTGTAAATTTTGCTACAGATTGTGATTAAGCCGCGTTCGCTTACAAAGGCTTTTCTATATCTTGAAAGCAAGCTTTTGTCTAAAGCTCGCCGTTTTAAAATTAATAATTCCGCTTATTAAAATGTATCGCAGTGGATTTTATTGAATCCATTCCTGGCGGCGATATTCGCTAGATACTTAAGCTTATTTCAGCCACAATTTTTGCCATTCAAGTTGTGCACCGTTCTCGATGACCTGAGCAGCCGCTAAACAGCGCATTTCTCGGTAACGTGCCCCAATTAGCTGAACACCAACCGGGTGCCCGTCTAACAAGCCAGCCGAAACAGTAGCTGCGGGTAAACAAAGCGTGTTTAGGGCGGTGGTGAAGCGTAATTGTTTATGCAGGATATGATAGGCGCCCAAATTTGGATCGACATCTGCGCGGGGCCCCGGAGTACGTGCGGTAGTGACCGGTGCCAATACGATGGGATATTGTCGCAGGAGTGTGGACCATGTGCGGATGTGTCCCATGCGCTCGGCCTGAGCTGCCAGATAAGTTTCAAAATCTGGCAGCACTTGCATTTTACTGTAGCTCGCCCAGATCGATTTAAATTCGTCGCTGACCACTGCCAACATGCTTTCTTCTGCTGTCATGCGCATTTCTGCCAGTACGGTCAGTGCCCAGAGATCCCACACACGATCGAGATTGGGTAAGGCAATTTCTTCTACGACATATCCGGCCTCTTTTAACCACTCTGAGGATTGTTGTAGCTTTTCCAAGACTCCCGCGTCGCATTCCATGTCGTCGGGTATTGTTGCCATCGCAACTTTGCACGGAAGGGAATCATTGGGGTAGTGAAGCTGTGCCGGTACCCAGTAGGGGTCTCGCGCATCTCCTTTAGACATTACTTCTAAAGCTAAGCTCACATCAGCCACGCTGCGAGCCATCGGCCCTTGCGTAGAGAACGTCTGTGTCATGAAAGGGCGTTCTACAGGAGCTGTTTCGTTGTAAGCAGGTACGCGA
This sequence comes from uncultured Granulosicoccaceae bacterium, assembly GCA_937965695.1. Taxonomy (GTDB): domain Bacteria; phylum Pseudomonadota; class Gammaproteobacteria; order CALCKW01; family CALCKW01; genus CALCKW01. The sequence continues at coordinate 158,025 of CALCKW010000007.1, forward strand.
CCATTGGTGGATTTTATAGTAGCCAGTCCATTGCAGTGTGCTGGCCATCGCAAAGAGCCACCAATGTCATTGCCATGTGCAATTGTGCCGATACCCGCTGCGGTGGCTGCAGCTGCACCGCCCGAGGAGCCACCACAGGTAATGTTGTGATCCCAGGGATTTAGCGTCAAACCATGTAAAGGGTTATCTGTCACAAAGCGCATGGAAAACTCAGGCGTATTGGTCTGGCCTAAAATAACGGCACCGGCGGCTTTGAGGTTGGCGACTACAGGCGCGTCTTCAGTGGCGATTAAGTTTGCCAGCGCTGGTAAGCCGTTGGCATTGGGTTGACCGATTAGATCCACATTCTGCTTTAGGGTTATAGGAACACCGTGTAGCGCTCCCATGGAGCTGCCCTGCGCGATAGCTTCGTCGGCAGTTTGCGCTTGAGCTAACGCCAGCTCGTGTGTGGTGTTGACGACCGCATTTATTGCAGGGTTTGCAGATTCTAAACGTGCAAGGTGAGAGCGAGTTAATGATTCGCTACTGAATTGATTTTCACGTATTCCACGTGCAGCTTCAGTGGCGCTTAACTGCCAAATGTCCTGTTCTAGCATACGCGGCTTCCGCTCTAGGTTGGAAGTGAACAACTTAGCACGGAGTAGGATCTTACGAAAGACGCAGAAATTGGATTTGCATCTAGGCGCCGACTGGATCCGTCGGCGCGCTTTTAGCGATCTAAACTTGGTTTAAACTGTCGAAGTTACGATGATCAGCAACCAGTTTTTTTAATAGTGGAGCGGCTCGCCAAAAGTAGTCGTCTTCTTTGGCGTATCGTTCGATGTTTTCTACCACTTTGCTTAAGCCAACCATGTCAGCGTATTTCATTGGGCCGCCGCGCCAACGTGGAAAGCCATAACCATACAGTGATGTTTGATCAACATCTAAAGGCCGCAGTGCGATGCCTTCCTCAATTACATTGGCCGCTTCATTGATCAAAGCTGACAGGTAACGTTCTACGATTTCCTCGTCGCTGTATGACTTTGCTGTTATGCTTGCTTCCGCACGGCTCGCTTCGATAATCGCTAACACTTCTGGCCTCTCAGTACCTCCACGAACACCTTTTTCATAAGCGTAAAACCCTTTGCCTGTTTTTTGTCCGAACCAGCCTTGTTCACAGATTTTATCGATGAATGCGACGGTGCGCTCACGTGGGTCTAAGGTGTCTGCCTTGCGTTTACGCGTAGCCCAGCCGATATCTAGTCCAGCCAAATCTCCCATTTCGAATGGCCCCATGGGATAACCAAAAGCTTTCACCGCGCGATCTAGTTGGTAGGGACTGACGCCGTCCTCAACCATGTAGTAAGCGCACTTGAGGTAATTGCCTAGTATTCGGTTGCCAATAAAGCCGTCACACACACCGGCACGAACGGCGACCTTCCGCAACTTTTTTGCCAATGCAAAAGCGGTGGCAACAACATCATTGGCGCTCTCTTTTGCTACAACGACTTCTAGCAATTTCATCACATGCGCAGGGGAGAAAAAATGTAAACCGAGCACGTCTTTGGGGCGGCTGATGGAGGCGGCTATTTCATCTACATCGAGATAGGAAGTATTGCTAGCCAATATTGCACCGGCTTTGCAGTATTTATCCAGTTCGGCAAACACCGATTTTTTCACGTCCATATTTTCAAAAACGGCTTCAATCACCAAGTCGACGTCTGCCAGCGCTGCGTAGTCAGTGCTACCACTCCAGCTGCGGTTCATCAGTGCATCTTTGTGCTCTTGTGTCATCTTGCCACGTTTTACCGCACCGACTAACGCTGCATCTATACGCTCTCTTCCCGCATCTAAAGCAGCCTGATCTCGTTCAATTGTTACGACGGGAATATTGGCCAAAAGGCACGCCGTTGCGATTCCTGCCCCCATTGTTCCGCCACCGACGACACCTATGCAGTTCAGCGGGCGCGCCTGACCGATCTTTGCTTCTGGAATTTTCGAGACTTGGCGGTCACTAAAAAATGCGTGTATCAAACCTTCGCGTTGAGGAGTGTCCATCAGTTCTAAAAACAACTTACGCTCATTGGCAATTGCTTCAGCAAAGGGCAAGGCGAGCCCTTCGCGTACTGAGCGCACGCACTGCTGGGGTGCGACTTCTCCTTTAAATTTCTGTGCGAATTCTGCCTCTAAGGTCTCAAATAGCGATGTATTTTTAGCATCACCAAGGTGCGCGGTGTCTTCACTGCTTCGACGAATGGGGGCCTTCGTCTCAATCAGTTTTTGACAATAAGCCAAGCCCGCTGATCGTATGTCGTCGCCTTCTGTCATTTCGTCGATCAATCCGTGCTTGACGGCTTGAGTTGCAGCCATCGGTGCTCCTGGACCCATTATACGAAGTGCGACTTCTGCACCACAAAGTCGAGGAGTTCGTTGTGTTCCACCTGCCCCTGGGAAAACACCCAAACGTGTTTCTGGCAACCCGACTTTGGCGGTTGCATGGGCGATGCGGTAGTGACTACCAAGAGCTACTTCAAAGCCACCGCCCAGCGCTGTGCCGTGTATAGCAGCGACGACCAGCTTGTTAAGCGCTTCAATTTGATTAATCACATCGGGTAGCAATGGCTCGACAAGTGGTTTACCAAATTCGCGAATGTCGGCCCCTGCAATAAATGTTCGACCTGCACAAGTGATAAGAATCGCTTTGACTGCTTCGTCTGCAGCCGCAGCAAGAGCGCATTCCAATAACCCCGCACGCACAGCGTGTCCAAGTGCATTGACGGGAGGGCTGTCTATTGTGATGACGGCTATTTCGCCTTCGCGATTCCAGATGACGGGTGGGCTCACATTTTATTCCTCTTTAGGGGTCTACGCATTTTTAGGTCGACTTGCGGGCGTTTAAACCAATGCATTGAGTTGCGCTTGCAACCATTATGTCATTTTTATAGGTGTACGTCGTTCGCAGATCATTAAAGGGCACTATGGTTGGTTTCGCTCGAACATTAGATCGTCACTGAGTATAGTGAGCGGACTTAAACGAGTTGACTGTATGAATGACCTTCAAGCCAAAGCGCGCCTCGCTATATCTTTGTTAGATCTCACGTCGCTGAACGACGATGACACTGAAAAGACTATTCAAAACTTGTGCGCCAACTCAGTTTCAGTGGGCGGGAATGTCGCTGCGGTTTGTGTCTACCCTAGCTTTATTCAATGTGCAAAAAACGCGTTAGAAAGTACCGGAGCGAGTGGCATAAAAGTGGCCACAGTCGCTAACTTTCCTGAAGGAGCGGTGGATCTCTTAGGGGCTTTTGAAGCGAGCGTTGCAGCGGTGGCTGCTGGGGCAGACGAAGTCGATGTGGTGTTTCCTTGGCGGGCGCTAATGGCCGGCGATTATAGTGTCGGTGAGGAGTTGGTACAAGCATGCCGTAGAGCCTGTGAAGGTAAAGCTAAACTGAAAGTCATTATTGAGTCGGGGCATTTGGCGGCTCCTGCCTTGATTCGTCAAGCAAGTGAAGTTTGCGTTGGTGCAGGCGCTGATTACATCAAGACATCTACCGGGAAACTAACGATTAACGCTACGCCCACTGCGGTACAAGTCATAGCAGAAGTGCTTCGAGACAGCGGAACAAAATGCGGCATTAAAATTTCAGGTGGTGTTCGCACGCCGGAGGAGGCGAATAACTATATCGATTTGGTAGAAAAGGTTATGGGTGAAGGGTGGGTGACTCCCGAAACTTTTCGATTTGGAGCTTCAGGTCTACTCAATTCCCTCCTAAAAGAGTTAAAGAACGGAAACCGTCAAAACAAAGACTAAGGCCAGCAGGTGTTTTTCACAAAAGATATTATGAAGTTATGGGTATTACGATTTATGGTTCAAAAAGGGCAAAATGAAGAGATAGTGCTCTCGGGAAAAACACATGCATCCCAAAGAGTCTTCTCAACTTGGCCGAAGATATTGGATGTGTTTTTAGTGAAAGCAGACGTACTATTATGACGACCGATTATTTGGCGCAAATTAAAGTTGTTCTGGTACGAACTTACCACCCCGGCAACATTGGCTCGGCTGCTAGAGCCATGAAAACGATGGGTCTCGAGCAGTTGGTTTTGGTTGACCCAGTGGACTTTCCTGATTCACAAGCTCAGACAATGGCAGCCGGTGCAAGTGATGTATTAGATAATGTGTTAGTGGTGGGCTCAGTGTTGGAAGCTGTGGCTGACTGCTCAGTCGTTGCCGCTTGTAGTGCGAGATCCAGAGGTTACGACTTGCCGCCATTAGCACCACGGGCCTGTGCAGAACGATTGCTAACAGCGGCTGTGAACGGCCCCGTTGCATTGGTGTTCGGACCGGAACGCCACGGACTGAGTAATGAAGACCTACAACATGCTACTCACCGCGTATTGATCGATGCGAATCCAGAGTATTCCTCTTTAAATTTGGCTGCGGCGGTACAGATTTTGAGTCATGAATTACGCCAAGCCAATAGTAGTTCTACAGTTCAAGTGACTGATGCTCGAGCAGACCTGCCCAGCGCAGAGTCACTGAACCACTATTTTGAACGCATGACTAAAATTTATAGCGCAACTGGGTTCGTCAACCGTGCTCACCCAGGTGAGTTGGAGAAGCGCTTGAGGCATCTGTATGCGCGCGCAGAGATAGACTCAAATGAGTTGAGTATTCTGCAAGGCATGTTGAGTTCTGTGGACAAAATTTTGCACGATTAAGACTCACGCTAGGCGGGTTCTCGGTTGGGTTTATCTTTGTGGATAAAGATTGTGGCAGCTGGGCAAATTATTGGTTTAACAAGAAATAAGTGGGGGCCACAGTTGAAAAGTATTAACCGGCTGATCGTGTTGATTTGTTTGGCTTACACGTCAAATGCGATTGCACTGTCAGCAGCGGACCAGCAGCATCTGTTTGATCGCCTTTCTTTTGGCCAGTCAGCGCACCCTGAATTAGATCTCAGCAATAAAAATCGGTCAGAAGCTGTGTCGCTGCTACTTGACTCAATTGACTCGACCATAAGCGTTGAGCCACCAGGCTGGATTGCTTATACACTAGGCCCTGTGGATAAAGATTTACCGTTGAGCAAAGAAGCTTTTCGGAAGTACTCGAATAATCGCAACAAAATTAGGCGTACGCACAAAAAAGAATTAAAAGCATGGTGGTTGCGTCAAATCCATGAGAGCGAATCGCCTGTAGCAGAGCGCTTAGTACTGTTTTGGCAGAATTATTTTACGACACAGATCCAACCTCTGCCGACAGCGAGTATGAGCTGGGATCAGCAATTAACGTTGAGAAGACACGTAGCTGTTAATTACCGGGCATTGCTTCGGGATATGAATAAAGATCCAGCCTTGCTGTGGTTTTTGGATAATCACTTAAACAGCAAAAAGAGCCCAAACGAAAATTACGCACGTGAGTTGCTGGAGCTCTATAGTTTAGGTGAAGGACATTTTAGTGAACAAGATGTCAAAGAGCTAGCGCGGGTAATGACTGGCGCAGGTGTCGATAGAAAGACTTGGCAATACAAGTTCGAGCCAGGTAGGCACGACATGGATGAGAAAAGTATTTTCTCCTCAACTGGTAAATTAAGACCGAGCGATGTTACCGACATAATACTCATGCAAGATCGCGCCAAAAAATACTTAGTTGAACGACTTTGGTTAGAGTTCGTATCGCTGGCTTTAGATGGAAAAGCCATTGATGAATTGTCTAACACTTTTGAAGCTGCTGGCTATGAACTTCGGCCTTTGCTTCACGCGCTTTTCAATCACCCCCGCTTTTGGGATAAAAAAAATCGACTCACTCTTTACAAATCGCCGATTGAACTTGTTATCTCCACTCACCTGAAATTGGATCTACCCATATTAGACCACAATCGTGTTGTGGATGATTTGGCTGCCATGGGACAAGAGTTATTTCAACCACCAACTGTAGGAGGTTGGCCTGTCGGACAGAAGTGGATGGACAGCACGAGGTTGGCTAAACGCCATCAATATCTTTTGGACTTGGATCAGGCATTTGCCAAAGATTCAGAGTTAGAGTTCCAACTTAAATAGGGTATTTACCCATGAATCGTCGCACTTTTTTATCGTTAGTGGCTGGTGCAGCAGCAAACTCTATTGTTTCAGCTAATGATTTATCCTCTAGACGTTATTTGTTGCTTGTTGAGCTGCAAGGCGGCAATGATGGTTTGAACACAGTTGTTCCCTACACGGACAATGTTTATTCAGAACTTCGACCGTCATTGGCAATAGCAACGGATCAATTACTTAAATTGGATGAAAAAGCTGCACTTCATCCTGCCATGGCACCATTGATGTCAGCTTGGAAGGAAAGTCAAATAGCGATAGTTCAAGGCTTAGGATATGACAATCCGAATCGTTCGCACTTTCGTAGTCATGATATTTGGACTAGTGCGAGTCAATCAGATCAACTAAAAACGACTGGTTGGTTGGCCGATGTGCTAGCTGAAGAAAGTAGCGAAGTGCAAGCTTTGGTGTTTGGGGCTCGATCTGCCGTCTTTAAAGGCGGAGAGATAAATTATATTTCGATGCCTAGAACTGGCGATTTTCTAGATGCAAAACTGCCTCGGTATCAAACTTTGTCTCGACCGAATACATCGGTTCAACGGCACGTTCATGCTGTTTTGCGCGACACCATTAATTATCAAGAAAGATTGCAAAGAGAGGCTGATAGGCTTCGCATAAAAGGGAAGGATGATGGTGGTGCATTTGGGAATAGCTTATTTGGAAAACAGCTGAAGGACGCGGCGAGTCTTATCAGTTTGGATTTGGCACCCAGAGTAATATCGCTGAGCTTGGGGGGGTTTGATACTCATGCAAACCAGCTTGAGCGACAACATAAAAAATTAGCGCATTTGTCACAGGGATTAGCAGCTTTTCGTGAGCACATGATCGCGCAAGGTCTCTGGAAAAATACGCTAGTGATGACATGGTCTGAGTTTGGTCGGAGAGCAGTAGAAAATGGCAGTGGTGGCACCGATCATGGAACGGCCGCACCACAATTTGTTATGGGCGGAAGCGTCAAAGGCGGATTACATGGCCAGCAGCCGTCATTGACCCAGTTGCAAAATGATGACTTGGTACACAACTTGGACTTCAGGCAGTTGTATAGCACTGTATTGACGAATTGGTGGCAGGCACCAAAGTCTTTGTTGAGTAGCCAGAGCATAGCTCCGTTGGATATCCTTAAAAAAGTATAGAGTGCTGTTATATCATTTCCATGATGTGCTCATAGTGCTGCGCACTGACTGGCATTATTGACAAGCGATTGCCTTTTTTGACCAGTGCAAAATCAGTCAGCGATTCATCTGCTTTTAGTTCTGCCAAACTAATGGTTCTTTTAAAGGTACGCTTGTATTTCACATCGACTAATTGCCAACGTGGGTTATCGGGACTGGATTTTGGGTCGAAGTATTTTGAATTTTTATCCCAAGCGGTTGCGTCTGCGTACGCCTCTTTATGGATAGTCATTAAACCGACGATCCCAGGTTGCTCACAGTTAGAATGATAAAAAAAGGCGATGTCACCCTTTTTCATGTCGTCTCGCATCATGTTCCGCGCTTGGTAATTTCTTACGCCATCCCACGGTTCTATTTTCACTTCTTTTAAGTGATGAATGCCAAACACGTCTGGTTCCGATTTCATTAGCCAATAATTCATTCGTTTTTGCCTACTGTTATTAAGTCTTCGACATTCTCTGGTGAACGGCGCGGTCTGTCACTATTGTGTCAAGCGGCACATCCCACGCCTGTACGGGTAAATGCGATTCTTGCTGTGATTCATGTGCAACACCTAAGAGGAAGGGAGAAGCACCAGGATTGTTCTTTTTGAAAGCAAAGGCACGGTCGTAGAATCCGCCGCCTTGCCCGATGCGATTACAGTGTTTGTCGAAAACGACCAATGGGGCGAGCACGAGATCGAGTTGCTCAGCGGGCCGCCAATGGCTTTCGGCCGATTCTGGCTCTAGTAGGCCGAAACCTTTTTTTTGTAAAGGCTGTCCGGGTAACCAGGGAGCAAAGTGCATCGCCTCTCCACGTAGTACCGGTAGGTATAAGTGTTTGGCGGCATCGGCGAGGTACTCCATGATCGGGTCTAGCGATATTTCACCGCGAATAGCGATATAAGCAGCAATGTGCTGAGCAGACTGTAGCTGCTCAATTTGCTTTAAATGATCACACAGCCTCAAAGAACTTTGAGTCAGACTGTTCGCGTCAATACACATGCGCTTCTTTCGGTGATTGCTCCGCAGTAGTTCGGCTAAAGCGTTAGAACTCATGTGATCGGGCCCTGTGTTAAAAAGGTAGTTTTCCTGAACAGTACTGCTCACCTGTGCCGTCTGTTCGTTAGCTGTGGCGTGTTTTTAGACTCAGTCGATTTGCACCTTGAGTTCTTGATTGAACAACGGGATTTTGTCTTGGTAAATTTTGACGCCGCGTTGCATTTTTACTACCTCGTCCGCAGCTAAGGTCTTCTTCACTTTTCCCGGTGAGCCGAGCACAAGAGAGTTGTCTGGGATAACACTATTCTCCGTAACCAGTGCGTTGGCACCAATCAGGCAGTTTTTACCGATGATTGCACCGTTTAGGATGACCGCGTTCATGCCAATTAAACTGCCATCATTGATGGTGCACCCATGCAGCATTGCCTTGTGACCTACCGTGACATTTTTTCCGATATGCAGTGGCACCCCAGGGTCAACGTGCAACACAGCGCACTCTTGAATATTACTGCCGTCACCAATGACTATGCGATCATTGTCGCCTCTAATGACAGCGCTGAACCATACGCTGGTATTGTGGCCTAACTCAACGTCGCCAATCACGGCAGCAGTAGGGGCGATGAAGCAATCACCGAGGCAGCGTACTTTTTTATCACCTAGCTGGTATTTCATGTGTGCTCCTGAGCGTGATCTAGAGTATTTTAACATTCACAACTAAACCCTCGCGAACAGATTTCCACGGAGTTATTGATGATCGACCGCTTGCGCCGCCCTATCTCACCTTTATTGCAGTTTGCTCTTTTGCTCTCCCCGGTAGTGATGACCTGTTTTTATTTTGTCTACGCCGTATTGGGGTTGGTCATCGATGGGGCTGACAAGGTGCGTTGGGATGAAGAGGCGCGTCAAGTCGGCTTGGGTGTCATGATGCTCATGCTCGGTTATTGTGGAATTTGCCTCTTTGTGGTTTGGTTGAAAAGGGGGGGGTTACAGCATCCCGTGACGGTGTCTAGCTTGGTGCACGGCATCATTGCTATCTGTTTGACGGCATTAGTTTTTGCTAACAGTTAAAAGTTGCTTAACAGCTTTTATACGCGCCGTGCGAATGATCTCTGGCAACGTGGATTTATCTAGCGTTGCTTTTGCCAGTTTTCCGGCATCGACTTCCGCCACCACATTCGCAGCATTTTGCATCAAGGCCGCCTGAGGATAGGAGGCATGCTCAAAGCCAAGCCTTCCACGTGCATCGCATTCGCAGGCCATCAAAAATTGCTGCAAGCGCTTAGGACGCCGCAAAAAATCGGTCGCCATTAAAGTATCCACCAATGTTGCGGCACGCAGTTCGCCAGCTCGGTGACAGTGGGTATGGTATTTCGCGGTGAGAACCGCTAATTGACGCCAGTCGGCTGGTGCTCGCAGGCGCTCACTAAACGATTGGGCAATAACTGCACCGCGATCTTCATGACCGTGGTGTTTTGGCCAAATATCCTTTGGCGTTGTGGCTTTGCCTAAGTCGTGGCACAAAACAGCGAAGCGTGTTGGACCGTCCGCTTGTGCAGTCGCTGCCTGCTCTAAGCATTTCAACACGTGAGCCCCACAGTCTATTTCTGGATGGTGTTGCTCGGGTTGTGGCACACCCCACAAGGCGTCTATCTCTGGCAATATGACGCTAAGAGCACCACAATTTCTCAACGTTGCAAAAAACATCTGTGGTGCAGGTTCAACTAATGCGCGTGATAGTTCTTGCCAAACTCGCTCAGCAACTAGAGCGTCTGCTTCACCGTCGTTCACCATTTGTCGCATGAGGTTATTCGTCTCATCAGCAACACGAAAACCCAGAGGGGCATATCGCGCAGCGAATCGGGCAGTGCGCAAAATGCGCACAGGGTCCTCGGCAAACGCCGGAGAGACATGCCTGAGAAGCTTGTCTGTTAGATCACTGTATCCACCCCAAGGGTCGATCAATCGGCCTTGCTCGTCCTGAGCCATCGCATTAATGGTTAGGTCGCGACGCTGTAGGTCTTCTTCTAAGGTGACATGCGTCCCGGCATCTACACTAAAGCCATGATACCCGGCACTGGTTTTGCGCTCAGTTCTGGCGAGTGCATATTCTTCTCCACTATCAGGGTGAAGAAACACGGGGAAGTCACTGCCGACTTGCCGATATCCAGCGGATTCTAAAACGTGCGGGGTCGCACCCACGACTACCCAGTCACGATCAGTGACAGGTCGATTCAGTAATGCGTCGCGCACAGCGCCGCCAACGAGATAGGTTTGCATTGATGCATGATGTACGTTCAACCCGATCACTGTCTAGCCCGATCTTACCCGCGATCGTTTGTGGGCTGTCCGCACTTTTCAGTGGGTGTTCGACGTTAAGCTACTACGGTCAGGCTGTGGCAGGTCATTGGCGAGTGATGAGCGCTAGGGTCCCTGTGCAGCAAGTCATAGATGATCCTACTACGCCTGAGAAGACCAGAGCTTCGCTCCAGCGTGCGCAATTGGCACGCCAGTTTGCCAGTGTTCACATGACCTTGCCCGATAACGCGAGTTACACCAGCTTCGTCGATTTGAAGCGTGATGCGGTGACCTGGAATGTCATTGCCACACAGCCTTTATCGGTTGAACCTGAGCAATGGTGTTTTCCCGTAGCGGGCTGTTTGAGCTATCGCGGGTATTTTCATCGCGATGAGGCGCAGGCTTATGCTGATCGGCTAGAAGCAGAAGGGATGGACGTGGCGGTGACGAGAGCGAGTGCTTATTCAAGTCTAGGTTGGTTTGATGACCCTTTGCTTAATACGATGATTACCCGTGTTGAGCCATTGCTTGCCGGCGTGATTTTTCACGAATTGGCGCATCAACAGTTGTACGTGAAAGATGACAGTAGCTTTAACGAAAGCTTCGCTACTTTTGTAGAGCGCCAAGGTGTCAGAGATTGGCTGTTACGTAAAAATTCAGCTGATCTACAGCAGCGCTATGACGGATACCAAGCTCGGCAAGAAGATTTTCTGCTGATGCTCAGCGAACTGCGCGCATCGCTAGAAGCGATTTACCTGAGCGAGAAGGACGTCGAATACCAGTTAGAGGCAAAGGCTGAAGCTTTTGCCCAACTGCGTCATGATTACAGGCACCTAAAGATCAAATGGGCCGGCTACAGTGGTTATGACGGTTGGTTCGAGAAACCCTTAAATAATGCACGCGTTGCTGGAGTGAGTACCTACAATAGATGGGTTGGCGCTTTTGCCACGCTCTTTGCTGACAGTGGTGAAAACTATGCTCGGTTCTACCAACTTTCTGCGGAATTGGCAGCGCTCCCTAGCGCTCAACGCCTGCGCAGATTGGAAGAACTTTCGCCAGTGCCACTCGTGGAGTGATGGTGGTGAGTGAGCGCACTCGAGTATTGATTCTTTCCGATACACACGGAAAAATTGACGACAATATTGCGCAAATGTCGCTGACTGTGGATTTTGTATTGCACTGCGGTGATATTGGCGATACACACGTATTAAGTGTGCTGCAACCACGGCAGCGAGTGCACGTCATCACGGGAAATAACGACACACCGGCTAGGGCGCCTGCTCAAGACTTACCGCTGTTGGCGGGTTTGTCGGAGACCGTCGTGCTGGACTTGCCCGGTGGCAAATTATTGGCGGTACACGGTCATCGGCAAGTGCCTGCTCGCAAGCGACATCAAGCATTGAGGCGTTTGTTTCCCGAGGTGAGATGTATCGCCTATGGGCATAGCCACCGCATGTTGATCGACAACGACGATACGCCGCAAATTGTCAATCCAGGTGCTGCAGGAAGAGATCGTACCCACGGCGGTCCTTCTTGTCTCTTATTAGATGCATCAACAGACCGTTGGTACTTCAGTTGCCACCGTTTTCCCCTCCGACCCGTTGGTCATCGCCGCGCTAGGCATTGATTTTCAGAAAGGAAAAAACGCTTGTCACGTATCTTGCATTACCCATTGCGCGGCGCTGGGTATTTCGGAGCAATGACGACGACGGTTAAAAACCGAAAACCTTGGCCTAGCCGATCAAACCCGGCGCTGCAAATTTCTATATTCAATGAGATTTAGTTTAGTTTGCCGACTTTTGCTCGTTTGGTTGCCAATAATTTGTGCAAGTAAACAGCGCGAATGGGGCTGGAAATTAGAGGTAATACAGTTGTATATCCAATTAATGGACATAGTTGTTGGTTCAACTAAGGTGCTGAAGTGAGCTTTGACCTCCCTCATACAATTAGCTTTGCGTTGTCCAACATTCACGAGACAAAGCGGGGTTTGAAGCAGCTTATTAGCTTGCTCGCCGATGCTATTTGTGTTGTTTTTGCCTTCTGGCTCGCCTTGAGCATCCGGCATTCGGAATTTTATACTGACTTGGGAAAGTACTGGCAAGTACTGGCAGTCGTCCTGTTTTCCACCGTCGGTATCTTTGCGGGTCTAGGTGTGTACCGAGCCGTTTTGCGTTACTCCGGCCACCGCCTTCAATTGCAGCTATACAAAAGTGTTTTTCTTGCGTCATTAGTCGTGGTGCTTGCTGACTACATTTTGACAGGCGGTACACTACCGCGATCCACGTTCGTTGTTTTTGGTCTGGTGCTTCTGCTACTGGTTAGCACGACTAGGGGGGTCTGGAAAACCCTATTGGACACTCAGCAAGGGAAGGTCGGAGATAGAGTGGCGGTCTACGGTGCTGGCCAAGCAGGACGACAGTTAGTTGAAGTCCTTCGTCGATCTGACCGTTACAACCCTGTTTGCTTTATCGATACCAAGGCCGCTTTGCACGGGGTCGAAATTGATGGCTTGCGTGTGACAAACCCAGCACGCCTAAGTATTGAATGTCGACCTAGCGCCTATGACTTTGAGCATGTGCTCTTAGCTGTTCCTTCAGCTGCAGAACAAGAGCGCAAACAAATTGTTCAAGAGCTAAGTGACCTCGGATTCAAAGTGAAATCAGTCCCAGGTTTAGATGAGCTGTTAATGGGAAAATCCCTCGCAACTTTGCGAGATGTATCACCGGATGACGTGCTTGGCCGCGATGCAGTGGCTCCTAATGAAAACATGATGCGAGACTGTGTCGGTGGCAAAGTCGTTTTAGTGACGGGCGCTGGTGGTTCTATTGGTTCTGAGATTTCTCGGCAATTGGCGCGATTGGGTCCAGCAAAATTGGTTTTATTAGACAATAGTGAGCCCAATCTCTATCACCTGGAACAAGAGTTCTCACGTAAGACGCCATCTGAATTGGAAACGGACATCGTGCCCGTGCTCGGCTCAGTGCTGAACAAAGAACTCGTTCGAATGGTGCTCAAGGAGCATCGAGTACAAGTTGTTTATCATGCGGCTGCTTACAAGCACGTGCCACTTGTTGAAGCGCACCCATCTTCTGGTGCGCGGGTTAACGTGTTAGGCACACTCAATGTTGCTGACCAATCGATTGCTCTTGGAGTCGAGCGTTTTGTCATGGTATCGACGGACAAAGCGGTTCGTCCCACCAATGTGATGGGCGCGACTAAGCGAATGGCTGAACTGCTGGTGCAAAATCGATCGACGAATGCCCGTGGCACCAAGCTATGTATGGTCCGATTTGGCAATGTTTTGGGGTCTTCAGGTTCCGTTGTGCCTAAATTTTTATCCCAAATAGATGCAGGAGGCCCAGTCACGGTGACGCACCCTGATGTCACACGCTATTTCATGACTATCCCTGAAGCGTCTCAACTTGTGATTCAAGCAGGCGCCATGGCCAAAGGTGGAGAAGTTTATGTGCTGGATATGGGTGAGCCCAAGCGCATTACAGATTTGGCGAGGCAATTGGTTTCACTGCGAGGGTTGACGGTACGTGATGAAGAAAACCCAAATGGCGATATCGCCTTAAAGTTCACGGGTTTGCGCCCAGGTGAGAAGCTCTACGAAGAATTACTCATCGATGGCGACAACATTGAGGCCACAGAGCACTTAAAAATTTCACGGGCCAATGAAAATACCTTATCTCCCGATTCCGTGAAATTGTCTATCGAACAGTTCAGGCGCGCGTGTGATGAGCAAAAAGACAATGCTGTTGTCAATTTGCTACGCACTTACGTCAACGAATACGCTCCGGCAAAAAACTCTAACCACCAGAGTTCTTAGTCAACTATTTAGCAGTTTTTTTCCGCGATTGCACGGCCAGTACCAGCACGCGACCGTCAGTGCACTGAATGTCGCTGGCAGGCGGATGGTCAACACGCATCAACTGTTTTGCATTAAGTGAAAACTCATGCTCTTCGAGAATGCAGTGCATGCGTTCACCTTCTAGGCCGTAGACCAGCAACAACTCGGCGTCGACGCTGGCCATATTCTCTGTGCCTTCCAAGATGAAAGCAGCCGTCCTGTACTTGCTGTTGTCGTAGACGACATCTAATAGGCGCACCGGTCCTTCGATGAGTTCGACCTCATTGGCATTGGTGAGGTCCATGTGACCATTGTCACCTAACTGCAAGACTTCTGTGCGATCAACGCTGTCGTGCATCACTAGCAGGCCTTCACCTTCCAACAAGGCCAAATGCCGACTGAAGCCCTCTAGTTGGGGCATGCTCCCAGAGCCTGAGACTTCGAGTTCTCCAAATCGCCATCTCGGAGGTTGTGATTTCTCGTCGCTACTGGCAAATATGGTGGCCGTGGCTGTGTTGCCTGGCCAGTCATGGCTGTTTTCTGCTGTAGGGGTGACAGGTGAAACTAGAGTTTGCAATGTTGAATCCGGCGGCTTCAAAGCCGAGCATTTAGAGTGGGTAGACGCATTATGCAGCAACACGGCTTTAGACCAAACAGTCTTTGTGCTTATCAGTGACTATGATTAAGTATCTATTTTAAATATTGACTGGCTATAGCGATGTTGCAAACGGCACCCGACCTCGTATCAGGGGTACTTTTTACTGATCACTACCAGCTGACTATGTCTCAGCTGTATTTCCGCGAGGGACTGCATGAAAAGCGTGTGCGATTCGACCACTACTTTAGGAGCTACCCAGACTACGGAACACATCAAGCAGGATACTGTATCAACGCTGGTATGGGATCCCTGCAGCAATGGCTGGGTCGAGTAGGTTATGGCGAGAGTGAACTGGAAGTGTTGCGGCAACAGCGTAACCCCGATGGCACGCCTTTGTTCGACGCAAGTTTCCTCTCTTATTTAAAGCAAATGGGTAATTTCGATGGCCTATCAATTCAGGCTGTGCCTGAAGGGCGTGTCGTACATCCACATGCGCCTCAGACCGTCATCGAAGGGCCACTAGTAATGGCTCAATTGCTGGAAACGGTTCTGCTTGCCACCTTGAATTATCAGACCTTAATCGCTACTCGTGCTGCGCGCATAAAATACAGTGGCCGCGGACAATTGATGTTGGACTTTGGCATGCGTCGTGGCCATTCGTTTGGCGCCAATGCAGGCTCCCGCGCCGCTCTCATTGGCGGTGCGGACTTTAGCTCAAATGTCGGTGTTAGCCACGCGATGGGGCTGCCTGCGAGAGGAACGCATGCCCATAGTATGGTGCAGGTATACATGGCGTTAGGCATGGGTGAGATTGATGCTTTTCGCGCTTACGCAAAAGCCTACCCAGATCAGTGTCTACTGCTAGTAGACACCGTCGACACACTCGCGTCGGGAGTACCGAATGCGATCAAGGTTTTTGAAGAGCTCCGCGCCGCTGGGCGTCAACCTTTAGGTATTCGTCTGGATTCCGGTGATTTAGCATTTCTAAGTATCCAAGCTGCAAAGATGTTGGATCTGGCGGGTTTTGAGGACGTCGGTATTGCCTTGTCGAATAACCTAGATGAAATTTCTATTTGGCAGATAGTCACGCAAATACAGCAAGAAGCCCCCAGATACGGGCAAGAACCTGAAAAGGTGCTCAAGCGTTTGAGTTTTGGTGTGGGCACTAGGCTAATGACTTCGGAAGGAGCATCAGCGCTTGGCGGAGTGTACAAACTGGTTGCGGTGGAAGACGGAACAGATTGGAAGCCGGCAATAAAACTCTCTGAATCAGCCGTAAAAACCCCGACCCCTGGATTGAAAAAAGTGCTGCGGCTCTACGATCAGCATGGCAGCGCAACGGCTGATGTGGTGACAACTAAAAACGATGAGTTTGACTCTGCTGTCAGCAATCGAGTCTATCACCCAACACAGACGAGTTCTTCGCGGGAACTGCGGGCTGGAGAAGTGGCGAGACAAGAAGAGCTGCTAGAAGATGTACCAACAAGCGGTGATGCATCAGATACTGAGCAGTCTTTACAGCAAATTCGCGAGCGACGCGACAGTGATATGGCAAGCTTGCATCCGGGTGTATTGCGTCTGGTCAATCCGCATATTTACCACGTTTCTTTGAGTGAGCCCTTGCATAAACTGAAACAAGATTTAATCGCAGACTTGAAGGTTCGGCGCAAGCCTTAAACTGGCTTAAGGCTTTATCAGAGTGCGCAGGCAATTAAGCACTGAGGGAAAAGCGATCTCGTCATCACTTAGCTGACGAGGGTCACACCAATACAAGCCTGCCAATTCGTCGCTATCGTGCCATTGCGGCCGTGCGTCTAGTGTTGCTTCAAAGATGAGGTCAACGACACTGTATTCTACGGTGCCAAATAGATAACGGTTAGGGAAGGAGCCGCGGTATTCAAAATGCTCTAGCGGGAGCTTAAGTTCTTCTATCAACTCGCGCTGTAATGCTTCTTCTGCGCTCTCGTCGGGATCGACAAAGCCCCCCGGAAGATCGAGCAAGCCTTTGCTAGGGTCGCGACCACGGCGAACCATGAGTAGTTCGCCGTCGTGCCACAACAGTGCCGCTGCCGCTGCCGCAGGGTTGGCAAAAAAGCACCAGCCACACTTTTGGCAGTTGTGTTCTTTTTGACCGTCAAAGCTGAGCTCATCGGATCCGCAACCGCCGCAGTATCGTAGCTGTCTAATAACTCTTAGCCTCTACCGGCACGCTTGCGCTCGTTTTCAGCAAGTAGCTTTTTGCGAACCCGAATGGCATCGGGTGTGACTTCTACAAGCTCGTCATCATCGATGAACTCAAGCGCTTGCTCTAGCGTAAATCGAATAGGTGGCACTAAGATCAAGTTCTCGTCGGTACCCGCTGCACGAATGTTATTGAGTTGCTTCGCTTTGAGCGCGTTGACCACTAGATCGTTGTCACGGGTATGGATACCGATAATCATGCCTTCATAAACTTCTTCAGCATGCCCGATCATCATCTTGCCGCGTTCTTGAAGATTAAAGATGGCAAAGGCCAATGCTTTACCCTGGCTGTTGGAAACAAGCACACCATTATTGCGTTGACCGATCTTAGCGCTAACCATAGGGCCGTAATGATCAAACACGTTGTATAGCAGACCGGAGCCTGAAGTCAGGGTCAAAAACTCTGTGCGAAATCCGATCAATCCACGGGCAGGAATAACAAAGTCAAGTCGCACTCGGCCGGCACCGTCGGGCATCATGTTTTTCAGATCAGCGCGGCGCTGGCCCAGTCGTTCCATGACCGAGCCTTGATGGGCTTCCTCTACGTCAACCGTTAGTTGCTCGTATGGCTCACACTTCTCACCGTCGATTTCTTGAATGATGACCGTGGGTCGACCAACGGCCATTTCGTACCCTTCGCGACGCATTGTCTCAATGAGTACAGAGAGATGTAGCTCACCACGACCCGAAACGCGATAAAGCTCAGAGTGCTCTATCTGTTCAACGCGCAACGCCACGTTGTGTTTCAGTTCTTGCTGTAAGCGCTCCCAGATCTGACGGCTAGTGACGTATTTGCCAGATCGACCGGAGAAGGGGGATGTGTTTGGCTGAAATATCATGCTGATAGTCGGCTCATCAACAGTCAGCGCTGGCAGTGCTTCGACTTTTTCAGGATGGCATAAAGTGTCGGATATCGACAGCGGGTCTAGACCCGTTATAGCGACGATGTCACCCGCACTTGCTGTGTCGACAGGTACGCGCTCTAGGCCCATGAAACCATAAGCTTGCAGTAGTTTGCCACTACGTACCTTGCCTTCTATATCGATGACCTTAACTGGGGCGTTACTGCCCACGGTGCCTCGTTTGATACGACCGATTCCAATGACGCCAAGATAGCTGTTGTAATCGAGCGTCGATATCTGCATTTGGAACGGGCCGTCAGAGTCCACGTCTGGGTGGGAGACTTGATCGACAATTGTTTGGAACAGCGGTGTCATGTCGCCGTCACGCACGGTGTCTTCCAGACCTGCGTATCCGTTCAGTGCTGAAGCGTAGACGATTGGGAAATCCAGCTGTTCGTCCGTGGCACCTAAACGGTCGAACAAATCAAATGTCTGATCCATGACCCAGTCAGGTCTAGCACCGTCGCGATCGATCTTGTTGATGACGACGATTGGCTTGAAGCCCATGTCAAAAGCTTTCTGCGTAACAAAACGCGTCTGTGGCATCGGTCCATCAACTGCATCAACCAGCAGTAACACGGAGTCGACCATCGACAACACACGTTCTACCTCTCCACCAAAATCTGCGTGTCCGGGAGTGTCGACGATGTTGATTCGATATTCACCCCACTTGATTGCAGTGTTTTTGGACAAAATGGTGATGCCGCGTTCTTTTTCCAACGCGTTCGAGTCCATGATGCGTGTCTCGGCCTCTTTGCGTCCATCGAAGGTGCCTGACTGCTGAAGCAGTTGGTCTACAAGTGTCGTTTTTCCATGATCGACGTGCGCGATGATGGCGATATTTCGGAGCTTTTCGATCACGGGTTGTGGTCTCGTTAGGCAAACCACTAATTCTAGCCTGTTGTAGATGACTTGTGTGAGTCTTGCTGAGTGTATTTTTAGACTTTTGTCACAATAAATAGCCAAATACTGCAGGTAATCTTCGCATTGCTGTCTTTTTAGCTGTTCGATCGTTCTCACTGTGCGTGAATTGAAAGTATCGATTCTTACAATTACTCCCAAACACACCTCTGTTAGCAAATCCTATAAAAAGCGCTGTTATAGTATTGATCTGCTGGTCTTTTGAGGTTGAGTAGTGCCAAGCCGACTGAGGTGATTTTTGGCGTGCTGAATACGATTTAAGGATAAGAACGTCGTCAAGACGTAAATTAAGATTCGGTGTGGCAAGTATGCGATGTAGAAACGTAGGGATATTGTTGTTTAAAGATGTCGAGGTGCTGGAATTCTCTGGACCTTATGAGGTGTTTGCCGTTGCAAACAGATTTAGTGATAGCAATTTATTTAACCTTCTGACGATCAGCCACAGTGGCGAGCCGCTCAAGGCAAACGGAGGTCTGCAGATAACACCGGATTACCCCATGCATGACTGCCCTGACTTGGATGTCGTTATTGTCCCTGGTGGTGACGGCAGTAACGAAATTATGCAAGTGGAAGAGGCTCTAAATTGGGTTGTTCATCAAGCTCAGCATGCTGAAAAAGTGATGTCTGTGTGCTCTGGAGCACTCATACTCGCAAAAGGCGGTTTGTTGGACGAGCTAGAAAGTACAACCCATAGCCGGCGTTTTAGGGCACTCGAACAAATGGCACCCGCGACGACAATCATTCGTGACGCGCGGTTTGTAGACAATGGCCGCATGATGACGACCGCTGGGGTATCCAGCGGTATTGATGGTGCGCTGCATATTCTCTACGAAATACACGGTCGAGAAATCTGCGACAAAGTAGCGCGTTTTATGGAGCACAACTGGAGCCGAAAGGGCGCTGTAACGCCTGCTAGTCGTGCGCCCGAAAAGCCCTCGCTGCACCAACCAAGCTGACAAGCGCAAGGCCGACAAAACATACCAGCGCCCAAGCAGGTATAGAAAGACCTAGAAATACCCAGCTAACTTCAGCGCAATCACCTGATCCCTTTAAAACAGTTTGGATAACATCCTGTAAGGGAAATGCCATCATCAGGAAGTCGAGACCAGGACCACACTCGGGTACTTGATCAGCGGGTAGGTGCTGGATCCAAACATGGCGCCCTGCAATAGCAGCGCCCACTAATGCGCCAATCGCAGTCAGGACAAAATAAACTCTTGAGGCAACCCCGGTGCTGCCGTGTATTAATCCTATCAAAGAAAACAAAGCGATTGCCGCAAAACAGACTCGTTCGAAAATACACAGGTTGCAGGGTTCCAAGCCTTCGACGTATTGAAGGTAATAGCCATAGCCAAGCAAGCTTGCACAGCCTAGAAACATTATAGAAAAAATCAGTCTGGGTGAGAGCATTGTCATGATTGCTGTTCTTGCGTTAGTCATTGGAAATATTCCCCCTGATTGTAGGTCTTTACGCAGAAGGAAAACGATAGATTGCCTCGCTGTGCATGAAAAGTGACAACAATCGATGTTTAAAGCACGAATCCGACACAGGGCTTGTTAGAGCGGTGAGCTAAACGAGGGTTCAATATTTTGGGTTGAGCTGAGGCCTCTGTGATCAAGCTACACTATCAATTTACCACGCTGAGTAATGACCATGATTGATGCCCGAATAATTGACGAGATCAGTGAAAATTTTAATCGGTACTTGCCTGATAGTTTTAAAGCTGTCAAAGGAGACGTTGAAAAAAACGTGCGCTCAGCGATACAAGCCAGTTTTGAGAGAATGGACTTGGTCACTCGAGAAGACTACGAAATCCAAGTTGCTATGGTTGCTAAGCTGCGTGACCGATTGCAGCTCTTGGAAGAGCGTGTCGAGCAGATGGACGCTCAGCAAGGTACTGCCGAGTGACATTGGCGAGGGTCAGGGCTCGTGCACTCAACGGTGTCACAGCGACCCTTGTTGATGTTGAAGTCGATATATCTGGTGGGCTGCCCGCCTGTCATATCGTTGGTTTGCCGGAAACCGCAGTTAAAGAAAGCAGAGACAGGGTCCGGTCGGCCATAATAAATGCAGGCTTTGAATTCCCGCAGCGGCGCATCACCATTAATTTAGCGCCAGCGGATTTGCCTAAAGATGGCGGGCGCTTTGATTTACCAATTGCCGTAGGGATTTTGCTGGCTACAGAACAATTGCCTGTACAAGTTGCTGCCACTTGCGAGTTCGCTGGTGAGCTATCCCTTGACGGTAGTTTGCGACCCATCTCTGGAGCATTGCCAACCGCTTCCGCTTGTGCAAAGAGTGGTTTTACACTGGTTTTGCCTGCTGATTGTGCCGCTGAGGCTGCATTGGATCAGAGTTGCTCCGTTTTCGGTGTTAATGATCTTAGCGAAGTTGTTCGGTTTTTACGTGAAGAAATAAAGCTACGACCGGCAGTTGCAGTTGCTCAAGAGGAACGACTAGAAACGGCACTCGACTTGAGAGATGTGCAAGGTCAATTCCAAGCCAGAAGAGCGCTTGAGCTGGCGGCCGCCGGTGGGCACAATTTATTGATGGTCGGGCCTCCTGGCAGCGGCAAATCCATGTTAGCGCAGCGACTGGCTGGTATATTACCTCCCTTGGATCTCAAGACCGCTCTGGAGGTCGCCGCTGTTCACTCTGTCTCCAGAGGGGGCTTTGACAGCCGATTCTGGCAACAGCGACCTTTCCAAGCACCTCACCACACGGCGAGTGGGGTAGCTCTTGTGGGAGGGGGAAGCAATCCACGACCAGGCGAGATTTCTCTGGCGCACGGAGGGGTGCTTTTCCTCGATGAGCTAGCGGAGTTTCCACGGAGTGTTTTAGATGTTTTACGCGAGCCGTTAGAGAACGGTGAAATCCATATTTCTAGGGCAGCCCGTCAGGCGTGCTTTCCAGCGCGTTTTCAACTTGTTGCGGCAATGAATCCGTGCCCCTGTGGCTACCACGGCGAAAGCTCGGGCCAGTGCAATTGTTCGCTCGAGTTGATCAATCGCTACCAGTCGCGTTTGTCTGGGCCTTTACTTGATCGCATTGATTTGCATATTGCCGTGCCTTGGCAGGATTATCAGAGTTTAAAAAAATCTGAACCGGGAGAGGCTTCTGCTGATGTGCGCGAGCGGGTGGTGAGAGCGCGAGATCTTCAGCTAGAACGCGGAGGATGTAGTAACAGTGCGCTGTCTGGTCAGGCTTTGCAAAAATTTGCGAGGTTGAACGCCGAGTGCGACGCACTGATGAGTAAGGCTGCTAACCAACTTAGACTTAGCTTGCGAAGCTGCCACCGCTTGCAACGAGTGGCGCGCACAGTGGCAGACTTGGCACAATCAAAAAGCGTCGAAGTGTCACATTTGGCTGAAGCTTTGGGGTATCGACGTACCCGCTGAGCTTTTCCGCCAATCTTTAGTCTTAACGGCTAAATACGTGGCTCGATTAAAACCCTGCTTTAATGTTGCTGAGAATTCATGCTTTGCTTATGTTCAATAAATTAGCAGTCCATTTGTCCGTGCCATTTCTCAGGCACTGCCACTCTCATGTTAGGTGCATCAGCTGGTGCAAGCGCTTCTTATAACGAAGAATTGCCACATCCTGCATTGCCGGTTTGCCGTAAGACTGCAATTCTTTGCCTAGCTGAGGTATTTACTGGCTTAGAGCAGCCCTTAAACAAAGCTATGGGTGGGCCGTCAGTTCTGTGAAGTCTCATTCATCCTAAGTGTATTTCTTTATTTTGTTGGTCATCGAACAGCTTCTTATGTGCCGCATTAGGTTTCTCTAGTTGCGATAATTGTCCCCGTTGTCGCTTTTGCACAAACATTTTCAGATGACTTATAACAAAAAACCAATCTATGGCATGAAACCTGTTTTCCATAACTGACTGCTGGTTCCGTGTGCCGCCTAAATAGTGCAATCAAGGCGGGCGTTTTCAGCAAAGTAGCCTCGATTTCTAATGGTGAGATCTGGGTAAAGTTATGGCAAACAATGATTAGAGATTATGCATCTACTTCCAATAGCAGTTGTTTCCGCATTACTCGCAGTAGTTTTGTGGTGGGGTGTCAACAGCACATCCGACATTGAGCAAGACATAGCTCTACGTGCGAATGCGGTTATCGAGAAAGTCTCGCCAGAAGCAAAGGTTGAAGTTGACGGCCGAGATGTTCGTGTTTTTGGCGAAACTGAGTCTGATGAACTTCGCGATAGAACAGGGGATTTTGTCAGTGACGTGCAAGGTGTTCGCGCAAGTCGCAACGAATTGCGTGTAGCTGCCCTAACTGAAGTTGAGCCAACGCCACCACCACCGCCACCTGAACCGGAGGTGATTGACAATGGGTTTAATTTCAACGCAACGTATGACAGCGAAAAGCTTGCAATGTCGGGCATTGTAGACACAGTTGCAGCCGCTAACATGTTGAAATCCATGCCGGAACGTTTGCCACCAGGTTTGGCTTTTGAAAATGAAGTTGAAACTGGCAGCGACGTTCTTATCTTTAGTCCCGAAAAGTTAGAGACTGGAATCGCAACGCTGACACAGCTTAAGCGTGGTGATCTGAAAATTGACGATGAAGTCTTTTCGCTCAGCGGTATTGCAGATAACCAAACTCGTATAGACCAGATTCGTAAGCAGATCGCTACCAGCAAATCCATTCTTGAGCCGCTCGAAGTCGTGATCAATGTTGAGGTGGATCCGAACCAGCGACTTTCGGCTGAATGTAAAGCTCAATTTGGAACTGCGATGGAAAATAACGTTGTTCATTATGTTACAGCACAACATCGTATCCGCGATCAATACCTTGAGAATCTCAATTACATAGCAAACACGGCGGTTAAGTGTGACGCTCATGTGTTGATAGAGGGCCATGCGGACGAAGTGGGCAAAGAGAATTATAACCAAGGATTGAGCGTCAGGCGTGCAACTACAGCCAGAGAGTTCTTGATCGAAAAGGGTGTGCCTGAGTCACGCATCGAAGCATTTGGCTACGGTGAGTTTCGTCCAGTGGCATCTAATGAAACACCCGAAGGCAAGGCGAAGAATCGTCGTGTAGAAATCCACATCCAACACATCTCAGAATAAAAAAATTCGCAGACTGGAGTCACCATGTTTTATTTAATTACACAAGTTCTGCTTATCCTGGTAGCCGCCGCGCTACTGGGCGCTGCGTTGGGTTGGCTCTTGCGCCGAGTCAGTGCTGCAAGAGTAGAGTCAGCTCTAAACGATAAGCTATTCGAAGCAGAAACATCCATTCCACCTATCAAGGAAGCACTTGATAAGGCGGAGCGCAACATCATGAGCAAGGATGGCAGCATCGCCGACTTGCAAAATAAGTTGTGGGATTCTGAGCAGCGAGTACCTCCGCTGGAAGAAGCCGTAGAAAAACTTCGTAGCGAGCTTGAGCGAGAGCGCGATACGATCCGCGAAGCTGAAGAAGCTTTGGCTGATTCGGAGTCTCGAGGTCAAGACTTAGAGCGTCAAGTTGATAGTGCTAGAAAGGAGCTTGCAGAAAAAAGTGCAGCGCAAGAGTCTACAGCTGAAGAACTGGCCGCACTAGAAGCGACAGTAGCTGACCTAGAACGCCGTTTGGCCGAGAATGAAAAAACTCAGACGCAGCAAGAAAAGAAATACAAGGAAGCTATTGCCAAGGAACAAGCTGCACTTGCTCAGGCTAACAAAGCACTGGCTGATGGCAATGATGCTCAGAAAGATTTGGAAGCCCGCCTGCAAGGCTTAAACGATGATCTAGATGTAAAGTCGGAAGAGCTGGCCTCGCTCGACGAAGAGCATCAAGAACTCCAGAAAAAGCACGGTCAGCTATCCGATGATCATAACTACCTCGAAGACAAGATCGAGCAGTTAACTGAAGATCACAAGGCGCTAGAGAAGCAGCACTATGACTTGGCTGATGAACATGATGCGCTTGGTAAACAGCACTCAGACCTAGATGTACAACATGCTGGTTTAAGCCAAGATCGAGATGATCTTAATAAAAACTTAAGTGCTCTCGGGCAGCAGCGTGACCAGCTAGCCAAAGATCATGATGGTCTGCAGCAACGACACAAAGACCTGCAGCAGAAAAATGAGAAGCTGCAAGGCGAGCACAAAGGCCTGCAGCAGCAACAGCAAGATTTAGCTAAGGCAAATGCTGCACTTGAAAAACAGCATGAAGCTCTTAACAAAGATCAAAAAGCGCTACAGAATCAACATCAAGGTCTGAGTAAAGAGAACCAGAAACTGGAGCAAGAGCACCGGGATCTGAAGCAGAGCCGTGACGCATTAGCTAAACAGCATGAAGCCTTGTCGAAACAATACGATGCGTTGGGTAAGGATCAGCAAGCTTTGAACAGTCAGCATCAAGCGTTGGCTAAAGATAACCAGAAGCTCGAGCAAGAGCACCGGGATCTGAAGCAGAGCCGTGACGCCTTGGCGAAGCAGCATGAAGCCCTGTCGAAAGCACATGACGCCCTGGGTAAAGATCATCAGGCATTGCAAAAGCAGCATCAGGCGTTGGATAAAGATAACCAAGCCTTGCAAAACCAGCATCAGACACTGGGTAAAGATAACCAGAAGCTCGAGCAAGAGTATCGTGATCTCAAGCAGAGCAGAGATGCATTGGCACAGCAGCACAATGAGCTAGACAAGAAGCACGGCGGCTTGGAAAAGCAGCATGCGAAGTTGGCCGCGGACAATGGTCAGTTAGCTCAAAAGCATGCGGGTCTAGAGCAACAGCATAACGGTCTTAAAGACAACCATGCGGCGACTCTTGCGGAAACGGCTGCGCAAATTCGCGACGGCGAAGAGTTAAAGGCTGAATTAGAAAGTAAGCTGCAAGCACTTCGTGAGGAGTTGAACGAGCGCTCCACAGACGCAAAGATTGCTGCAAAAGAAGCAGAGGGTATGCGAGATACATTGGCCCAAGCGCGAGAAGACCACAAGGCTCGCCTTGAAGATCTACAGCGCAACTTGTCAAAGCAAGAAGAAGCCGCCAAGAACCTCGAAACGGAGCTTGGTGGAAGCGAAGCTGATCGTCAGAAACTGGAAGTATCGCTCAATGATTTGCGTAACAAACTTGCTTCTGCAGCTGATCGTAGTGAGCAACTGAGTGGTGAGCGTGCCAAGCTAGAAAAAGCACTTGCCAAAGAAGAAGCCGAGCGTCAACGTATAGCTGATAATGCAGCGAAGCAAGAGCAAGCGTTGCGTGATCAGTTGAACGGTGAGCGTTCAGACAACAAAGCTGGCTCGGCAGAGCGAGCGGCAATGGCGAAGAATCTTGACCAGTTGAAAGCCAACTTCGAAAATCAGCAGGCTCGTGGTCGGGACAGCGACAAGTTGATTTCAGAGTTGCGAACTCAGATTGAGCAGGCTAAGGCGAAAGAAGCTGGAGCAGCGAAGGATCAAGGGAAATTAGAGCGTGAATTGGCTGAACTGCAAGCGCGCCTACAAGCTGAGCTAGAACGTGGCAAGAAGCTGGAAGCAGATCTTGCAGCGGCAGAAATGAGCAATACAGAGTTGAATAATCAAATTCTGATGCTGCAGGACAAGATTGAAGAGTATCGTGAGGGAGACGAGAAGTTGCGTGAGCGCATTCGTCGACTAGAGCAAATGCTCTCCGATGAGCGTCGCAAAGCAGGGCAAAACTTGCTGGCAAGAATCGTTGAGCTGGAGGCGATGTTGGAATCAGAACGTCGTAAGGCGGATAACCTGCCTGAGATTCCTGAAGTCAGCGATATCAAGTTTCGCGTACAAGCGGGTAAAGCGGTTATCAAGTCTGACACCAGTAACCTTCTGATGTTTTCAGGCCCACGGCCACAGGGTATGTTTGACAGTGCTCCTGATCAAACCGATGATCTCAAGCAGATCAAAGGCATTGGTCCGTCGCTAGAGTTGATGCTCAATGAGTTGGGTGTGTACAAGTTGCAGCAGATCGCGGACTTTAGTGCAGACGAGGAAGCTTGGGTTGATAGTCAAATGCACGCATTCCGTGGTCGAATTGCGAGCGATAAATGGGTAGAGCAAGCACGTAAGATGGTTGCAAAACCTAAGAAAGGCAAAGGTGCTGCTTAAGCAGAGCTAGCGCTTGAAAAGGCAGCCCTTGGGCTGCCTTTTTTTTATGTTTGCTTTAAGCCGCGGTTCAAAGCGTGTTAAGGCAATCAAGCCATTCGTGCTCTTTGTGCCGTCGATCTAACAATTTTCAATGCCAAACCATCTAACAGGTATTGGCTCATTTTTTAAATCGCGACAGTGCCTTTATCAGTAGAGGCGAGGCATGCCTTCAGGTTGTGTCGCGAAGCGTTTGTAGTTCCAGATATAGTGCTCGGGGTACTGTCGCACGAGTTTTTCTATAGCCGCGTTGAGTGCTGTCGCAGACGCTTTGAGGTCATCTTGGTAAATCGAGGCATCTAAACGTTCTAAATGAAACGAAAAACCTATGTCGGTCCTGCGCATATACGTCAGAAGCACAGGGGTTTTTTTTCGGTTAGCTAGCTTGCTTAACAAGGTCATAGTAAGCGCTTGATGTCCAAAAAACGGTGCGAACACGCCTCCTTCCCGGTCTGGCTCTTGGTCAGGCAATATGCCAACTATGTCTCCCATTTTTATTGCTTTACTTAAGCCTCGAACACCTCCTGCGTCAGTTGGCAATAATTTCGTGCCTAGGCGGCTGCGTCGATCAAGTATGTAGGCGTCAGTCGCAGGGTCTTTAGCGGGCCGGTAGAGAACGTGCATGGGGTGCTCGAGTGCTAAGAATTGCCCGATCAATTCCCAGTTACCAAAGTGCGGAGAAGCGAGGATAACGCCTTTGCCTTCCGCCAAGGCATCAGTCAGGGTCTTGTTGTCCTCAAAACTCACACACTGGCGAATCTTTTTCTCTGACCAGTAATAGCAGCAACCGAGTTCGGTAAACGCCATGCCTGTGTGTTGTAAGCTATTTCGGCAAAGTGTTTCGCGTTCGCTGTTGCTGAGCTGCGGATAGCAAAGTGCTACGTTTGCTCTGCAAATACGCGCTGAGCGTTTGTCCCAACGCAACATCAGTGTACCGAGTTGCCGTCCTAAGAAGCGCTGCACGTTAAGTGGTGTCAGTGCGATGGCACGGAGCAGGAGACTGATTAAGCGAAGTTTAAATGGCATGGCTTTATGGCGAACTCTGAAAGTGGGAGGCAAAATTCAGCTGTTTCTGATTCTGCTAAGTTTACACCAATCAATTGCGTCTTAAGCGCGTTACAATGGCGGCAACTTTACAGTTGCAGCGAGTGCTGAAATGACCGATATCAAACACCATGACCAAGGGTATGAGTTTTTAACCCCCCGAGAAGCTTACGAAATCCAAACGAGCCAGCCGGCTTCGCTATTGGTCGATGTGCGCTCTGAGATGGAATTCCTGATGATCGGGCACCCGGTGGGTTCCGTCAACGTCCCTTGGATCGATGAGCCAGATTGGCAAATCAATCCTAATTTTGCGGCGGAAGTGCGAAAAATATTATTAGGCCGTGTGTCTGGACGTGACCGGGGTCAAGTACCTGTCATGCTTATCTGCCGAAGTGCCAATCGATCAGTGGACGCAGCCAAGACATTGGTTGACGCGAATATGCCCGATATATTTGTTGTCAACGATGGTTTTGAAGGCCCTTTAGACGACAAGCATCAGCGCAGTAGCGAAGCCGGTTGGCGCTTTGAATCGCTGCCTTGGGAGCAGTGCTGATTCGTGATTGCTTTACTGCAACGAGTAACGCGGGCGGAAGTTGAAGTGGCCGGAGAAACGATTGGGCGGACAGGGCCTGGTCTTATGGTGTTGCTGGGCGTAGAGCCGAACGATGATGAGCAAAAGGCTCAACGGCTGGTAGAACGATTGATGACTTATCGGGTTTTTAGTGACGACCAAGAGCGCATGAATTTGAGCTTGGTTGATATTGCTGGAGGTTTGCTTTTAGTGCCTCAGTTCACGCTGGCGGCTGATACCCGTAAAGGCCGTCGGCCCAGTTTCGCGAAGGCGGCTCCACCGGCACTGGCCGAAAAAATGTTTGATTGTGCGGTGGCGATGGCTCGTGACTACCCGGTCAATGTTGAGACCGGGCGATTTGGCGCTGATATGCAGGTGAGTCTCTGCAACGATGGACCTGTCACCTTCTGGTTGCAGGTGTAATGACCCAGTGTGTGATTGGGCAAGGCACTCTTAAACGTTTATTCGACGACCGCCTGATCACTTAGTGGCTGGTTGCGGTAGTAATAGTCGTATTCGCTCAGCACGCTATTGCTAAACTTATAAGCCTCGTCGTAGCTCAGGCCACTCGATTCTGGGTAAACCAGTTTCAGATACAGCTGATCACCTTGATCGGCCAGCACATCGGCTAGTCGCTCATGCATACTGGCTTCTGTCACTCGCGTATAGGTATCTTCGCTTGGCAGGCGGAAGTCGTAATACAACAGACCTCCTGATTTGCCGTGTCGCAATGTGACGACGTATCTGCCCTTGGGGCTGCGAGCTGGTTTCAGTAGCTTATTGTACTTCCCCTGAAGCACAACATAGTCAGCTCGCAACTGCACCAGTCGATCAGTAGTCGCGTCGAAGTCTACCTTCAGTTCGTTTATTGATTGTCCGGAATTAGCTTGAGCCTGCTGCAATGCAAGTAGTTCGGTTCGAGTAGCTGTCAGCTCTGCATTGGCACTGTCAGCGCGTTGAGTTTGCGCATTAAGTAGCGCCAACAGCTGATCTTTATCAGAGTTGGCTGCGGATAGCTCTGTCGTTTGGCGAGCATTTCTCGCATTTAAGGCGTCACGCATCATCTGTAGAACACGCAGACTTTCTTTGGCCTCAAACAGATTCATTTGCAGCTCGTTCTTAACTTCGCTTGCCGCCATAAGGTCGGCACTAGCCTTTTCTAAAATCGCATCTTTTGAGTCGCGTTGTGCCAATGACTTCTGTGCCATCTCACGCGCCATTCGTTCAGATTCAATCATGGCGCTCATCTCTTGCACAAGCTGCCAATTGCGAATGTATAGCGCGCTGGTTGTCACCAAAAATATCATCACAACAACCATCATCAAATCAGTGAAAGACGGCCAAAAGGATTCCTCGGCATTCTGACTCTGGTAATGGATGTTGGGGCGGAGGTCGGTAAATCCGTTCATGTCCGGACTCCGCTATTGCTGGTTGTCAGGGTCTATACGAAAGCCACGCTTTAGCAGGCTCTCCATGCTTCGCATAGTCGAGACCATGCCGCTCATGCGTTGATCATGGGTGGCCATGCCGTCGGCGATTTGTTTCTCGACTGCCCGTGCATTGTGCTGGGAACTTTGAATATGAGTGACTACATCACGCAGCGACAGAATCAACTCGTGCAGCTCACCGTTTATAGTGTCTTGGCTGATATGAAATCGTGGCAAAAGATAATCTAGGGTGATGCTTTCAATCGCTGCGATTACGCGCGTCTGAGCATCGTTCGTTTTGTAGAAGGCGAAACCAAATACCACAAAACAAACAATGGCTGTGATGGTCGTCGATAGAGCTGTGCTCATACCGTGAATCACCATGTTCATGCCACTCATGTCTGAGTCTGGACTTAACATGTCTGATGCACCCACTAAGGCAATCGACAGTGACACGATGGTACCGAACACTCCTGTAAGGATTAGGATGTTATTGATAAAGCGCGGAAAGCCAAGCCGTGAGCTCTCGTGTGCAACTAGTATTTGAGCGAGCGCGCCGTGGTTGAGGGGAAGGTGCTTGCGGTATTGAATCTCGGCAGCGCTGTAACGTTCGTTGATCAATCGACCGGTCGCAATTCCTGCCAGCGGTCGTGTGCTGTCGGTCTTTTGATTGCGGTAGAAACGCGCGATCGCTTTTTCTTCTTTGTCTAGCCGCAACAATTCCAAGACAACAGAGATAATACCAGCGAGAAAAAGCACGACGATAGCGCCATTGATCACTAAGCCTGTGCTGGTAAGGGCTTGACCGAAGTAGAGTTCACTGACATGTTCGCCTACTGCAGCGGCACCAAATCCAATGATGAGCAAAAGCAGAGCAATGCGCCACAAAATTCCAGAACTGTGGTCAGAATCGAACTTACGAACTTGCATAGTATTGACTGCCTATAAATTGGCGCACCCTAAGGCGGGTGGGTTTGCTTGATGGTGAGTCGCAAAAGTGTAGTGCTTAGCTACAAATTTGCGGTCTCTCGGCCCTACTCTTATATAGTCTGTTTCCACAGCGTTGGATGGCTCTTGCCGGGCCGTCTGCATCAAACGGCCTCTTTCAGTGGCCAATAGTTCCCCCAGCGTGTCGAAGCGCGTATTATTGCGGTTCTCTACATGCAGCCAAAGAACGGTCAAGGCCTTATTCCTATGGGGAAGCGAGGTCACAAAGTCATGACTCACCGCACCGCAAAAATCACGCGTAAAACGCTAGAAACTAAAATTGACGTCGAGGTCAACTTAGATGGCAACGGTCGTGCCACTCTAAACTCTGGCGTACCCTTTCTTGACCATATGCTCGATCAGATTGCCCGCCACGGTGGCATTGATCTCATCGTGGAATGTGAGGGCGACAACCATATCGACGATCACCACTCGGTTGAAGACATTGGTATTGCCATAGGGCAGGCCGTGCTCGAGGCATTAGGCGACAAGGCGGGTATCTATCGATACGGGCATGCGTATGTCCCCTTGGATGAAGCGCTTTCTCGCGTGGTTTTGGATTTTTCTGGGCGTCCAGGGCTGTGGTATCACTGCGAATTCACGCGAGACAAAGTTGGGCAATTCGATGTGGAGCTGACACAGGAGTTTTTCCAGGGTTTCGCCAACAATGCGCGCGCGACGCTGCATGTTGACAACCTGCGTGGCATCAACGAACACCACAAGATCGAAACGATGTTCAAAGCATTCGGCAGGGCATTGCGCATGGCTATTGCTGCGGACGAGCGTTCGGTCGGAGTGATTCCATCGACTAAAG
This sequence comes from uncultured Granulosicoccaceae bacterium, assembly GCA_937965695.1. Taxonomy (GTDB): domain Bacteria; phylum Pseudomonadota; class Gammaproteobacteria; order CALCKW01; family CALCKW01; genus CALCKW01. The sequence continues at coordinate 190,001 of CALCKW010000007.1, forward strand.
GCAGCTTGTAGGCAAGAAAATGAACCTAGTGGTAATTGACTACGGCATGGGAAACTTGCATTCCGTTGGAAAAGCAGCAGAGCATGTGGCACCCGCTAATTGGCGAGTGAAGGTAAGCGCTAATCCTGTTGAGATAGCCGCAGCCGACCGCGTAGTATTGCCTGGACAAGGCGCCGCGCGAGATTGTATGGCCGCTATCGATGCGCTTGGATTGCGTGAGCCGATTCTGGATGCGCTCACTAATAAACCGTTGCTCGGTATTTGTATGGGGCTGCAAGTGTTGCTCGACCACAGTGCTGAAAACAAGGGTATTGATTGCCTAGGACACTTTAGTGGCGAGGTGCTGCCTTTTGCGCACGATCAGATCGATGCAGATAACGGTGAGGCACTCTGTGTGCCGGCGATGGGCTGGAATCCAGTCTTTCATCGTCCACACCCACTTTGGGATGGCATAGAACAAGGGCAGCATTTTTATTATGCGCACAGTTATTTTGTGGCTCCGAGTGACTCACAGTGGGTGGTTGGAGAAAGTGAGTATCCTGATCGGTTTGCTTGTGCGCTTGCCCGTGAAAACGTATTTGCCTGCCAGTTCCACCCAGAGAAAAGCGCGACGCAAGGTTTACGTTTACTGCAAAACTTTGTGCAATGGGATATCTGATCGCTCACACTCTGGCTTATAAAGCTCAATAAAAAAATGTGACAACCGTTTTGGTAAAGCTAAACGGGTGAATCTCAACGGTCAGAGCGTTTTGCTCGGTGCCATGAATTTAAGGGAGAGGACATGCAACTCATTCCAGCTATAGACCTGAAAGACGGCAAGTGTGTTCGACTGCGACAAGGGCGCATGGACGACGACACCGTGTTTTCAGATGATCCACTAGCGACTGCAAGACGCTGGGTTGACGCGGGAACCGAACGATTACATCTGGTTGATCTGGATGGTGCTGTCGCTGGCGAACCGCGAAACCGCGCCGCCATTGATTTGATTGCACGTGAGTTCCCTGATGTGAAGGTTCAGGTGGGTGGTGGTATTCGCTCAGAGCAAACGATTGAAAGTTATCTGGATATTGGCGTGCAGTATCTGATTATCGGCACTCAGGCAGTTCGTGACCCGCACTTCATCGAAGAAATGGCCCCTGCTTATCCCGGACATCTGATTGTTGGATTGGATGCCAAGGATGGCAAAGTTGCCACTGATGGTTGGTCAAAGTTATCCCGTCACGACGTGATCGATATGGCGCAACGCTTTGAATCGTTTGGTATTGAGTCCATTATTTTCACCGATATTAGCCGAGATGGCATGATGCAAGGGGTCAATGTGGAGTCCACGGCAACATTGGCCAATGCCGTCAGCACGGAAGTGATTGCTTCAGGTGGTGTGACGAGTATTGATGATATCCACCAACTGCTTGCAGCAGATGCCGATATTGCTGGTTGTATTCTCGGCCGTGCTCTTTATGAAGGCACCCTCGATCTGGCTGAAGCAATTGCCTTGTGTAAGGCTTAATCCTGCCAAGCGATGAAAACAGAACCCACGGAGAAGACCGCTCTTGAGTTTGGCTAAAAGAATTATCCCCTGCCTAGATGTTGATGGCGGCAGGGTTGTTAAAGGCGTGCAGTTTGTAGACATCCGTGACGCTGGAGACCCCGTGGATATTGCTCACCGTTACGACCGTGAAGGTGCCGACGAAATCACTTTTCTGGATATTACGGCGAGTAGTGACGACCGTGAAACAATGGTCAATGTTGTCTCGAAGGTAGCTGAACAGGTGTTTATACCGCTGACTGTTGGAGGGGGCATCCGCCAGTTTTCAGACGTGCGCCGCATGCTTAACGCGGGAGCCGATAAAGTTTCAATCAATTCCGCAGCGCTCGCTGACCCCGATATCATCAGCGAATCCACTGACAGTGTAGGCGCGCAGTGTATTGTTGTGGCAATGGACGCGAAGCGTGTCAGTGAAGACAATCAGCCACCGCGTTGGGAAGTGTTTACACATGGTGGTCGGCGTAGCACCGGTATTGATGCGGTTGAATGGGCGGTGAAGGTCTGTGCACTTGGCGCAGGAGAAATTTTGCTCACCAGTATGGACCGTGACGGGACAAAAAACGGCTTTGATTTAGCGCTCACACGAGCGGTTAGTGATGCTGTACACATACCCGTAATAGCTTCTGGAGGTGTGGGCAACCTCGACCACTTAGCCGATGGCGTTTTAACGGGTGGTGCTGCAGCGGTACTGGCCGCCAGTATTTTCCATTTTGGTGAGTACACTATCGGCGAAGCTAAGGCCCATATGCGTGACCGAGGCATTGCTGTTCGACTATAGCGCTGAAAACATACACTATTTTCTTATTTTGAAGACCGCATAAGCGTTCCATCGGGGACTACTCACTTTGGTGTGATACCATCGACCGCTCGCGCCAAACACGACAAAAATGACCGATCAAAGCTGGCTAGACGCTGTAAAATGGGACGAAAAAGGCCTTGTGCCTGCAATAACGCAAGATCACGTTAGCGGCCAATTGTTGATGATGGCATGGATGAATCGCGAAGCGTTGGAGCTGACGGTTCGTCACAATCAAGTGGTTTATTGGTCCAGGTCTCGTGGCCGATTGTGGCGCAAAGGTGAGTCCTCAGGGCACGTTCAAAAGCTCCACAGCCTACGTTTAGACTGCGATGCAGACGTTATTTTGTTATCAGTTGAGCAAATTGGCGGGATTGCTTGTCATACGGGCAGGGCACATTGCTTCTATCGAGAGCTACAAGATGGCCAATGGAAGTCGACAGACGCCGTGCTTAAATCCCCTGAAGATATTTACGGAGCCGGACATGAGTAATGAGTTGTTGCGGCTCGCTCAAGTGTTAGAGTCACGGAAGGGTGCGCCTGAGGATTCGTCTTACGTCGCTCACTTGTATGGCAAGGGTTTGGACACCATTTTGAAAAAAATCGGTGAAGAAGCAACCGAAACTGTGATCGCCGCCACAAAAGACGACGATGAACAGCTTATTTACGAGACCGCTGACCTCTGGTTCCATACCATGGTGTTGTTGGCGCATAGGGGGCTAGGCCCTCAGCAAGTACTGGACGAGTTGGCGCGCCGCGCCGGAACCTCCGGTCACGAAGAAAAACGCCAGCGAAGCGCCAAATAGGTGCAACAATGGTATCCAGTTCTATTAGAGGGTTAGGAAAATGGGCTTAAGTGTTCCGCAGTTACTGATTATTTTGGCCATCGTGCTGTTGTTGTTTGGTGCTAAGCGTTTGCGTTCTATCGGCACTGACTTAGGGGCGGCCGTAAAAGGTTTTAAAGGTGCCGTTAAGGAAGGTGAAGACGAGAATGCTGCAAAGTTAGAGGCCGCTGAAGACGCACCGAATGCAGAAGACACAAAAGTCAGCAACGATCAGCAAGACAAAGTCTGAGTTTTACGTCAGATTTGAGGCATTATCATGTTTGATTGGGGATTCACGGAGTTCCTCCTTGTCGCTGTGGTTGGACTGCTGGTTTTTGGGGAGCGTTTACCTGAAGTGGCACGCAATGCGGGCCAGTGGGTGGGTAAGGCGCGACGCTACATAGCCAACGTACGGTCAGATTTCGAATCTGAGCTGAACACGGGCGAGCTACGCGAGTTGTTGGGAGAGCAGCAAAAACAAATCCGAGAGCTCAAGGGCTTAGTCGAAACGGCTAAAGATGATTTCAGCAGCTCGATGGGCGAAGTCACGGAAGAGCTGACTGACGCAACTGATGCACTCAACAAAACGATGAAAGAACAACCCTTGTCTGCTCAAAGCGATGAGCAACTTTTCGCTGAAGACGATCTGCCTGTGAGTAAAATTGACGTCGATAAGGCTAATGCCGCTTTAGACACTCCGGAAGAGGCGAAACCCAGCCGTCATGACTGAACTAAACCGTGATCACGAACTGGGCGAAGAGCAAAGTTTTGTTTCTCATTTGTTGGAGTTGCGTGACCGATTGCTGAAGATGGTATTAGCCATCGGGCTTCTTTTTATATGTCTGTTTCCATTTTCAGAACATATTTATTCTTGGTTGGCCCAACCACTGGTGGATGCTCTTCCAGCAGGCGCTACCATGATAGCCACTGATGTGGCGTCTCCTTTTTTAATCCCCTTCAAATTAGTTTTAATGTTATCGGTGTTTTTGGCCGTGCCGGTTTTACTTTATCAGTTGTGGGCTTTTGTCGCGCCAGGCTTGTACAAGCATGAAAAGAGACTCGTGCTGCCCTTGGTGGTCTCTAGCACTTTGCTTTTTTACCTAGGTTGTATGTTCGCCTACTACGTAGTTTTTCCGCTGATATTTGCCTTCTTTACAGGAATTGCGCCCAGTGGGGTAGAAGTAGCCACTGATATTGCGAAGTATCTAGATTTTGTGATTCTAATCTTCTTCGCCTTTGGTGTTGCGTTCGAGGTGCCTGTTGCTACATTTTTACTTGTGGCAGTTGGTGTTACAACCCCTGACGAATTGGTCAAAAAGCGCCCGTACATCATTGTGGGTGCCTTTGTGATTGGAATGGTCTTAACACCGCCTGATATTATTTCCCAGACACTACTCGCGGTTCCTATGTGGATACTCTTTGAAATCGGTGTATTGCTTTCTCGTCGGTTCCTTGCGAACAAAATAAAAGAGAACGAAGAAACGACCATGCGTGGGCCTACGCCGACCAGTTTACTGGGCAAAGCAAAAAATTCTGTTCCTGGGTTCACTCGCGCTGATGATAAAAATACTGACTAGTTCAGCTTAATCAGGTCGGCACAGAACCTGCGTCGACAGACTCGTAGACATGACGTCACCGTTAGCATGCTTTGCTATCGGGTTTAAGCGAGCGGACAGGGATGGTTAAGGTAATTTTGCGGGTTCTTCCGGTACTCATTCTGGGAGCCTGGATAGGCGGAATTTGGTATTCCGGCAAAGCGATCGAAGAGCATGTGCGTGGCATGATTCGAGACGATCCTTCGAACTTTGTGCAAGTGACTTTCGACCCTTTTGCTGAACCTGAAATCGAACCGCTGCTGCTCGATAGGGTTTGGTTGTCGCTAGTGGATTACCGTCGTAGGTTCTTTGCCTCCACGGTGCGGCTTGAATTGAACCTCCGTTTTGACCCTGACGAAGAACCCACCTCCATACCACTCTTGGCAAAGTTTCATCATGGCCCATTGATCTTTGCGGGTGGCCTCGCCGTCGGTGCAGGTCGAGCGCAAATTACATTAGATTTTCCAGAGCGTCGGCAGTTACCACCACGCTGGGGGTTTGCTGCAAGGCCATTTGAAGGCTTAACGGTAACTCGTGGTGTATTCGGTTTTGACGGTGGCTTTCAAGGACAGAGCTGGTTACAAGAAATTGCGGTTGAGAATTCAACAGCCGCCATCGAGTTGGAGCGAATGCAATTTTTTATCGCTACTGACGGCGCCATGGCAAATATATCGATCGAAGGTTCAGTGGATGATCTCACGCTCGGTTATGCAAATGATGCGCTTACTATAGCGTCAGCTGATTTGTCACTAAGAGCAAATAATTTACTGGAAAAAGAGCGATACGAAGGTTTAATGGAAGTTAAGTGGCGCGACGCGGCTCTCGACTTTCAAAACCTAGAGAGACACGTAGACAGCATGACACTAGATACTGAATATCGATTGGATAGGCGCAAACTCGATGCAGAAATAAGTCTGGTTGCTGACAGATTGAGCACCGCTGCAGAAAAATCAAAAGATAGGGAAATATTGCTGGACTACGGGGAAACGGTTGCCGCTGTGGGCCAGCTTCCTGTCGAGCGCTTAGTCGAGCTTTGGGACAGCCTTCGACTTTGGGAGCCTCCAATCGCGGCATTGATTGGTGATGTTCACGGACAACCGAAACAACCGCTAGCGACCGAAGTACTCATGAAGCAAGTGTCTTCTAATGTTAGTGCCTATGCGAGCATGAAATTTGGCGTTGATGAGCAAGAGTTGCTGATGAGGGCGAATGCTGAATTCATGGGTGAAAACGAAGTAGAACACCTTTCTCAAATCGGGACGGTGGGCGAGCTTTTCGATTATTTACTGGCGGATTTCACCTTCCACGCCGACGGCCGGTTAGCGAAATTGCCTGAAGTTAAGCGCGCCTTAGCCATCGGCGAAAGCATGCGTATGCTCGAGCAGGATGAGCTGGGTCGTTCTGGTAGTGTTCATGTGCGTGCTGGTGTGGTTAGGGTCAACGGTGAAGCGTATTCACCAGAAGAATTTTTACAAGGCTTTCACGATGAGCCTTTGTGGAGTGTTGCCAAGCCTCCGGTAGGAACCGGTCCTGCCACCGAGAATTAGCCTTTTTGCGCGCGAAATACGCCGAAACTGAGTTTTGAGTTACTCCTTGTTAGAGCCATATTCGCTCTGACTGCTACACTAAAAGTTTAGATTGCAACTTCGAATGGGCCACGGCTAGCGTCTAACACCGTGTCGATTGGTCCTTAAAACTTTTGTGAACAGGGGTGTGTCGGCCGTGGGCAAGTTTAGTATTATCGGGCAGAGTTCGTTTTTCGCTAGTATTTTGGTGATCAGCGGCTGCAGCTGGGTAGACGACACAGGCCGACAAGGCGGCACGCAGTCTGAAATTTTTTTTGATAGCGTTCATCAACACGACGAAAAGACACAGCTAAGTTGGTCGGTTCGAGATTTTAAAGACGAAGGCAATATAACCAGCTTGCTCTTCCAGCTCGCAGACGAAGGTGAAACCGTCAGCGCTTGCTCATCACTATTCTCTTCGACAATTGTTGCCTCGTCATTGCGTGCAGCCTGTCAGCCTCAATTGAGTGATGAAGAATGCAGTGTAGTGTTTGATGTCGGCAGCGATGAGGTGCTCGTCTCTTTGCCTGAGCTTCAACGTCCAGCGGCTTTGCGTTATGACGTTGAAGTGACGGGCGAAGATGATGTTGTGGAGACTCGCTCTCTCGATCTTTGTATCGCCTCAGTGAGCGAGTCACCTATCGCTAGCAGCGACTCTTACGCGGTTACCTATCTTGGTGATCTGGAGCATGCAGGTAGTAAATTCGACGAGCAATGTGTTAGTCAGGGTGGCACCGGTGTGCTTGAAAACGACGGCGATGACTTTGACTACAGTGAAGGTTGGGATTCGGGTCAGACCTGCTTGCGGGCGGAGCTTGTAGAAGGCCCGGCGTATGCGGCCAGTTTTTTATTGAGACCAGATGGCGGTTTTCGCTATGAAAGTAGTGGTGCGGCTGGTCCTGGTACAAATGATGGTTTCAAATACAGAGTCAGTGATGGTCTTAATTTCAGTGAGGTGGCTGTTGTTACGATCGCCATAACTGGTGAGAACGAAGCACCTCTCGCATTGAATCCTTCCCTCAACACGCTAGAGGATAAGGCGCTGTTGATCGAAGCGTCGCAGTTGGCCGACGATCCTGAAAATACAGAATTGAAAGTTGACGGCTTTAGTCAGCCTGATAGTGGTGTTGTTGAACTTGTAAACGGTGATCTGAGGTTTACACCGGACAATAATTATTTCGGTGAAACACAATTTAAAGTGGTGGTTGCAGATTCTTCCGGGTTACGTGTTGAATCAACCGTGAGTGTTTCGGTCAGTCAGGTTAATGATGCTCCTGTCGCATCGGGCTTACCTACATCATTTGATTTAATTGTCTCTGACGCAGCGCAACCCGGTGAGTTCCATTGGCGGTTTGTTGTGAGCGACGAAGAAAGTACTGCGCAGGAGCTACAACTGTCTTTTCGTGGAAATACTTCGCTGATTAGCTCGCGAATTGTAGGGCCTTCAGTGGCTGGTGAAGTTGATATTTATTTAACACCCCTCAGCGATGGGGCCGCTACATTTGAGATGGAAATTCTCGATCAACCTGTTGATGGTCTCGATGCAAAAGCTGTTAGCTATTTTGTTCCCTTGAATGTGACAGGTATGAATTAAAAACTCGGTGGTCGCTTTTATAGAAAAATCCGATCCACTACTCACTCAAAGTTAAGTAACCTCCGTAAACGCGTGTCATGGTTGTTACTAGACAGATCGCACAAAAGGAATACGCGAGTATCGGAAACCATTGAGGGAATAAGCAAAAGGCGATGAGAAAACTGATCGTTTCGGTGCCTTCGGCTAATCCGTTTATATAATAGAGACCCTTGTTTGGTAGCCGAATATTCGTGATATCTCGCTTTTGCGCCATGATGGCAAAGGCCAAAAAGCTGGAACCTGTGCCCATGAAACAAGTCACTAGTGCAGCAGCTGGGAGGGCATTAACCGGGCTAGCTAGAGCAAATCCAAAAACGACACTAGCGTAAAAAATAAAATCTAAGGTAATATCGAGATATCCCCCCCGATCTGTAGGACCTACAAGTCTGGCCAGCGCTCCGTCAAGACCGTCACAAATCCGGTTGATAATTATTAAAGCCATGGCCAACCCATAGAGATTAAAAGCCAATGCTGGCACACTCATCATGCCGACAAAAAAACCAAAGAGACTCACTTGGTCAGGTTTGATGGCTTTGCTCTTCAGCACTCGAGCAACTTTATTCAATGGGGTCGCGAGCTTCGGAACTGCCCAGCTATCTAACATAGGTTTTACCCGTAGATTTTGGTAGAGCTAAGTCCGCCATCGATAAGCAACGGCAATCCTGTGGTATGTCTTCTCGATCATGAGTAACCATGAGTACTGGAAGTTGACGTTCCTTGGTGTGTCGTTCAACGAATTGGCGAAACATCGCTCTGAGCGCTTGGTCTAGCCGAGAATAAGGCTCGTCTAGCAGTAGGGCGTTTGGCTCGGCCATGAGCGTTCGCAGCAGACTAATTCGCGCGCGCTGGCCGCCGCTCAGTGTAGCCGGATCGTTTTCAAAGAATCCTGATAGCCCTGCATCCGCAAGCGCTTGCTCAGCGCGTATTTTGCGCTCGCCCGAATTGACATCCCCAGGGATCCCGAATATTAGGTTTTCACCAACGTTGAAGTGTGGGAACAATAAGGCGTCTTGGAATAGCAAACCCACTCGGCGTTTCTCACAAGGAAGCTGGTCAATCCGTTGATTGTTGAGCCAGAGCTGTCCTGACGCGTTGAAAGTTGGATCTAGCACACCCGATAGCCAAGACAATAGGGTTGATTTTCCAGAGCCAGATGCCCCCATTAGCACGACGGTTTCACCCGCTTCAATGCGCAAGTTTAAATTGTTTATCAAAACCTCCGAGCCGAGCCGGATCGAAAGCTCTTTTATTTCAAGCGTATTTTTAGTGGCAGTCATCTCGCATCTCGCAGGGCTAATCGATTTTTATAGCAATACTTGGGCAGCGCAAAAGCAATTGCAAAGGCGAGCATAGGCAGTGCCATTTGAACGAAGGCCACGGCCGCGAGAGAACGACGATCGCCACCAGCGGCAAGTGCTATCGCTTCGGTGGTGAGTGTAGGAAAACGACCAGCGCCAACAAATAGCGTACTCAAGTATTGCGCCACGCTGACAGAGAAAGCTAGCGCCGCTGCGTAGCATAAAGGCTTGAGTAATATCGGTCGTTTTATATGCCACCACCGTTGCCAGCTGTTTTTCCCTATGGAAGCTGCTATTTGCGAATACCTTTGATCATAGGCCTGCCAAGGGCCGTGCAATGTTAGCACCACGTACGGGAAAACAAACAGAGAATGTACCCAGACGACGGCCCACCACTCACCGTCCGCGTGGATGTTTAACAGCAGCAATTGCACGCCAAACAGAAAGGCGAGCTGCGGCAGTAACAATGGAGCGTAAAGCAGAGCCAGGTGGGTAAGTCGAAGCCTTTTTGTCGTTTCGAGAAGTGTGATGGCTGCAATGAGGCTGATCAAGGTGCTGCCTAAACCGAGGCTGAGAGTGTTCACAGCGGGCTGTAAAATCTGTTCCGCGTTACGCATCCAAAACTTAAAGCTAAAAGACAGCGGCATTGCGTCTGGGAAGCGCCAACGCCATGTAAATGACCAAATAACGATGACGAGTAAACAAGAGACAATCGTGACCGTCCAAAATAGGGGTAAGAACCAACGGGCTATTGCAGCGCTGATCGGAGCGCGACGCGTACCATTGAGCCAGAAGTGTTTTATCGGTGGTTTGCTTATGCGTTCCAAGGCCAGCCATAGCAACACACTAAAGAGAGATAAAAAGACTAACAGCAGCGCGGCAGCGGCACCTAGGGGCCATTTCAGGGGATCGGAATCGTGTAACCACAGCGTGCTTTGCACTGCTAGAGTTCCTGGAATAGCTGGCCCTAAAACCATAGCCATATCGACGACAGACAATCCGTAACCCAGCACGACGACCAAAGGTAAACGCATCTGTTTATACAGCTGTGGTACCGTCAATGTGATCCAACAGCGCCAGTTGTCGTACCCTAGACTACGGCCCAGCCAAAGGTTTTGGCTGTGTTTGCTTTGGCCCATTGCCGCCAACAGCGTGAGTAATAAAAAGGGGGTTTCCTTTATTGCTAAACCGAACAGCAGTGCTAGCCCCCAGGGGTCTTGCACCGTCGCTAAGTCAGGTGGTCTGCTCCAACCGGTGAGCCAAGGAGACAACAGTCTTGATATCCACCCACTTGGGCTGAGCAAAAAATAGAAGCCTATGGCAAAAGCGGCATGTGGTACGGCGAGGACGGCGGGTAGCAATGATCGGAGTTTACGTCCGACTTTGCTGTGTTGTATGCAAAAACCCAGACAGATGGCCAAGCACAATGCTAGTGCAGTACTGCCCCAAGCGGTAAACAGGCTAAGAAATACAGAACCCCACAGAGAGGGCTGAGCAGATAGGTTGCGCCAAGCTTGGGCATTTAGCTGAGTGTCGGATGCGGTCAGTCCGAAGGCGAGAGCCAGCGTAATTAGTAAACCGGCAATCACAGGTATTGCTGTCGCTGCCAATGGCAAAGCAGCAACCCATTGCTGCTTTTTGAGCAGCGACCAGTTGCTGTTTAGTCCCATTGTGGTATCAGCTGTTTTGTTAGGCATGCAGCCTCAAGGCTCCGATTGCTTGGCTCGAAATGCGTCCAATTATCGCTTTAACTGAACAACATTTTAGCTTTGACTATCTGCCAAAAAATACCAAAATCGCACTATTGCCCGTAACGTTTTTGCCACTCTGCTTCGAGAACTTCCACCCAAGATGCATGAGGCTCTAAGAGTGTTGGGGCAAGCTCGGCGGGCGAAAGTGTTGCAACACCTAAGGGCACCTCAGCGAAAGCTTGTTGATCGGTGGCTTCTAGTGTGTCGATTGCAAGCACGGTAGGGTCACCCCAAATTTCAGGGTCTGCTTTGCGAGCTTGCGCTTCGGCGGACATCAAAAAGTCTGCAAGCACCTTCGCACCTGCACTTGCTTTGGCATTAAAAGGGATAGCGACAAAGTGTGTGTTACCAATTGTCCCTGCCGTGTGAATATAAGTACGCACAGTTTCTGACAGTTGGCCGTCGACAATGGCACGACTGGCTTCGTTAGGGTTAAAAGAGAGTGCGATATCTAACTCGCCGTCATCCATCAGCTGACGCATCTGCTGCCCGTCCGCTGGGAAGTTCTTTGCGCTACGCCACAGAACCGGATGCAGCTTGTCCAAGAAATCCCACAACGGTGCAGTGACGGCAGCTGCGTCTACTTGGTCCGCTGCTTGTTGTAGAACTGATGAATCTTCAGTCAGTTCGATAAGCGCTTGCTTGATAAAAGTAGTGCCGTGGAAATTAGGTAGCTTGGGGTAGCTGACACGGCCCGGATTCTCTGTTGCATGCTTAAGCAGCTCCTGCATAGAGCGCGGTGGTTCAGCCAGCTGTGCGGTGTCATGCATAAACACCAATTGGGCCATGCCCCAAGGCGCTTCTAAATTGTCGACTGGCTCACCGAAGTCTACCGTGGTAGTGGGTTTGTTTTCGGTGTCCACGAAAGCGTAGCTCGGTAATTCTTGTGTCCAAGGTTCCTGCAAAAGTTCATTGACCTTTAGGTTCCGAAAGTTTTCTCCGTTCACCCAGATTAAATCCACGCTCCCATCTTCAGTCCGGCCAGCCGTTTGCTCTGCCAATATCCGAGCGACAACGGCAGCCGCATCAGTGATTTTGACGTGTTCGACAGTCACTCCATAACGGTCGAGTACCTGTTCTCCTGCCCAATTGATGTAGCTGTTGATGGTGTCACTGCCACCCCAGGCGTTGAAATAGACGGTTTGTCCTTTTGCGGATTCTAAGGTTTCTGCCCAGTTCGCTGCTTGGCTACCAGAAGCCGCGAGTGAGCAAACCCCGGCGAAAATTGCAGTTGTTAGTCTTTTTGTCCACATCAGGTTAGTTTTTCCTAAGGTCTATTAGTGTTTCGCGAAATTGGCGAAGGAGAATGCGCATATAGTCTTTTTATAACAAGGGCTTCGGTATACGTGTGAGCCCTTACCGATGAGGAGAGTCTGCACCGTCGCACTACAGGTAACAAGTTTTGATCACTGACGTCACTGAATGTCCATTAAAAATCTGTGCTTTCGGGTTGTGAGAAGTCGGCTGCGTTGCTGGGCTATAAGCTAAAATAGAGTCACCCTTTAAATTGCCACCTAGCTGCAAAAGAGCTGAGGCGTGCGAACGGCGTTCTGGGTGCTGAAAATGCGAGTAGGCAAGCTTCTGCTATCAGTTTTATGGCAAATTGCAAACTTCCATCTGTCACACCGGAGTATTGATTCGTTTGTCTCTTGCTTTGCATGACTGGATAGCCAGCATAGCGACCCATCAAATGACATCCCTTTCTCAAGCTCCCCGTCGTCCCGCCATTCTGATTGTCATGGATGGTATGGGTCATAACCCATCTAAGCTTAACAATGCCGTAGCGCTGGCGAACACACCACAGCTAGATCAGTTGTATTGCCAGCATCCACTGACGGTGTTGGAGGCCAGTGGACGCGCTGCGGGATTACCTGATGGTCAAATGGGTAACTCAGAAGTGGGGCACCTGACTCTGGGCTGTGGCGCGATTTTACGTCAGGACTTAGTGCGGATCAACGCAGCCTGTCGCGATGGGGAGCTCGCACGGAACGCGTCTCTGCAAGAGGCTCTTGCAGCTTGCAAGGCGTCTGGCAGGCCACTGCACTTAGTGGGCCTGGTATCCGATGGTGGCGTGCATAGTCACATTGATCATTTGTTGGCTCTAATAGAAATAGCCGGCACATCCGGAGTGCGGCCTGTGTTGCACATGATCACTGATGGTCGTGATACGGCACCGCGTTGCGCAAAGAACTATTTAACAACGGTTGAGCCAGCACTAGCGGCAGCTGGTGGTGCCATCGCCTCTGTCATTGGGCGGTTTTACGGCATGGATCGAGATCAGCGTTGGGAGCGAGTCGAAAAGGCTTGGCGATTGATGGTGCTCGGAGAGGGTAGTGAAGCGAAAGATGCTGCTAGTGCTGTACAAGCAGCCTACGACAATGGTTTGGGCGATGAGTTTATTGAAGCGACCCGAACCGCCAACTTCGTTCCGACCAAAGCAGACGATCAAGTGTTGTTTATCAATTTCCGTAATGATCGGCCGCGTGAATTGACCGAGGCCTTGGCTAAAAGCAATTTTGATGGCTTTGATCGCGGTGATGCTGGATTAGTCACAATGACTTCCATGACCCGTTACGACAGTACTTACCCTTTTGCTGTGATGTTCGAAAAGGAGAAGCCACTGAGCACAATAGGTGAAGCGGTTAGTGCACTGGAACTTAAACAGTTTCGTTGCGCAGAGACAGAAAAGTATCCGCACGTCACATTCTTTTTAAACGGGCAGCGCGATCAACCCTTCGAAGGTGAAGTGCGTGAAATGGTGCCGTCACCTAAGGTCAGCACCTATGACGTACAGCCTGAAATGAGTGCTTACGCCGTTTGCGAAGCAACTCGTGCGGCTATCCAGAGCGAGCAGTACGCTTTTATCGTCGTGAATTTTGCCAATGGTGACATGGTGGGCCATACAGGTGTTGGAGATGCCTGCATCAAAGCAGTAGAAGTTGTTGACGAGTGCGTGGGCGTCTTGACCAATGCGGCGCAAGAGTATGGTTACTCCGTGGTTTTAACGGCGGATCACGGCAACTGTGATCAGCTGCTGGATCCAATCAGTGGTGAGCCTCACACGCAACATACCACTTACCCAGTGCCTTGCTTGGTGATGGACCCCGCCAACCCTGTGTTGTCTAACGGTATGGGGATTTCTAATATAGCGCCTACTTTGCTGCAACTGATGGGTATTGAAAAGCCTGCGAACATGCCGGAAGACAGCATTATTCTGGGCGAACTGAGCGATTGATGGGAGGCCTTGATACGGCGCTTGCTGAAAGGTTGCGGGCGCTGATTCTTCAAGATGCAGAACGAGTTGCTGTCATAGAAGCGGCTGAAACTGTGGCGAATGAGCAGCGGCTGCCAGAGGCTTTGCTGGCCGCTGGCTTTTTGCGAAATTGTGTCTGGGACGCGTTGCACCAGCTTGAGCCCACACCATGCAATGATGTTGATCTGATTTATTTTGACCCTGTACGGCTTAGACCAGAAGATGACCAACTGTTAGAGCAAAGGTTATCAGCACAATTGCCAACGACAAAATGGGAAGTGAAAAATCAGGCGCGAATGTCTCGTCGACATGGCGATCCAAGTTACAGCAGCGCAGCTGATGCAATGCGTTTTTGGCCGGAACAACAGACGGCCGTTGCCATGACCTTGGATGGCTCTCGCGAAGTGTTTTCACCTTTTGGGTTGGCCGGCTTGTTTGCAGGAAATATTGCTGTTGGCCCGCATCGGCCAATCAGTTTGATGAAACGGCGAGCGCAGCAAAAGAACTGGTTTGATCGCTGGCCAAAATTGAAGTATTCGGAAAGCTAGAGTGGCAGAATTATTTTAGCTGCCACAGTTGCGGTATTAGGAGCGGCGCTCCTTATTCTCAGTCGGCATTTTTAGCTAAGGCCGCCAGTAGCTCTTTTGTCAGCACATCGCTATGGCCTAGTTCGATGGACTCGATGAGATAACGACTGAGTCCACCATACAGCGCCGCGATCTGAGGGCTCTGAGCGACAAGCACTCTTGTATGGGTTGCAACCGTTTCAGCGTCGCCGCGCGCAATGGGTCCAGTCAGTGCTGTCGACGGATCTTTGTCTCGTAAATTCTGTACGACACCCGACGTAAGCGATTCAAAAAGCACTTTTGCAGTGGCTCGATCAATACCCGCTTGTTGCCACAATTGCTGAGATGCATCCGCTAGGGCGATAAGATGGTTGCTGGCTATCACTGCCGCTGCGTGATAGCTGGTTTTTTTTGCGCTTTCGATACTGAAGCAAGTTGCGCCAATTGTATGAAAGGCTGCTTTCAAAAAGGGGAGAGCCTGCGGCTGTCCTTCTAGTCCAACCAAAGTGCCTTCAAGTTCAGTTTGATCGTGACTGAATGCCCGTACGGGATGAGCGCTGGCGATCATTGCGCCTTTGTCAGCTAATGGTTGAAGCTCAACAGCAGGCAGTGCACCGCTAAGATGAAAAACTATCTTACCGGGCCAGTCGATATCGCATGAGCTTGCCAACTGTTGGGCAACCGATGCAATGGCGTTATCACTGGTAGCAATCATCACGGCATCACTGGCTGGCAACTTTGTTAGTTCTTTTACTTCTTTCGCTGTTAGCGTTTTTGCAAGCTGTGATTTGTCGCTGCGAGAGTGCAGGCCAATGACATCAAAACCACCTCGACTGTGCCAGCTACGGGCGAGGCTACCACCTGCCCGGCCTGCGCCGATAATACTCAGTGTTGGGGTTTTCATTCGTGACTGTCGCGCCGTACTCGAGAGACGACTGGCAGGCTACGTAGATGTCGCATCAGCCTAGCTAGGTGTTTGCGATTTCTGACCGTTAAGTTGAAGCGAATAAGCGTTAAGCTGTCTTGAGTAACAGAAAAACTCATGTTCTCAATGTTTGATGTTAGCTTGGAGATTGTGTCTGCCACACGCGCCAATGAACCCGGTCGATTGTCCATTTCAACTATCAGAATAGTGGTGTATTCGGATTGGTAATCCTCAGACCATTGTACGGGAACCCAATCCTGCGAGCGTTTTTCGGCACGAGCTGCTACGTTGCTGCAAGTGGCCCGATGTACCATGACACCGCGACCACTGGAAATCACACCTTGGATATTGTCGCCAGATATGGGGAAGCAGCAACGTGCCATGCTAATGACAGAGCCATCAGGGCCGTCGACAATGAGCGGGCTTGTTTGCCGTCGAGCAGGTTCTGGATCGGTATCTTCACCGATCAAGCGGGCGGCAACCTCGCTAGGTGTGTGATTGCCAAGGCCGACACTGAGTAGTAATGAGTCCCAATCTTTGTGCCCGTAAAAAGCTTGTGCCGCTTGGACTGCGTCTTCTTGTAGCTCTTCTACGTTGCCACCCAAGGCGTCTAGTGCTCGTGAGATCAGGCGACGACCGAATAGCAATCCTCGTTCGCTATCCATATTGCGAAGGTAATGGCGGATTGCGTTGCGAGCTCGCGGAGTGACGACAAAGTCCAACCACATGGGGCTAGGTTGAGCGTTTTCTTGGGTCAGGATTTCTACGGTTTGGCCTGTGCTGAGTGGTGTGCTAAGTGCAGCCACTCGCCGGTCGATGCGCACACCGCGGCAGCGATTGCCAATATCGGAGTGGACCAGATAGGCAAAATCTACAGGTGTTGCGTTGGGTGGCAAGCGATAAATATCTCCCTTCGGAGAGAAGACAAAAATCTCTTTCGGGAAGAGATCGAGCTTCACACTTTCATAGAATTCGAGTGTACTGCCGGTTGCCTGCTGCATGTCCAATAAATTGCTGAACCACTGCTGAGCTAAATGACGAGGTGTGCTCTCTGTTCCGGTCTTGTATATCCAGTGAGCCGCAACACCATGCTGTGCGTTGTGGTCCATCTCTTCGGTGCGAATTTGTGCTTCGATGGGTATGCCACCACGCATCATCACCGTATGCAGGGATTGGTAGCCGTTGCTCTTGGGTATAGCAATGTAGTCTTTAAAACTATTAGGTCGAGGCTTGTACAGACCGTGCAGGCAACCCAGTGCTCGGTAACAACAGTCTTGGTCTTTCACCACCACGCGAATGGCAAACATATCTGTGACTTCTTTGAAGGACAGCTGTTTACTTCGCATTTTGTGATACAAACTGTATATGTGTTTTTCGCGGCCAAATACTTCTGCTTCAATGCCCATTTCTTCAAGCATCGCTTTGACGCGAATTTCTATTTGGTCGACGAGTTCTGTGCGGTTTCCACGGGCTTTACGAACGGCTTGTTCGAGCACCTGGTAGCGGCCTGGGTAGAGGGCGGCGAAACCTAAGTCTTCGAGTTCATTTTGAACCTGGTTAATGCCCAGCCGGTGGGCAATGGGTGCATAGACTTCTAAGGTTTCGCGAGCAATGCGTCGACGTTTGTCTAGTCGCATCGAGCCCAGAGTGCGCATGTTGTGCAGGCGATCGGACAGTTTGATGATAATGACGCGAATGTCGTTGACCATCGCCAACAGCATTTTTGAAAAGTTCTCTGCTTGCGCTTCAGCTTTGGAACCGCCTTCCAAGTGTGTCAGCTTACTGAGTCCTTCGACCATGTCTGCTATTTCGTCACCAAACTGAGCGGACATTTGCTCGCGCGTGACCGGTGTGTCTTCCAACACATCGTGTAGTAGGGCCGCCATGATCGATGGCGTGTCCATGTTCATTTCTGCGACAATCCGCGCTACCGCTAGAGGGTGGTAAATATAAGCTTCACCAGACTTTCGGCGTTGCCCATCGTGAGCCTCAGCAGCCATTAGATACGCTTGATACACCAATTGAATCTGGTCTTCCGGCAGGCGCGTTTGCAGCATCCGGCACAGGTCAGATATCTGAAAAGCATTGGCCGGCGGCGGCTCTGCATGAGGTAAGGTAAGCGGATCTATCATTGTGGGTTGGACGTACCAATCTCGACGGCACTGGCGGGGCGCAAGTGCCTGTCGTCAATGAATATATCGCAAATGTTGGGCCGAGACGCAAGCGGAATTATGCGCGCACCGGTATATCTCGACTATTGAGGGGGTATGGACTGGTTTTAAAGGTGTTCCGCCACTTAGAGCAAGTGGCGAGAGATTTCAGTGTTCAACAAACAACAAGCTCCCGATTAGAATTCGGGGCGGCCCTCGTCATCACGCGTTAGTGGTGATACGGGTGGTGGGCGGTGCTCGATAGCATGAGCCAGTGTCTCTTCAGTGACTAGACCTTCTGCAATTTCGCGAAGCGCGCAAACAGTTGGTTTATCGGCACCCATTTCAACAAGTGGTTCTCCACCCATTGCGATGTGACGCGCACGTTTTGCGGCAGTCAGTACCAAGTCAAAGCGGTTGTCTACGTGATCGAGGCAATCTTCTACGGTTACACGGGCCATAATTTGTCCGGATTTGTTAAGCTAACAGATAACTATAAGTTGACAGCGATGATCTTGCAAGCCTTGTGAAAATCTGTAGGGATTCTCACAGCAGAAAAATTATCTTTTTGAGCTCTTTTGGCTTTATTCACCAAATAGTGCAGCAATCTGATTTGAATGCATGCTTGCTTGCCGGTGATGAGTGAGGCGTTCTGCACGAAAAATAGCCTGTAAGTCCGCCAGTGCGGTTTCGAAGCAGTCATTAATCACTAGATAATCTACTTCGTCGTGATGACTCATTTCCTCCATCGCTTCTGCTGAGCGACGTGCGATCACTTCCTCGCTGTCTGAGCCGCGGCCTTTCAGGCGCGCTAACAAGGCAGATCGAGAAGGAGGGAGTATAAATATTGAGCGAACATTTTCGTGTTTAGCGCGAACTTGTTGCGCACCTTGCCAGTCAATTTCTAGAATTAAATCGCGACCTGTAACGAGCACATCTTCAATCGCGGCGTGCGAAGTGCCGTAATAGTTGCCGAATACATCGGCGTATTCTAAAAAGCCCTCTCCCGCGATCATTGCTTCAAACTGGCCGCGGTTAATGAAGTGGTAGTGGGTTCCATCAATCTCACCCGGTCTTTTTGGTCTGGTCGTGTGTGAGACGGATAATCCGAGGTCCGATTCAGAGCGCAACAGAGCGCCAATGAGGCTTGTTTTGCCTGCACCAGATGGGGCTGAGATTATGTATAGCTGTCCTTTCATACGGCCGATTATAGCAGCCGAGGCTTGTGTTTAACCGTTGCTAATTCAGCCTTTTTTAGTGAAGTTATAAGCGATTGCTAAGGCTGGCTTATTTGATTGGCAGTTTCGCGTGCTACTACAGCTTTTACAATCTTGGCTGACTGTACTGGGTGGTCTTGGCTGAGCTGCATTTCTGCTTCCTGCCAATTTCCGTCAACATCTCTGGTCGAAATCCTTAAAACGGGATCGGCGTTTACAGGTGCGGCGTACATAATCACCGTGTCTGATTTTGCTAGATTGATGAGTGGCGCTGCGGCAGGTATTGCGGCCGAGTCAGTCATGGCGAGGTGTTGCTGCCACGCGGGAACGAGCAATGCGGCAACCAATGCGAGTGCAGCAGGAATCTTCCATGGCCCTAAACTGGCCGGTAGTGCGAAATTTAAACAACCCATGAGTGTCTGTCTCGACGTCTGGAATGAACAGCCTAAATGGCTTAATTTCCATATGGAAAGCACTTATCGCGCCAACTTGGTGCGCGATGGGTTGTCGGTTGATCCAGCTAGAGATTTCTAGCTGGATCGATAGCTGAGTTTGCCCAGATGCTCAGCGCTTATTGTTGATATAGGCTCTTGGTGAAGAGCCATGAATCTTTTTAAAGGCCTTATAAAAGGCAGATTCAGAGGCATAGCCTAGGTTGTTTGAAAGCTCGGCGATCGTCACCGTTCCCATTTTGATTTGCTCAACCGCTAAGGTCATACGCCATTCCATCAAGTACTGAAGCGGGGGAATACCCACAACATCTTTGAAGTGGGTTGCAAATGCTGTTCGAGAGAGCCCTGCTATTGCCGCCAGTTTAGCTAATCCCCAATTGTGTGAAGGGTCAGCGTGCATACGATCTATAGCGGGTGCTAAGTGTTTATCTGCAAGAGCAGCGAGGTAGCCGTTATTTAATCCGGGGGTTTTTAAACGCTCTCTCAATGCACCCACAAACATAATATCTATCAGGCGACCAACGACGCTATAAGAACCCGCAATAGGCTGGCCTATCTCATCAGCAATTAATTGGTGTAGTGCTCGCATTAACTCACGATCAGGCCCTTGAGGCTTGATTGTCATTGTTGTCGGTAATGCAGAGATGAGATGGTGCATCGAGCCAGGTGCGTTGTTGATGCTTATGTGCATCAATGTGGCGCCGCCTTGAGGGGTTAAACGAACTTCTGGGTTCGGCCAACTGGTGCTCAAGTAGGTGTCACCTGGGTGCAGCTCTTGTGGCTCTTGGTTGTTCGTGTAAGCGTGTAAACGCCCACCCAGTACGACGCAAAAATAAAGAGCGCTTTCAGTGGTTTCACTAAGGTCTAGTGAAGAAGTGCTGTGTTCAGTCTCTACTCGTGCTTGCCACACGAAGGGTGAGACTTGAAATATGTTGCTAATAACGTCCATGTCATTGGCCAATTTAGTCTTTCAGGAGTTATTCAATAAGCAATTATTAATCCCAAAACAGCCAAAGTGTTGTCACAGCCAGTGTTTTATAGTCGCGGATTCAACTCCCAAGTGCATAACTTGACCCACTAGAAGAAGTGGCCAGCTGCGGCTAGGCTCTAAGTCTTCTTCTCCGGCAAGAGATGCAAACATCGAAACCTATACACAGCTGACCTGCACACAACGATGCCAGAT
>CALCKW010000008.1 GCA_937965695.1 uncultured Granulosicoccaceae bacterium
AGAGCTGGGCTACATCGCCATTGCACACGACGTTTTTGGCGAGGGTGTGCTGGCCAATACGCCAGAAGAATGTTCCGCCTTGATGAATCCGCTGGTGCAAGATCGAGAATCATTGGGTCGCCGTCTATTAGCGGGTATCAACACTGCAGCGGGTCTGGAGGAGGTCGATTTCACGCAGATGGCCGCGATCGGTTTTTGTTTCGGTGGTTTGAGCGTATTGGATATGGCGCGACGGCAGATGCCAGTGAAAGCAGTGGTGAGCTTCCACGGTATTTTTGCTCCCTTGCCGACGCCAACTGACTCTATCAGCGCGCAAGTGCTCGCCTTGCACGGCTACGATGACCCCATGGCCACGCCTGAAAACCTTGTCGCTTTTGCCGATGAGATGACAGCTGCCAACGCCGACTGGCAAGTGCACGCTTACGGGAACACCTGTCACTCATTTAGCAAGCCCGGCGCGAATAGCCCAGAAGCCGGCAATGTCTACTCGGCACGCAGCGATGCACGCGCGACGCGATCGATGTTAGATTTTTTAGGTGATGTTTTCTCTTTAAAATAGAACCGTTGCATGGCGTGGTCCAAGTGTTCGGTCAAGCTCGTCGAGCTACTCGACATGCAACAGGTATTCGATGTCTTGAACCATTTCCCCGAAAGGTGCTCCCTCACGAGAATAGCTCGCACTGAACTTTAGATGGTGTGTTCCTTTTGACAGCGGTTTGAGCATTACCCAGTATCCGTCCGAAGCTGCAGGGTGTCGCTTTGGTGCGTTGTATTCTGCTGGCACCATGCCATAGAGATCAAAACACTCTGTAGAGCTCAGTCTTGTGTGGGCTGGATTGGTTGCGACGATTCCATCAATTTCTATGCTGATGTTTAGTAATCGGTCATTGTTTAAGGCTGCTGATAACTTTGCTTGCTCACAGCTTATGGAGCCTGTACGCGAAGGGAAGTAAACCATATTGATCACCGGAAAAAATACCGATTTGCCTTCAGGAATAGAGCATTGACGACTAATTGTGGAAGAGCCATAACCACCAGCAAGAAACCAGACTTCTCCACTCTGGCCTTGGTGACAATGTTCTCCTGTCATATCTCTCACTGGGCTCACAGTCTGTGGCATTGAGTAAGTCCACTGCCACCATCGGTTTGCGTACTCGTCTAATGGCCTACCCTCTATATAATCGCCAGGGTGGTGGCTTAAACTGTAGAAGTCAGATGCAATGGCCGGTGTGGCCAAAATTAGAGAAAGCGCAGCGATGACGGTTCTATACATCTGTAGTTCCAACATAGCAGTGTCAGTTATATTGATTTCTGTGTCGGCAGATGACGGTGACTTTGTAGGTAGAGGGTCTAGCCCAAACTACCTAGAAATGACCAATTTTTTGTTGAAACAACTAACAGGAGAGCTTCTGTGCAAGTAGTGTCTGACGTTTCTGCTCTGGGCTTCGATTCCCAGCGCTTGGCTCGACTTCCCGAGCACTTCAAAGCTTATGTCGACGATGGCCGTTTGCCCGGTTGGCAAATGGTACTTAGCCGCCGTGGCCAAGTGGTGCTTGCTGAGCACTATGGATTTCGCGATATGGAAGCGGCCTTGCCCGTTGAGCAAGACACGCTCTTTCGTATTTACTCGATGACTAAGCCCATCACCAGTGTTGCTATCATGATGTTGTTAGAGCAGGGCAAGCTCAATCTGCGCGATCCGGTTTCCAAGTACATTCCTGAATTTGCGCAAACGCGCGTGTATCGCAGCGGTTCTTCTGTCAAACCAACCACGGAAGGGCAAACGACACCTATCCAGTTATGGCACCTGCTCACGCATACAGCTGGGCTCAGTTACGGCTTTATGCATGCTCACCCCGTCGATGCCATGTATCGTGCAGCGGGTTATGAATGGGGTTGGCCTGAGGGCACAACACTTGAAGCCGCTTGCCAGCAGTGGGCCTCCTTGCCGTTGATGTTTCAACCGGGAAGTGAGTGGAACTACTCGCTCGCCACTGATGTATTAGGACGTGTGGTAGAGGTTGCCTCTGGCCAATCTCTGGATGACTACTTTAGCGAACACATATTCACCCCATTGGGAATGACCGACACAGCCTTTTACGTTGACGCTGTCGATGCTAAAAGACTGGCGGCCCTCTATGGCGCCGATGCTAAAAACAATGGCAAACCCAAGCGTCTTGATGCCTTAGGAGACACTGCGCTCTGTAAACCGTCAATGCTGTCTGGCGGGGGCGGGCTTGTGTCTAGTGCCGCTGACTACCATCGTTTTACAATGATGCTATTAGGTGACGGGGCACTGGGTGACGTGCGTCTGCTCGGCTCTCGCACGCTGCGATACATGCGTCAAAACCATTTGCCCGGGGGCGCCGATCTGACATCCTTTGGACGGCCGCTATTCTCCGAAACAGACTTTGAGGGCATGGGGTTTGGGCTCGGGTTTTCAGTGGTCAGTGACAATCGTGCGGTGAAAAACCTCTGCAGCAACGGCGAGTTTGCCTGGGGTGGAGCGGCATCCACCGCGTTTTGGGTTGATCCTCAGGAGCAGATAACCGCGATGTTTTTTACGCAGCTTTTGCCCTCTAGTACTCTGCCCATCAGAGCTGAGCTAAAGCAGATGGTCTATCAGGCTTTGGTGGATTAATAGCTGAACGAATAAAAGCTACACCTGATGCAAATGTAAAAAGCCAAACAATTAGTTTGGCTTTTTTTATAAATTAAAAATATTGTTTAAAGAGCTACTTCTTACTTTTAGCCTTGTTCTTGTTCTTGTTCTTGTTCTTGTTCTTGTTCTTGTTCTTGTTCTTGTTCTTTACTTTCGACTTCAACTTCGACTTAGTTTTGGACTTGGACTTGGACTTGGACTTGGACTTGGACTTTCCGGAACCCTTCATTTGCTTCAGAACACCCGCTTCGGCACGGTTGGCCACATGCTCACCAGAGCCTACAATCAAAGGGTCGGGCGCGCAGGCAATGTCTGGGTCTTTTTTATCGTACGGCATGTTTGATAAAAAATGCCGCATACAATTAAGGCGGGCGCGCTTTTTATCGTCAGATTTTATAATTGTCCAAGGGGCATCAGCCGTGTCTGTATAAAAGAACATGGCTTCTTTAGCGTCGGTGTACTCGTTCCACTTTCCCAATGACTCGCGATCAATCGGTGAGAGCTTCCACTTTTTTAAGGGTTCAACCTCACGAGATTTAAAACGGGCGGCTTGCTCGTCTTGACTGACTGAAAACCAGTATTTAAAAAGTAGAATACCTGAGCGAGTGAGCATGCGCTCAAGCTCGGGGGTTTGGCGGGTAAATTCTAGGTACTCGCTGGCGTCACAAAAATTCATGACGCGCTCTACCCCGGCGCGGTTATACCAAGAGCGGTCAAAAAGAACAATCTCACCCTTGGACGGCAGGTGTTGAACATAACGTTGAAAATACCACTGGCTGCGTTCGCTTTCCGTGGGTTTGTTCAGCGCTACAACTCTCGCTTCACGTGGGTTGAGATGCTCCATAAAGCGCTTTATGGTGCCGCCCTTACCAGCCGCATCACGGCCTTCAAAGAGGATCACAACACGTTGGTTAGTCGCCTTTACCCACTCTTGTAATTTAAGTAGCTCAATCTGCAACTCGCGCTTTTGCTTTTCATAAGCCTTGCGCTTGATGCTTTTTTTGTACGGGTATTTGCCCGTTTCAAAGACATGGCGAACATCGTTCGCGTTATCCGGTGAGCATTCCTTAAACTTAGCTTTCTTAGATGTCTTCAAGAGCTGATCCTCTGGGCTGTCGCCACCTCTTTAGGGGCGCCCTGTAGCCGTGTAGTCGCGTCATTAGCCGTCTACATGCATTTTATATACCCCTTCACGGGGCGCAAAACCCTCTGCATTGTGCCGGTTGAGTTTGTCTAAGGGCGCATCATACGGGGCTTCAGCGCGTTGTCGCTGCAGGGGCTTCCCAGCAACAACAATCAGGGGCAAGTGATTGCCATAACTCAAACGTGGGCACACTGGCATTGAAAAACAAGTGAGTTCTGTGCCGACTATCACTGGCACCAAACCCCTTCGCGGAAGGCTGCACACCCAATTGGGGCATCCGCTCAACCCAGTGATCTTCCTGTTTCTGAGCAGACGCTTGCCACCAAACAGCATGGGGATTTAGGTGTGGACGTAAGTAGTCCATGTGCCAACGATGCGGTTTGTCGAGCCGCAAATGCCGGTCGATTCGGGCGTGCAAGCCACCAGCCCCGTGGGCACTACCAACGTACAAGTAGTAACCGCGTTGAATGGGGATTTGACCAAGAGCACCCACAACCACTTGAGTAACATGAGGGGCGAAAAAGACCAACACATAGGTGCCACCATGGCGGGGTGGCGCTTGACTCAAAGTCGGCGCTCTTGCCGGCGTCGATCCTCGTCGAAACTGAGCGTGGTTTCGCGCTCAAAAATGACCATGTGGTCCAAGCGGAGCTGCACGCCAATGCTTTCACCCACTTGGTGGTCGTGGTGACTGGGTGCCGCGCACAACACGCGCGTGCTGCCGGGTAGGCGAATCGTGTAAAGGTGTTCCGAGCCGCGAAACTTTCGGCTGGTGACCACACCGACGTAGTCAGAGTGGTCGTCGTGCACCACGTCGTCCGGCCGCACCAACAAGTCCACCTCGGTGCCCAAGGGTAAATCGGTGTTCAGGTCGCCACGAATTTCACCCAACTCCGTCATCAGCTCGTGGCTGCCCATCACGCTGCCACAAACCAAAACGCCTTCACCCACAAAACTGGCGACAAATCGATCGGCGGGCTCGTGGTAGACGTTGTAAGCGGTATCCCACTGGCGTATCTCTCCGGCTTGCACCACACCCACGTGGTCAGCAATTGCAAAGGCTTCGAGTTGATCGTGAGTGACCAATAAGCCGGTGATGCCTTCGTGCTTGAGCAGGGTGCGTACCTCACGCGCAAGTACTTCGCGGCGTTCGGCGTCTTGTCCGCTAAAGGGTTCGTCCAACAGCAACAGCGCCGGTTTGGGTGCGACAGCGCGGGCCAATGCCACGCGTTGTTGCTGCCCACCAGAAAGCTCGTGCGGATAACGTTTGCCGGCATCGCGCAGGTCGATGAGGTTGAGCAGTTGCTCCACCCGAGCACGGCGCTTGGCACGCGGCCAGTGCGATAGGCCAAAACCGATGTTGTCTTCAATTTTCAGGTGCGGAAACAACGCCAGATCTTGGAACACCATGCCCACACCGCGGTGTTCAGTGGGGATCGAATTGTGCTCGCTGGCGAGGCACTGTTCACCCAACAGAATTTCGCCGCCGCAAGGTTGCTCAAACCCAGCGATTGCACGCAGGATGGTTGTCTTGCCGCAGCCCGAAGGCCCAAGCAGGCAGCCGATGTCTCCAGGTGCAAGCTCAAAATTGACCTTGTGCACAATCGTGGTTTCGTTGATACACACAGCCAAATCTCTGACGACCAAGGCTGCGGGAGTAGGGTTTGTTGTAGACATAGACAGCAAGGGTAGCCAGCATCGCGGCGGGGCACAACTAATAAAATGAAACACAGCAATGAAACACAGCTGGCTCGACACCGCGCAGAAGGGCCGCTGGAGCGGCTGTTTTAACATGATCGGGCTGGTGCTCCAGTAGACCGAGAGGGAGCTCCACCGAGTAGGCGCACCCGTCACACCGCTCATGCTATATCATCTGTTATGAGCACATTGGCAACAGCGCATCGCCGCCACGTTTAACGAGCATGCGTCACCCCATTTGGAGAAACTCCGTGTCCAGCGCAGCCCCCAGCCAACAGTTACCGCAACTTGCGCCGCTTCCCGCTGCGCTGCATGAGGCAGCGGAGCGCTACCTAACGCAATTGGTGGATGAACGGCCGGTTGACAATGCAGACCTCTCAACGCACCTGCTCAGTCTCTTTGGCATGTCGGATTTCATTCCGCGCTCATTGCAACAGCAAACAGGCCTGTTGGCTGATTTACTGGCTGGCTCGCTGTGGCAAAAACGTGGAATAGCTGACTATCAACTTGCCGTCGCCCAAGCTATTGAACGAGC
>CALCKW010000009.1 GCA_937965695.1 uncultured Granulosicoccaceae bacterium
AAGCAATGCAAGCGTGTGGTTGCGCAGTTGAATGCAAGGCCGAGAAAGTCCTTGAACTACCGTTCGCCAGCGCAGAAAATGAACGAGTACTTAGCGAGTGTCGCTAAAAAGCCGTTATGCACTTGAAGGTTGAATCCGCGGTTTATTATTACAAGATATAAAATCATTTTAGTCATATTATTTAGTATGTTTCATCTAAATATATGACTCATCAGCACCAGGGAAATATTGCTCGAATACTTCTAAAAGCGAATTTTTTTTAAGTATCTACAACAAGTTCGACGCTATCAGCATCAACCATTTGCTTTTTTATAAGAGAGATAAAGCGCTTGTCATTAATTAATTTTAGGAATAAATCGATGTTGTTCTCATCAATCACAAATTTGCCATCTACATCAACATCTAAACGCCACTGATGCTCTGCAATGATTGCCTTCATATCTTCGATGAACTGTTGATCTTCAAAATAACGAGTTTCTTCAGCAGAAACTAAACGGCGAAGTAGTGTTTTATTTGTTCCTATTGCAACCTTTAAATCATCTACGGAGGCGATGATTCCATGCTTGGCAAGGGCAGAAACTAACACATCACGTTTTAATTCCAGACCTTCACGGATATTAAGCCCTAGCTCATAGTTTGCTTTGTCTCGAATAAAGACGTCTTCGCCATATGAGACAAAATCAAAGTAGTCTCTAAACGAAAATGTATTGCCAAGCTCTATTTTTTTAAAGTCACCATCTGCAAATGTCCAACTTGAGATAGTTGAGGCTCGTTTAAGGTTCCAACCGCCCTTAATTTTAGAAAACGCATAAAGCTGATGTTCTTCATCGCTAAACTCAACAACTAGAGCCCAAGCATTATGAAACTCTTGCATTTCTTTTACAGGGTCATTGTCAGCACCTAGACGTATTTTTTCAATAATAGATGAAAAGTCAGTAGCGTTGGTTGAGTGAACTAACGCTCGGTCTTCATCGGTGTCCACTGTTAGAGCTGAGTATGCTGAAAGTTCTCGAATCGGTTCAACATGATTTTCTACTCCCAAAAAGAACTTACGCAAAGTGGCAACTAAGTCTAGATCCAAACCATCAATGGATGCATGAAGCGCTTTGTATGTGCTCTGACCTGCATTTGTCCTTTTTTGACAACCCACAGTCGTACATTAAGAGCATCGAAATTAGTATTTCGAATATCATCTAAAACTTGAGACTTCTCTTGCATCTAAACATCCCTTTTTGAAATTATACCCATGTAGTTATTGAGCTTTACGTAGCTTTCATCGCTCCCTGACAGTAAGTCGTGTTTAGACAACATTACACACTCCTTCTCATTGCCAGCTTCATTGTATTTACAGTCATACAGGCCATAGCCAAGAGCGGCCAAAATCGGATTAATAAAGACACTTTGACTTCGAACGGATAGCAAACATAGAACTGACAAAAATAAAAACAATGAAAATATGTCTTGCCACTTGCTAAGGTCAAAAGCAACGAAAGAAATCATGTATGGAATGGTATAATTGACCACTTCACTAGATCTACTTTTGGCTATTATTACTTGAATGCCAAATGGCCTTTTCGTGACATTGCGTAATACATATGCAAGGAGAACTAAACTCAAAGCAGATAGAATTACGAGTGAGAGTACTATTTCATTGTTTCCAAATTCTAACCAGTAAGGAATTTTTATTTTACCAATTGTTAAAGTTCTATTTTCTAGCTCATACTCAAACCAAACAACTTTATTTACATCTTTGATGATCATTATTAGGAATAAAGGTGTGTAACCGCTAATGAATATTGCGATCGAAGAGAGCAGTTTTGTTTTGCTTTTCCTATTCATCAACCCTCCTTTTATTGAACATCACTCAATTTCTAATGGTTATAATTTGCAATTAGTTTTTTTGATTACATCTTACGTGCGAACAACACCGAAAAAACAGACGCTATAGATTACCCTTAACATCTGATTTACATCCTTTCCATGGCGATCACATCAAACCAACCGCCCAACCATCTCCCCAGCCGCCACAAACCCAAACGCGCCAGTCACCCCAGTAGCAGCCCCTAAGCCACCATCACAATCCAGCCGCCCCTTCTGCCCTTCCGCAGGCTCACGACTAACCGTGCCATCAGGCAGATAATAAACAGGCTGCTCAAGTGAATGCACACAAGGCATTCCATAACGACGAGTAGCCGTACGGCTATACCCATACTTACCACGCAACAGCTTACGCACCTTGGCGCTCAAACGATCCTGCACTGTCTTATTAAGATCAGTCACGCGAATCTGGGTAGGGTCAACTCGCCCACCTGCACCGCCTGTAGTGACCATCACAATCTTACGCAAACGGCAATGGTGCAACAGATGCGCCTTGGCCTTCGTGCTGTCAATGCAATCAATCACACCATCAACACCCGCATGAATTAACTCTTCCGTGTTATTGGGAGAGATAAAATCCTGCACAACATGCACAAGGCAATCGGGGTTGATATCAAGCAGACGCTGAGCAACAACATCAACCTTCATCTGCCCAACAGTAGAAACCAAAGCATGACTCTGACGGTTGCTGTTACTCACACAAACATCATCAAGATCAATCAACGTGATCTCACCAACACCGGTACGAACCAGCGCCTCAGCAGCCCAAGAACCCACACCACCCAGCCCAACAACAGCAACATGCTTGTCAATAAGCCCTTCGGCTTTATCGCCATACAACCGCGAGATGCCAGCAAAGCGGCTTCTCCAACGATCAAGGCGGTCAGGTGATTCCATCAGAATAATTAAGGCTATCGAGTTAGTTGAACGGACATTATACCACCGCCAATAAACCAGCGTTGTAATAGCCAGCAAATCCAATCACGATTAAGCAAAGCTGTAATCTTGAACGATTTGTAAGCAACTCAAAGCAGCAAGAACACAAAGCCAGCACCCACCGCATATTCGAAAAGCATACACCCGAGTCGAGCATCACAGGTTTTACGGGACCAGAAATGTGCAGCGTTTCATCATGTAGTTTAAGCTAATCAATCAAGTTGCGAGGTAACCGATTTTGAAAACCATTAGCAGCCAAGATTTTGAACGAGATATAGAAGCAGCAAAGCGCGCTGCTCTTGATGGTCCACTATTGATCACTGAAAGTGAAAAACCATCTCTTGTTCTTATGAATATTGATGACTACCGCGAGCTCACTGGCATCGGTGAGTCAGTAGCAGAAGCATTTGCAAAACTGCCCGACAGCGGCAGTGACGACATTGAGTTTAAAAGCGCATTTGACGGGTTGCCCAAAAGCGCAGACTTATCCGACTAATGCTTTAGCCAAAGCACGAGCGCGTCAGCGCTAGTACAAGCGCTCTTATAGTAATGCTCAGAGCAAGACACCTCAGACACATTGCACTCGATCCCAAACCGCATGCGCCCCAGTCGAGCATCGCAGCCTTTGTGGGACCAAGAAATACGGATGTCTGAGGAGCCCGCGACGAGTTTCCGTATTTCCCCACAAAGGCGAGAAGCGCAGTTGCCGTAGGAACTACGGTCGAGGGCAGCAGCCAGATTTTTGCTTACTTTTGATCTCAAAAGTAAGGCCCCGCCGGGGGCCCCCGGCCTACAGTTCTAACCAACATAGAAGAACCTAAAAGGCTCCACGCACTAAACCGCAGACAAAAAAAAGCGCGCAATAAGCGCGCGCTCCTAAAGACTCAGCCACTCGACGGGCTAAAGCCCGACCTACAATAATTCTAGTCAGCCCTAATCTTTATCAAAAAACGACTTAACCGTATCAACCCAACTACTCTGCTGCGGACTATTCTTAGTCCCAGACAAAGACTCCCCCAACTTCTTAAACAACGCCTTCTGCTCGCTGTTCAAATTGATGGGCGTCTCGATTTTGATTCGGCAGAGCAAATCACCCTGCGCACCACCACGTACAGGCTTGACCCCTTTACCGCGCAGGCGGAATAACTTGTCGACCTGTGTGCCCGCAGGAATCTTCAGCTTCACCTTGCCGTCGAGTGTGGGGACTTCTATTTCGCCACCAAGCGTTGCGGTGATGATGTCGATAGGCACCAGACAGATCAGGTGCGAGCCGTCGCGTTCGAAAATTTGGTGGTCGTCGACGTGAACTTGCACAAACAAGTCCCCGGCTGGGCCGCCTTTTTCGCCCGCCTCGCCTTCGCCGCTGAGACGAATACGATCGCCGGTGTCCACCCCAGGTGGGATTTTAACCGACAGCGTTTTCTTTTCTTGTTTACGGCCTCGACCACCACAAGGGCGGCACGGGTCTTTGTTGATCTGGCCTTCGCCGCGGCAGTTGGGACAGGTTTGCTGGACAGAGAAAAAACCCTGCTGCACACGCACTTGGCCCATGCCGTTACAAGTGCCGCAGGTAGAAGGTGTTGAACCTTTTTTAGCGCCACTGCCCTCACAGGTATCGCATTCTACCTGGGTGGGGATTTGTATTTTGACCGTGGTGCCACGCACCGCGTCTTCAAGCGAGATGTCGAGGTTGTATTGTAGGTCTGACCCACGGTAGGCGCGCTGACGACCACCGCCGCCCCGGCCACCGCCGAATATATCGCCAAACACATCGCCGAATATATCGCCGAAATCTCCGTTGCCGCCGCCGTAACCGCCACCACCACCGGGTGCCGAGCCGTCAACGGCCGAATGCCCGTACTGGTCGTAGGCTGCGCGCTTTTGATCGTCGTTGAGGACATCGTAGGCTTCTTTCGCCTCTTTGAATTTTTCCTCTGCACTGGCGTCATCCGGATTGCGATCCGGATGGAATTTCATGGCCTTTTGTCGGTAGGCTTTTTTCAGTTCTGCGGCGTCGGCGCTTTTAGAAACACCCAGTACTTCATAGTAATCGCGTTTAGACATCTTTTACTCAATGCTATAAACGGCAAAGCCGGGGCGACTGAAGTCGTCCCGGTCTGCTGTTTCCAGGTGAGACGACTTACTTCTTGTCGTCGTCTTTTACTTCTTCAAACTCAGCGTCTACGGCGTCGTCTGCGGCGTTGCTCTCGCTCGGCTCTTCGCCTTCCACGTCAGCGCCTTCCGCGTTTTGGGCGTAGGCGCGCTGCGCCAGCTCACCCGCTGACTCACTCAGCGTTGCCATGGCGGCTTCGATGGCGTCTTTGTCGTCGCCTTCCATCGCCGTGCGTAGCTCGGTGATGTGGCCTTCGATTTTAGACTTCTCGTCGCCTTCCATTTTGTCGCCCAGATCTGTCATGGCTTTTTCGGTGCCGTGGATCAGGTTTTCAGCTTGGTTGCGCGCGTCGACCACTTCACGCAACTTACGATCTTCTTCAGCGTGCGTCTCCGCGTCTTCGACCATCTTGGCAATTTCGTCGTCGCTGAGACCACTCGATGCCTTGATGACTATCGATTGCTCTTTGCCCGTCGCCTTGTCTTTGGCGGATACGTTCAAGATACCGTTGGCGTCGATGTCAAATGCAACCTCAACCTGCGGCACACCGCGCGGCGCTGGCGGAATGTCTTGCAGATCAAACTTACCCAGTGACTTGTTGTGCTGCGCCATCTCGCGCTCACCCTGCAACACGTGCACGGTTACTGCGGTCTGGTTGTCGTCAGCCGTTGAGAACACCTGCTGTGCCTTAGTAGGAATAGTGGTGTTCTTGTCGATCAACTTAGTCAACACGCCGCCGTAGGTTTCGATACCGAGAGACAGAGGTGTGACGTCAAGCAGCAATACGTCTTTGACGTCGCCGCCCAATACGCCACCCTGAACCGCTGCGCCCAGTGCAACCGCTTCGTCCGGGTTGACGTCGTGACGCGCTTCATGACCAAAGAACGCTTTGACCGACTCTTGAACCTTAGGCATACGCGTCTGACCACCGACGAGAATGACGTCGGAGAGTTCGCTGGCTTTGATGCCGGCGTCTTTCAGTGCGATTTTGCAAGGCTCAATAGTGCGAGTCACGAGGTCTTCAACCAGTGATTCAAACTTGGCGCGTGTCACTTTGATGTTCATGTGCTTAGGGCCTGAGCCATCAGCAGTGATGTACGGCAAGTTCACGTCTGTTTGCTGACTAGAGGACAACTCTTTCTTGGCTGTCTCTGCGCCTTCTTTCAAACGCTGCATGGCCAGTGGATCGCCTTTGAGATCCATGCCTTGGTCTTTCTTAAACTCAGCAACCAGATATTCGATCAAGCGGTTGTCGAAATCTTCACCACCCAAGAAGGTGTCGCCGTTGGTGGAGAGCACTTCAAACTGCTTCTCGCCGTCGATGTTTGCGATCTCGATGATGGAGACGTCGAAGGTACCGCCTCCCAAGTCATAGACAACGATTTTGCAATCGCCGCGGTCTTTGTCGAGGCCGTAGGCCAAGGCAGCCGCTGTAGGCTCGTTGATGATACGCTTGACGTTCAGGCCTGCAATTTTACCGGCGTCTTTGGTCGCCTGGCGCTGGCTGTCGTTGAAGTATGCGGGTACGGTGATGACCGCTTCTTCGACGGTCTCGCCGAGATAGTCTTCAGCCGTTGACTTCATTTTCATCAGAATACGCGCAGAGACTTCGGGTGGCGCCATCTTCTTGCCGTCTACCTCGACCCAGGCGTCACCGTTGTCGGCTTTGATGATTTTATAAGGCACCATGCCGATGTCTTTTTGAACCGCTTTCTCGTCAAATTTGCGACCGATTAGACGCTTGACGGCATACAGTGTGCGCTCAGGGTTGGTGACAGCTTGGCGCTTTGCGGGCATACCCGTCAGCACTTCATCGTCAACAAAAGCGACAATAGATGGTGTGGTGCGATCACCTTCAGAGTTTTCGATCACGCGTGCTTTGTCGCCTTCCATGACGGCGACGCATGAGTTTGTGGTACCTAAATCAATACCGATTATTTTAGCCATTTTCTACTGTCTCCAAGGACTTGTCAGAGCGGCTTTCGCCAGTCTAGTTATTCAGTTGAGAGCTATCTGGGGGCTAGCCGCCTAGATTCAAGCTCATCGGGAATTTTTTTGCGCTTATGTTGTCAGCTATAGGCTGGTCAGGGGCGAGACCAGCCAATTAGTTAAGCTTTGGACACCATCACCATGGCGGGCCGAATCAAACGGCCATTGAGGGTGTAGCCCTTTTGCATGACCAACATCACGGTATTGGGTGCATGTTCGCTGCTCTCTTGCATGCCCATGGCTTGGTGCAACTCAGGGTTAAAAACTTCGCCGGCTGGGTCAACTTGCTCCACCTGAAACTTCTCGAAAGCGCTGCTGAGCATTTTTAAGGTCAGATCCGTTCCTTCACGAATGCTGGCGACGTCGGCGTCTTCTTTGTTGGCGGCGTCCAATCCCATCTCTAAGCTGTCGCGCACCGCGACCATCTCGATGGCGAATTTTTCTAGGGCAAACTTGCGCGCTTTGTCGACTTCAGCGGCGGAGCGTTTGCGCAGGTTTTCCATTTCGGCTTTAGTGCGCAGCGCCAGATCGTAATTTTCGTCGGCGCGCTCGCGTTCAGCCACGAGGGCTTGTTTTAGCTCCTCGAGGGGGTCGAGCGTTGATTCGGTCTCACTCGCATCTGCCGCAGGGTCAGTAACCTGTTCGGGCTCAAGCGCGCCTTCCAGTGCTTCTTCAGTGTTTAGCACCGCCTCGGCACCCTGCTCTGCAGCGGTTTTTTGCGACTCTTCAACCGAATTTGTTGCTTGTTCGGCTTCGTTCTTTTCGCTCTCGCGAGGCTCATCTGGCATGAGAAGGGCTCCAAAATTAGGGCTATAAATTCAAGACGGACAACAGCTCCGTGGGTGGTCTGTTGTCTTAGATATCAGGGGTGTTTGGCAGGCGTAGAGAGGCATCACCGCACACGATGACGCCAATATAAGGATTAGCGATTAAAATTCAAGGCCGTACCGAGAATTTTTGAGGTGACATCGACCAGCGGCACGACACGATCGTAAGCCATTCGTGTGGGACCGATAACGCCGAGCACCCCTAGCACTTCACCGTCCACCTCGCAGGGAGCGGTCACGACACTGCAGTGGTCTAACACTTGATGCCCACTCTCAGCGCCGATGAAGATCTTGACGCCGTCCGCGCTGAGACTGCGCTCGAGGATGTGAAACATATCGCGCTGGCTGTTGAAGGTTTCAAACAAAGAGCGCAGGTGTTCAATGTCAGAGAGTTCTTGGCAGGCCATCAGGTTGGTTTGCCCCGCGACCGCAAAGTCTCCATGTACCGCCTCGACGTTTCTCTCGCCGTCTTCAAAGACCTGGCCAGCTACGGAGATCATGCGCTGCATTTGCTCGGCCATCTCAGAGCTGAGCTCCTGCAAGCTGGTCCGTATCGTGTCGCGCACGGCGCTGAGCGACTGCCCGCCAAATTCGCTGTTGAGGAAGTTGGCGGCCTCGGTGAGTTCACTGCGTTCGTAGTCGCGGTCTAGGGTGACTACCCGGTTTTGCACGTCCTGCTCGTTGATGACAAATATCACCAACACCCGTTGCTCAGAGAGCGGAACAAAGTCGATTTGGCGGAAGATGTCGTCCACGGGTTTTGGCACAAACACCAAGCCGGCCATGCTGGTAAAGCCCGAGAGGTATTCGCTGGCGCGCGCAATGAGCTGATCGCGACCGAGCTGTGATTGCAGGCCCGTGCGCAGCGAGTCCATGGCTTGTTCGTCCACGGCTTGGTATTGCACCATGGAATCGACAAACAGGCGGTAGGCGTTGTCCGTAGGCACGCGCCCCGCTGACGTGTGCGCCGCGTGCAGCAGGCCTTGTTCTTCGAGGTCACCCATCACATTGCGCACACTGGCGGCCGACAGGCCGACACCCGGCAACTTAGATAAGGTGCGCGAGCCCAGTGGCAATCCCTCGCGAATGTATTCGTCCACCAGGGTGCGCAGTATTGATTGCTCGCGCTCGCTCAGGACGGGTTTGGCGTTTTTTTCAGTCATTTTCTCTACGTCCGCTGCCTTGCGGAATGCATGCGCAGTACATGTGTTTAAACTATGGTCACGGTAACGCAGTTACAAGCGTTACACTATACCTACTCCATTGCCAGCTAATTACTCATTTACGCCATGCGACAACGAATAACCCCCGAAGTAAAAATTGGACACGTCACTGTCGGCGGTGGCCGACCGGTTGTGGTGCAGTCGATGACCAACACCGACACGGCCGACCCCGTGCGCACAGCGGCCCAAGTGGCAGACCTAGCACGCGCGGGCTCCGAGCTGGTGCGCATCACGGTCAACAACGAAGAGTCCGCCCGTGCGGTGCCGGAGATTCGTGACCGACTGGCAAAGATGGACTTGCACACGCCGCTGGTGGGGGATTTTCACTTTAACGGTCATAAGCTGTTGGCTAAATACCCCGAATGCGCTGAAGCATTGGCCAAATACCGCATCAACCCCGGCAATGTGGGACGTGGTGCCAAGGGCGACAGCCAGTTCGCCTCGATGATCGAAGTGGCTTGTCGGTACGATAAAGCTGTGCGAATCGGTGCCAACTGGGGCTCCCTGGATCAAGAGCTGCTCGCCGCCACGCTCGACGACAACGCTAAGCTTGCCGAGCCGCTTCCGATTCAGGATATCAACCGCCGGGTGGTTATCGACTCAGCCCTGAACAGCGCGCTGATGGCCGAAGAGTTGGGGCTGAGTAAAAATAAAATTGTGATCTCCTGCAAGATGAGTAAAGTGCAGGATTTGATCGCGGTCTATCGTAGCCTCGCCGACCGTTGTGACTATGCGCTGCACTTAGGCTTAACTGAGGCCGGGATGGGTTCTAAAGGTATCGTCGCCTCAACGGCAGCGTTATCTGTTCTGTTGCAGGAGAGCATCGGTGACACCATACGCATTTCATTGACACCTGAGCCGGGTGGCGCTCGCACTGAAGAAGTGAAAGTTGGCCAAGAGATATTGCAGTCGATGGGACTGCGAGCGTTCACACCGCAAGTGACCTCCTGCCCTGGTTGCGGCCGCACCAGCAGCACGTATTTTCAAGAACTGACCGCGAGCATTCAGACCCACTTGCGCGACCAAATGCCCGTCTGGAAGAAGAAGCACCCCGGCGTTGAAAGCATGAACGTGGCCGTGATGGGCTGTGTGGTAAACGGCCCGGGCGAAAGCAAACACGCCGACATTGGTATCAGCCTTCCCGGCACCGGCGAACGGCCTGTGGCACCGGTGTACATAGACGGTGAGAAGGCCATGACACTCAAGGGTGATCGCATCGCGGAAGAGTTTCAGGCGATTGTGGAAGATTATGTGGCCAAGCGCTACGTGGCGAAGAGGCCATAATTTGTACTTGCCGTCTACATTTTGCGCCTATTTTTTTAACGTCTTAGCAGCGTGAAAACACAACCCTGGCTAGCGCCGCCAGAGGCCGCTGACCTTGGCGAAGGATTTGTTGTGGTAGGCGCGGGTATCGCAGGTGCTACCGCTGCGCGGGTGCTGGCCGAACGCGGTGTCTCTGTTCAAGTGATCGACCCCTGTGCCCCCGCATCAAAAGCCACCGGCAATCCTGCCGCTGTGTTGCGACCCGTTTTGGCGCGCGACACCAAAGACCCTCTCTCACTTTTTTATACGGATGCGTTCGAGAGCACCCGTCGACGCATCGATAGCCTGCGCGAGCAAGGCCATACCATAGCGGGTGGTTTCGATGGAGTGTTGCACAGCCACCCGCGCGCACAAGACATGCGTGGGCGAGCCAAGCACGAATACTTAGATGCAGCGAAAGTGCAAGCTCGGCTCGGGCCTCATGCTCGATCGGACGGTGTGTGGCTTAATGATGCGGGCTGGGTATCGCCGGTGGATTATTGCAACGCCCTGCTCGACCACAGCAACATCGAGGTGCATCAAGCAGAGTTGGTGTCGTTAGCGTTCAACGGTTTGACTTGGCGCTTGATGGCAGCGGACGAGTCGGTAATCTCGCAAGCGGACAACGTTGTGCTCGCCAATGGCTGGCGTCTGCTACAAATAGCGCAGACTGCTTCTCTGCCGATTAACCCCGTTGCCAGCCAGTTGCTGCATTATAAGGATGCACATTCAAAGCACGGCCCATCCGTACCCGTGGTTGGTGGCGGCACCTTGTGCCCAACAGCCGACGGTTGGATGTTAACTGCGGGGCATTGGCACGACACGACCGAAGATACGGTCGACATGGCACGCAATCCGGAAATATTAGAGCGCAGTGCAGACTTGTGGGCCGTGCCCGACTGCGCGGACGACGCTGATGTTCGAGCGGCGGTGCGTGCGACCAGTCGAGACTATTTACCCATGGTCGGTGGCGTGCCTGACTTTGAACAGGCGCGTATAGTTTACGCCGACTTGCAACACGGCCGACAGATACACCACTACCCAGCAGCACCACACCAGGGCGGCTTGTATGTGCTCGGAGCATTGGGGGGGCGTGGCATAACCTCAGCCCAACTGTGTGCAGAAGTGCTCGGCTCGGTGGTGTTTGGTGAAGCACACGCTTGGCAGCCAGCGCTGCACCCCTTACGGTTTTTGGCGCGCGAGTTAAAACGCGGTAAAACTGCACCCTGATAGCCAGACAAGACGCGCTATAGTTATGCTAGAACCACTCTCGGAATAGCCTCGATGATCATAAATTTCGGCTCTATTAATATTGACTATGTATACCGCGTACCGCACTTGGTGGCACCGGGCGAAACTCTGGCGGCTACCAGCTACTCTCGGCATTTAGGGGGTAAAGGGGCCAACCAATCTCTGGCAATAGCCCGTGCTGGCGCAGACGTTTTGCACGTGGGTGCAATAAACCAGAAAGACGACTGGACACTGCAGACATTGCTTGAGTCCAAGGTAGATGTCAGCAACGTTGCTCTGCTGGATGATGAACCCACTGGTCACGCGATTATCAGTGTCGATGATAACGGTGAAAACAGTATTTTGATTGTGGCGGGTGCCAACGGAAAGCTCGAGGGCGCGCAGATTGACAAGGCGCTTGCGGGTGCAAAACCGGGCGATTGGGCCCTGCTTCAACACGAGACAAACGCTGTGTGCGAAATTGCCACTCGATGCAAACGAGCTGGCTTACAAGTTGCGTTTAATCCCGCACCTTTTAACGCTGAAGCGACGCTTACCATGTTGCCGCAAGTGGACCTGTTAATTGTCAACGAGACCGAAGCTGAACAGTTGCGACAGGCGCTGGGCGGATTGACCCCTAAGGTGCCTCAGTTGCTGACCACTTTGGGTGCACGGGGTGCCCATTTGCAGACTGACAGTGGTCGCATTGATGCGCAGGCTTTTAGACTAGAAGCGCGAGACACCACTGGTGCAGGCGATACGTTTATTGGTTATTTTTTAGCGGGTCGTGCGCTTGGCTTGGATGATGAAGCCGCCTTAAAACGTGCGTCGGCAGCTGCCGCTATGAGCGTGACGATTGCTGGTGCAGCGGAGAGCATTCCGTACAATGATCAGGTCGATCAATTTATGAATAGCGCCTCTCTGTAGGTGTTGTGAACCGTTATACTTTTGAACAAATAGCAAACAAAGGATTTTGGACTGCTGCATGACTAAAAAAATTTTAATCGATACAGATCCCGGCATAGATGATGCGCTGGCGATTGTGTTTGCGGCACACCACCCTGAGCTTGAGCTGCTGGGTCTGACTTGCGTCTTTGGCAATGTACCCGTGTCACTTGCGACGGACAACGCGCTTCGTCTCGTGGAGTTGCTTGGGCAAGATATCCCCGTTTGCCGTGGCGCGGCTAAACCACTCAGTATGCAGCCGCACCCTCACCCCGATTTTGTGCATGGCAAAAATGGCTTTGGTGAAATCGATAGCCCATCACCCACACGCACAGCGCTAGATGTTTCAGCCGCACAGTTTATCGTTGAGCAGGTACGTGCTGCACCCGGCGAAGTTTGGTTGGCACCTATAGGTCCACTGACCAATATTGCGCTGGCTTTAGAAATGGCACCAGACATTGCTGAAAAAGCGGCAGGTGTGGTTTTGATGGGTGGCGCAGCGCTAGAGCCAGGCAATGTTAGCCCCGTGGCCGAGGCAAATATTTGGAATGACCCGCATGCGGCTGAACAAGTCTTTGCCGCGACTTGGCCGGTCAGCATGATTGGGTTGGATGCGACTCACAAGACCACGCTAGATCAGACTTTTTTTGATCAGCTGGCGGCGCAGGCTCCCAAACAAGGTGGTTTTCTGAACGATATCCACCAGTTTTATTTGGATTTTTATGCGTCTCGCTACGGTGGTGAGCGCAAGTGTGCCGCCCACGATGCCTTGGCTGTTGTCGCTGTGGTGGCAGAGCAGTTATTGCAATTTCAAGACTGCGCCATTGCTGTCAGCTGCGAGGGCATTGCTATTGGCCAGACTTTGGTCGCGCCTGCCGGAGCATACAACCACGACCCTTTTTGGGCAGGCCGCACGGTACACCGTGTAGCGATGAACGTGGATGCAGATGCGGTGCTTAAGCTGTTACTGGGTACGCTAAAACAAGCGAACTAAACCAGCGCGGGAGAACAGTCTTAGCGCTAACAACGGCAGCAGCAACAGCAAAAAAAACATGGCCCCGCCACCAGAGCTGCTCTGTTGTTGCGGAGCATCATCACCTGTGCCCTCGCTGCCTGTACCCTCCGCATCAGCGGGATTGGGGTCCGTCGTGGTATCGGTTGTGTTTTCTTCTTCAGGCTTGTCGTTAGCAAGCCAGTCATAGGCCTCACGCAAACTGTTTTGAGTGGCCGTGGCAGAAATCAAATCACCCGCTTTACATTCGATCCCCGGCGCACAGACCTCAAGGGCATGTTCTGCACCTTCGATAAGGTCTAACTGCCCATTTTCTCCGCAGGCTCGGCGCTGTAAACGCAATGTGGAACTGGTCTCTGCTGTTCCACCGTTGAGTGCATCGCATAAACGCTCGCTCTGATTGGGTAACACAAGGTCATCTGCTAAGCCGTGAATAAGGTGCATTGCAGGCGCCGCAGCGCCGTCATTGATTTGCTGCGCCATACTGAGGGCGGCGATCCTGCTGGGATCGTCGCTCCATTGCGCTTGCTCCACCCCGAGCAAACGCTCCAATATGCCAACACCGCGTTCATTAGTGTATACCCCGCTGTCGAAGTCATCGACAAAGCTGCCGACGTCGGTGGGTGCGTACATTAAAAGTGCAGCGTCTATATCATCGCTGCGATTAACGGCTAACCATGTCGCGAGAAAGCCACCTGCGGATTGACCAAAGAGGCCAACCTTGCCGTCACGGGCGCCGTAGTCTTTGCCATTGAGTTTGACCCAATCCAGTGCTGCAGCCGCATCGGCGACGAGATCTTCAGCGACAAACTGGCGGCAAGCTGTGGGGCCGTCCTGGTCACCAGCCAGCCGATAAAACGGCACAAAAACAAGCATATCTCGGCTCGTTAAATGGGCGAGCAGCGATTCCATGCCGACAAACCCTGCGCCGCGCTGCGACCAGCTGCCACCGTGAAAAGCGATGACCGGTCGCAAGTTCTTTTTGCCAGGGTTGGGTGTGTAGACACGCATTTCCAACGAGCAAGTGCCTCTGTCAGAAGTCGTTTGCTGAAAATTGACCGAGCCTTGATATGGCTGACGAATGCTATCATCGAAAACAGGCAAGGTTATGCCAAGTCTGGTGCCAGGACTAAGCTGCCACTCATTCACTTGTGGCGCTGACGCGCTGCCATCACCTAGAACGGTAGATCCAGTGACCAAAGCGCAATATTCGTTCAAGGGCTGCCTGCGTACATTGATGGCTTGCTGACAGGCGGCATCGCTGAAGAGTACTTGGTTAAGGGATGTACTGGCCTCGCACGCATCACCATTTTGGGCAAAGAGCGGTTCTGCTTCCATGTCGCTGAGCAACACGCTGCCCACTTGGCACGCAAGCAGACTGCCGAGTAATTGTTCTAGTGTTTCGGTATCGCCCAGCAGTGCCGCGTTTACAATTGCACGGCTGTTGTCCGCCAAGTAGCTTTCGCTAAGCGGAAAGCCGGCCGTGTCACCTATCCATTCTCGCAGTGTGGCGGTCAATTGCGAGTTCACTGCAGGTAGTTCTACTGTTAAGCGATCACCTTCAAGCGTCTCGATGACTTTTTGCTGCATGGTTTCACTGGCGCGCTCCGCACTTTCGAAGATGCTGTCTGGCGCTAGGCTTTCAGTCAGTGCGTCTTGCAGGCGATTTTTGAGCAGAGACTTAAATATGGTGCTGCCCACGCCGACTGAAAATCGCTGCTGCCCAATCTCTAAAGTCACAGCGACGACAGGGCTGAGTTGCAAATTTGTTTCATCTTGCAATTGCGCTTGAGGGTCTAGGGTGACTTGAAGCCCGATGTCTAATTCGCCGTCCAGTGTAAAATCAAAGTTATCTGACCCTAGACGAACGCAGTTTTCGCGATTGCCGATACCAAAATACTGCACGGCTGAGCCACTGGCTTCTATTTGCGCACGTGTGTCGATACTCACGCTGATGGGTTGAAGCACCGAACTGTATTCAAAACCAATTTCACTTTGTGGGGGAAGCGTCACTCGCAGGGCAGCGTGATGCAGTTTGCTGCCATCGCAGCTGTCGTCCAACACCTGAGCTTCGAGCACCTCATCGACCAGTAAAGTGTTACCGACCAGTTTCACTGAATCAGATAGGCTGATGCTCAATTTTTTAGCGATAGCTTTATCCAGAGGGCTACTGGACTGCAGTCGAAATTCTTGCAACTCGTCGAGACTGACGGAAACCTGCGCTGCCAGCACAGGCTGAGCAACTGAAGCCGTTAACGCTATTACCGCAAGCTGACTGATCTTAAAATTCATTCGACTGACATCTCCACAACCGTTGGGCTACATTTTTTTCTAAAATTAGCGAGCCTCAGATGAAGTCCGGTGGGTGACATCGGCATAGGCATCACGTGATCTGAGGTTTCCTAGAACCTAGCTCGAAGCTTAAGTTCTCTGGCTAGAATCCTAGACTAACTGCACCGTTATAACTGTGAGGCCTATCCGCAAGACTCTCAAGGCCTGCTCCAGTATTTATCGATTTGGTAACAGCGAGTACTGGTTGCAACTATGCTCAATTATCTGTGTCGCTTATCTGTGTCGCGGGGCTCAATCTCTAACACTTACTTGGCGAAAACTTGTTAATCTCAAAGCGCTAGGGAGCCTCAGAATAAGTCCGGTCAGTAACGTTGGCGTGAGTAATTTGTACCCAGCAAGATGCACATTGACGGCAATAGTGGTGCTACTGGCTAGATTTGCAACGCGGTTGGGCCAAATTTTGCGCGTCTACGGTGCAAGCATGATTTGATCTGAGGCTCCCCAATTCCCCTGCTCAACTGGAGTACTGAATGCCCGTTTTGATGCCTCGCGTTTTGCGGGCTGAACTCAACCGCTTACTGCTTATGGCTACGCCTTTGATCGGCGCCCATATTCTGCAGATGGGCAACGGTTTGGTCGACACGTTAGTGGCAGGGCAACTGGGCCGTGAAGCGCTAGCGGCAGCCGGTATTGGTGCGGCTGTTTGGTTTATCGTTGCACTGAGCTGCATTGGGATGCTTGGCAGCCTATCACCGGTGATCTCACGCATGCGCGGTCAGGGCCGGCAACTGGAGATTGGCAGCGTAATTCGACAAGGTCTTTGGTTGGCGGCGATTTGGGGAACTTTCGCCCTGATTTTAATTTTTCTGCTGGCCAACGTGCTCGAACGTGTTGGGATCTCTGAGGAACTCGTGCCTTCGATCAATGACTATCTCGGTGCTGCTGCTTGGGGCTTACCCGCCATCGCGTTGCTGACTGCCGCGCGGAATGTCTGCGAAGCTACGGGTCTCACGCGCCCTGTTTTGATGGTGCAAGTTCTCGGGTTGATGGTCAATATTGTGGCCGACTTGGGCTTTGGTCTAGGCTGGTTTGGTTTGCCTGCACTGGGGCTTGAAGGCATTGGTTGGGCCACGTCGATCGTCATGATTTGCATGGCGGCAGCCTTGCTTTTTTTGTTGTCGCAGAAAGGCTTTAAACGCTTTCAGATATACCGTTACTGGGAGTGGCCAAAATTGCAGACACAGCGCCACCTGCTCAGCTTATCCATCCCGATTTGCCTGGCGATTTTGTTTGAAGCGGGCTTGTTCACGGCAACTTCTGTTCAGATGGGAGTGCTAGGTGTTTTGCCCGCGAGTGCGCACAACATTGCTATTGGTGTGACGTCATTTTGTTTTATGTTGCCGTTGGGTTTGTCAGCTGCGCTGACCGCTCGTGTTGGCCAATCGTTTGGGCGACGATCCATGCCAAGCGTTAAGTTGCGTCTGGTCGCAGGTATCATCGGTGTTGTTGTGATGGCCAGTTGCACGGCATTGCTGCTGTTTCTGCTGCGAAAGTGGTTGCCGAGTTTGTACACGACAGACGTGCCTGTGCAAAAACT
The DNA here is from genome assembly GCA_937965695.1 of uncultured Granulosicoccaceae bacterium. GTDB lineage: Bacteria > Pseudomonadota > Gammaproteobacteria > CALCKW01 > CALCKW01 > CALCKW01. The sequence continues at coordinate 17,345 of CALCKW010000009.1, forward strand.
AGCAGCGCAAATGCTGATTTTCGCCGCCATTTTTCAGCTGTCCGATGGCTTGCAGGTCGTTATGCTTGGCGCGCTTCGCGGATTACACGACACCAAGATGCCCATGCTAATTAACGGGTTTTCCTATTGGGTTATTGCTTTTGGGCTGGGCTATTACTTGGCCCACTTTACGGCGCTTGGGGCTTTTGGTTTGTGGATAGGCTTAGTCGTTGGATTGACGATCAGTTTCATCCTGCTTTCTCTGCGCTTGCGAGTTGTTTTAAAATATCAGGAAACTCAAATGCAAAGCGCAGTGCAACACGCATGACAACACCTTATTATTTTGGTTTCGGCTCCTTGGTCAACGATGAGACCTTGCCCCAAAATGCGCGTTGGCTACGTGCGAACTTGCACGGATGGCGACGCGCTTGGCGCCACCCTATTCCTGGCTCTCACCCGTGGGCAGCGATGGATGTTTTGCCAGATCCAAATGCCAGCATTGATGGGTTGTTGGTTGTTGGCGGCGGCGAAATCGACGCCTATCTTGTGCAACGAGAATCCGGTTACGCTTCGCATGCTTTGGCTCAAAAACAGTTTCAGCTAGAGCAAGCTCTGCCTGCAGAGGCCGCCCCTTGTCTATGGACGAGCAAGACACCCGCACCACCCGATGAAAAACGTTACCTAATGCAGAGTTACGTCGACGTGGTGATGTCTGGCTATTTACGCCACTTTGGTGAGCCAGGACTGGAGCGATTTGTAGAAAGTACGGATAATTGGCACCTACCCGTTTTTGATGACAGGGACGATCCACAATATCCGCGCGCTGTTTCTCTATCGCAGCAGGAAAGAGCGATAATTAAAGAACACCAACCCGCAGGCTGACTACGGCATCTAGGAGTGACGAACAATGATGAAGCTTTTTAAGATATTGGGCCCTGTCGGATTTTTACTGGTTGGAATCTGTTCGGCACTAGTTATTGCTTGGTTGACTGGCTCTCGAGGTTACAAGCTGCTGTTACATGCGGCTATTGCAGTGCCTACAAGTTTTATTGGTCTGTTCTTGCACGACCAAATGGACAACACCATGGGTTTAGGAAACATGCAGAGCTTAATTTTGGTCATCGCCTGCACATCGGGTGTCATTGCCGGCGCCATAAATACTATTTGGCTACATAGAAGTGACTGAGAAGTCACTAGGTGTGTCTAAATATTATCATTGAGCTACGAATACATTACTAAGACCCTACATTTGGCAAAGCATGTTCTTAATTGCATAAGAAGCCGCTTATAATCGTAGATATATTAGATCCAATTGGAGCATCTCGGATCATGCGTCAACGTAGCACCTCTATTTTAAAAAGGCATTCAGACTTCCCTTCTTTTTTGCGCCAGCTGCGACGCAGTTTTGCCGCTGTGTTAGTGCTCGGCGCGACAAACGTGCTGGCTGACGGTGAGGTCACTGTGGTGGACTCGCACTTCGAAGCCTCAACACCTTTTCAGTATGTTGAAGAAGGTGTGACCTATTCCTGGGGCAGCGGTCAGGACCAGATCCTCGACGGCTTTTATTACCAAGGTCATCACCACTCGCAAATCACTTCGGCGGACAAGGTCGTTTTACAGCGCGTTGATATAGCGGGTGTTGCCACCGGCGAACCCTGCGGTATTTTTGCTGAAGTCAATGCCAACTCAACCGATTTAGTCGCGAGCTACCCCACTGGCTCAGGCGCGGCGGGCAATTGTGATATGGCTGCGGCGTTGGCTGGCAACGTCATTAATCGCGGCTCTCTGGATACATTCACAAACACGGGACCCGCACCGAAGAACATTGAAAGGGTCGACTTTGTCTACAGCAACGGCATATTGGCTTCACTCTCGGATGCAGGATTAGATGTTGGCGGCCATGTCGTGGCCGAAAAACGCGGCAACAATATCCTGAAGATAGCCGCTATCAGCGCGCTAGATAGCAACGGCGAACCCAGTGCCTACGGCCCTTTGGTAACTGTTAACGCAGCAGGTTGCTCTGATCCGGATATTTGTTACGGCATCACGGCGGTTAGCGCGAGCTACAGCTTTTTACAAAGTGCTTCAATTGCTCCACAAAAAAATGCATTACTGCTATCTGGCGACACGGAGAGCATGGCTATGGCGTTCGTCTCCAGTCGCCACTTAGGTTTGACAACTGGCCAGCGGTATTACGGTGTTTCCGTTTTTGCTCGAGACGTCGACGCCTCTGTTCACAACCTGCTCGACCCGACAACGTTCCCACAAGACACGGCTGATGATTACATCACGCTAGGTGACGGCGCAGATCTTTACGGCGGTATGGCGAGTACCTATTGGGACGACGAGTCCGCTGGTACTGCAGCGGGCGCGCTTGTCAGTGGCGATGTATTTGTGGATGCAAATAATAACGGTGTGCTGGACGAAGGTGAGGCAGGCATTGACGGCTTAGCTGTCACACTTTATGCCGACAGCGACAATGATGGCGTTTTTGATCCAGATAAAGATGAGCTTCTTTTGGTATCCAGCACAGATGCTAACGGAAATTTTGTGTTCCCCGGAATTCCAGACGGTTATTACTTTGCTCATCTCGAGGAGGACGGCGGTTCAATACCGGCGGGTCTGTCGGTGCCCGAGGGTAGTAACCCTATCGGTTTTCTCGTGCAAAACGGTCAGTTTTCACCGCTGGGTTTTGCCTTGGTTGGATTGCAGGGTGACGGTGTTGTAGAAGCGGCTGCAGATACTGCAACTGTGCGACAAGACGTGAGCACTCCTATTGATGTTCTTGCAAACGACAGTGACCCTGTTGGTAGTGGCCTCACTATAACGTCAGTGTCCACACCCGCCAACGGCACTGCGGTGGAAGTGGATGGCAAAATCGTCTACACCCCAAACCCTGGATACAACGGCCCAGACAGCTTCACTTACAACGTGACGGATGGCAATTCAAATACGTCAACGACGACCGTCGATGTCGAAGTACTGCGATTTAGCGATCTGAACGACAACGGCTTGGACGACTATGAAGAGTGTGGCTGTACAAGCATCGAGATTATTACCGGTATACACGGAGCTGGACCTGGTGGCGGAGCAACATTGTGGTTTCTTGCCTTAGTACTTGTGCTGCCTTTAAGAGCGGTACACAAGCAAAGAACTGGAGAGAGCGCGTGAAGCACAATAGTTATTCCAAATCGTTTGGTTGCATGCTGGTCGCGTTGCTGGTTGCTGGGCCAACGTTGGGGTTGGCAGCTAACTCACCGAGCGAACGGTATTTTAATAAGCGTGTTTATATTGGTGCCGGACTCGGCATCAGCGAGCTTGCGCCTGAATCGACCACTGATGCGTTGAGCATCACTGAAAACAACGACACCAGCGCTAGTTTGAGGCTTGGTTACGATCTCACTCGACGCTTTTCAATTGACGCCTATGCCGCTGATCTGGGTACGGCCGATGTCAGTTTTATAGGCACACCGGTCGGTGGTGTCGATTACCAAGTTTACGGCGTCAGCTTGATTAGCTACCTCACTAACCTGGGGTCAAGCTACTCTGATGTTTATGACGATGATGGTTTGTTCCAGCGCGAAGGCCTGTCGACCTATTTGCGAGTAGGCATTGGAGGCATGAGCAATGACACGGATCGTGTCGACTACGATCGGGACTACAGCACTCACTTTGTGATGGGTCTTGGCCTTGAACACGGGTGGTCTAATGGTGTTGCTCTGCGCGCAGAGATCACCTCTTACGACAAAGATGCAAACGAGCTTTCCATGTCACTTCTCAAACGGTTTGGAGATGCCTCTTATGCTGTCGCTGCAGCGCCTGTTGCTGCGGTTGTTGCCCAAGCTGCAGCGTCTGAAACAATCGCCGTTGAGCCAGTTGAGCCCCCCGTGCTGCTCGAAAAGCCCATCGTTCTTTTTTCCACCGATGAAAAGCGTATTCAGAATCTCTATATAGCTGTGCTCAAACGCCTAGCTGTGTCTCTCAACGATTACCCTGATATCAAGATAAAAATTGACGGGCATGCCGATTGGACTGGCCCAGCAGAATACAATTTGGATCTGTCGCAGAGGCGAGCCGCTGAAGTTCGCGATTTCTTAGCAGCCAACGGTTTAGACCCTGATCGCGTTGTGATTGAAGGATTTGGTGAGCTCAAGCCCATCGCGGACAACAACACTGAGCGAGGACGCGCACGCAATCGACGCGTTGAGATCAGTCGCCTGCCCTAACCCTTTCTGGCTTTGCTTCGCCGGCTCCCTCTTTGGAATCGGCAGGCACCTCCCAACCGCTTTTATTGGCTCTTCTCTCCAATACACCAACGTGGCACACTCTCCCTAAATTCTTATAGGTGAAGATTGAAATGCATGTGTTAATGGATATTATGGTTTCCCCTGGTGGTGTTGGACTGTCGGTGTCACCTTATGTCGCCGAGTGCGAAAAAATATTTACCGCCGCTGGTCTTAAACATAAGCTGCACGCTTTTGGCACAAACGTCGAAGGCGAGTGGGACGATGTCATGGCCGCCGTTAAAGCTTGTCATGAAAAGCTACAGGCTATGGGTGCAGTACGTGTCACGAGTCATATCAAAATGAGCACTCGGACGGACCGCGCACAGTCGCTGCAGGACAAAGTGTCGAGTGTTGAACAGAAGCTTTAGAAAGCTAAATACGCTTACTTACGTGGCGGTTTTACTTCGATGGGACCTGCTCAGCTAGGGCTTTTGAGCAGTCTCATCAAGGTTAGTTTTGGAATGCTAGTCAGGCGACAACAGCCGCTTGCGACCGTTTTGACCAGTGTTGTGCCCTACCAATATCGAACGGCATACAGCGCCAAGTTGGACACTAACAGAGCCCATCCAAAACTTAAGAATGTGCCGATGATAATGTACTCGGCAATGCGGCGTTGGCTAGATTCTTTGATGTCGCCGATGCGAAAAATCGATTTTGCCGCTAGTACAAACCCAACACTGCCCGGCTGGCCAACAAATACAAAAAGCATCACCAGTGCTCTTTCTAACCACCCAATGAATTGGCCGCCCTTGTTTAGACCTTTCAGTTCGCTATCCAATTCGCTGATTAGCGGTCCTAAAATAGAGCCGATCAAATACCCACCTGCTGGCACGACCAATACCAGTCCGCTGATGAATGTTAGAGCGGTGTAGTAGAGAGGCACTATGTCCGCTGGCAATAACAACAGCCAAAGAGACTGACTTGCTGCATTGGGGTAGGCTAACGCCAAACCAAACACGACGGCCAAATGAACAAACTGGTCGAATGCAAATGCTCCAAAGTTGTCTGCGAGCACTCGGGTTTTAATGGCATCCATCGCTAAGTGCGATGCAAATATAAGCAGGAGAATCGGCCAGTGTAGACTGCCTAACAACACGGCGGTTGTCGCCACTACCACCGTCACATGGATGATCAGTACGTGTGGTTTCTGCTTGTTGTCGACCATCCAGTTTGACTGCAGGACAAAATCGCCCAGCAAATGCCCAGTCAGTAGTAGGACCAGTGTTTCCAACATCATTCGTCTGTGCCTTCAGTTATGGCAACCCAATAAGGTTTACAAAAACAAATACAACCTTCAGAGGCTGTCTTCACTCGCCGACCGAACAACCGCCCAATCTGTCGCTTCAAATACCTCTAGGGCATGAGCCACGGCATCCCAGTGTGCAGCGCGTAGCCCTTTTCCTACAGCTTGCTTACTCACCGGCGGGTTAAGACGTGCTGCAATAGCCGACTGAGAGGGAGAGTTTGGCGGCAGATAAGCGTGTATCAATTCTGCCTGCCTTTGCGTCCACGTGCCCACCAGCGTGTCACATAACGTCGACACAAGGCGCACCCAAGGTGCCTCTGTTTGTTTTGCGGAAATGTTAACCAAAAGCCGGGTTCTAGCGAGTCCATCCAACGCTCTACCCGATCGTACAAACGCCGGGCCATCCGATAGGGCCAAAGTCTCTGCCAACACCGTTACCTCGTCGATGGCGACAGATAAACGGGTGTCTACACCGCACCGAGCCAATAACGCAGAGCGGATAAATAAAGAAGCGCGAAGCGCTATAGCGGGGTCAGTCAACAGAAGTTGCCAAGCGTCTCCTCTCGATAGTTCCACAGAATAAGGCACCAGATCATCAGACCAGTGGGAAACAAGCTCACAACTCTCTTTGACGACGGTACGCACGCGATTGAGCTCGTCAGAGCTCAATTGCTGTGAGGCGACGATATCACCCGTTAATACCGCGTACATTTTAAGATTAGCCATGCTGCACTCTAGCAAAAGAGACGCCGTCAGACACGCTGGGCGAGAGTGAATAGGTGCAAAAACCAACAGTATAAAAATCAGAGAGACGCAAAGCTATAACTCTCAATGGTGCAATGCTACCTATAGATTGAACACTAAACAGTCGCTGTCCGCGGGACATAACTCGCTAAATTGCGAGCTACCGGCAACACCCCTTGGGACACTCTGGCGATCGACATATTCAAAACCCATGCGTTCAAAATACCGGCTTGCTGTCTGCGTTAACAGAAACAAACTTTTCAAACCTTGCTGCCTCGCTCTATCAACAGCCAAACGAACAAGGTCTCGGGCCAAACCTGCACCTCTCACCTCGTCCGCTGTCACCAGAGAGCGGAGCAAAGCACTTTCCGAAAACACCTGAACAGCAATACCTGCAGCCAAATAGTCACCCTGCTCCACATGGATAAAGTCGCTGGGCGACAGCTGCGCAAAATCTTCAGCGTTTAACCCCGAGCGCTCAAGAAGATCGACGTGCTGGGCGATCGATTTCGCTGAAGTCTTTATGATTTTTGGCGCTTCGAAACGAGTTTTAAAAACAAATGCCCAAGGACCCAATCCTCTGTTGCGCAAAAGCATTAACCGAGCTTTGGCTTCAGTAGTAGTTGGCAAAACACCTGCGGGTACCCACCATAAGACCTGGTGTGAGTCTCCTAAGTCTTCAAACCAATCGCGACGGGATTTTATAAAGTGCCGATGTTCACTCTTATAAGCGTAATCCTGCAGAGAAACGATATCCCGCCAAAGTGACATATTCACCAAGATTGTGGGATCATCAAAAGGGCTCAATTGCGTTGCATCCCCTCCTTCATCTTTGAGCCGCCAGATAAATCCGTCACTGCCTTCAGCCAGTTGATTCATCGCTTCGAGACCATCGGCAAAGCCTCGCATCTTGACATCTTCGAGCGGTGCCCTCATACGGGCAATATTTAGCTGTGCGAGCTGCCAATCCATTGTATTTTCTCCCATGAAAGTAAAGGACTCGGCAAACCGAGCATTCCATTATGCACGAGACCGCTGCAAAAAGAACTTCAACTAAAACGACTAAAAAAGCAGCTGTCAATATTGGCAAGGGAGCTTTAGATCAAGCTCGGTCAGCTATATCAGTGTGAAAATATTGCCCGCATCAAACCGCGAATTGACAACAACAGTGATGCTACAAGTTAGATAAACAACGCAGCTAGGGCGAATTTTAAACCTGAGAAAAACTAAAGAAAGTGCCGCGAACTTATAGAGAACGTAACAGCATGCGATAAGTAAAGTCAGGTCAAGGATTCACGGACTTCCAGAAACACACTGATATCTATTTCCCAGTAAATTCGGAAAGAATTTCGGACAAGAGTCGCCGAATGAAATTAAAAGATAGAGACAACCAGTTTTAGACAAAAACCGCAAAACAGCAGCAAGAAATGCTCTGACTGCACGTTTACAAAACGAGCTAACCCGCGGCTAACGGTGCCATGATGATAACCGTATCACCCGCCTGCAACGGGTGTTGCAACGGCTCGGGCAAAAGCGTGTCGTTGATCGATACGACATAACGCTCATCGTCCGGAATGGCCAGAGTTTCAACGAGCTGGGCAAACACCGCACCCTCAGGTAGCTCAAGCTCTACTCTCCCGCCGGATGCATCGGCGGGCAAGTAATCGCTCATAATGCCTGTGGTTTTGAGCGAGATCTTCACGCGTTCAATCCAAGTCGCCCCAAGGTTTCCGCGGTTGGTACACCGTCAGCACCCCATCCTCGCAGCTGATAATATTCCTTCAGCATGTAGTCCAATTCACACACTCTACCCTTAGCTGTTCCGCTAGGCGCTGGCGTTTCTAATAAGCGCTTTGGCAAGGTATCGTCAGCCGCCGTTAAACCAGCATTCAGATTAAATTGGCGCTCCAAATTCCAAGTGCGTTCACCGAGCTCGACTAGACGTTCTGTTGGCCAGTCGCCTTCACAGGCGGCATCAACTTGTGCCGCGTAGTCATCCATACCCCAAGCACCAGCTGTAAATATGCAAAGACCGGTTGAGTCGATCGCCGCAATTTCGTCTTGAGAATTTTTACAGGGTTCCGCTTTTCCGTTGCCGGATTGATCTTTCATGTCGGGAGAAAAAACATCGTGCTTGAGATGACAAGCTCCACGATTTGAAGTGGCATAACCAAGCCCCATACCTTGCAAAGCCCGAGAGTCATAGCCCGCGAACTCTTGCCCTTTGACACCCATAAACAGATCGGGGTGACCGTATTTTTCGCAAAGTAACTTGCTGCCAAGGCCTAAATCCACACCAAAGCCTTGCTGCGCCCCCGTCACCTCAGCCGCCTGTACCAGCGCTTCGGCATTGCCAAATCTAAGGTCTATCCCGCCTGTGTCCTCTAGGGTTATAGCGCCAAGTTCAAACATTTCCATCGCAGCCGCAACAGTGACCCCGAAGGAAATTGGGTCAATGCTGTGTTCATTGGTCAAAAAGCCCACGTAAGTACAGGCGTCGATATCGTCAACCCCCACAACAGGGCCAAGTGCAAATGCCGTCTCGTACTCTAGGCCACCAGACGCGTGCCAATACTGCGGCTTGTCCGCCACAGAGAAGTGCTTGGGATCAATATGCGCGACGCGGCCACATCCGATTGAGCAGCCAAAGCATGCTTTGTTGTTAATCAGGTTGGTGTGACCATTTTCGTTTTTCGCACGCATCGCTGTGGGGTTTATCTTCTCAGAACCTGCGAACTGCACTTCTTGGAAATTACGTGTCGGGAGACCACCAAAAGCGTGCATGGTATCGATCATTGCGTTGGTGCCATCTCTCGTCATGCCCTGACGACCACGATCATCAGCCAGTTTTTTCATGGTTTCTTTGACGACCGCCATAAAACGTTTAGGGTCGTCTGCAGTGACGCCAACGGTGCCACGCACAGCGATAGCTTTGACGTTTTTAGAACCCATAACGGCGCCCACACCCGAGCGACCAGCGGCGCGGTGTAAGTCGTTGACAATACAGGCGTACCGCACACCTTGTTCACCGGGAACGCCTACCGAAGCAACTTTAGTCTGTGGATCGCCCAGGCGTTCTTTCAGTGTTTCTTCGGTGTGCCAGACGGTTGTACCCCACAAGTCCTCTGCCGACTCCAAGCTCACCGCGTCATCGACAATGTTCAGATAGACAGGAGAAGGTGATTGCCCCTCGAGTATCAACAAGTCATAGCCGGCATTCTTTAGCTCGGCACCAAACTTACCACCAGAGTTAGAGCAAGCAATCGCCCCGGTCAGCGGACCTTTACACAAAACCGAGTAGCGCCCACTGGTCGAACTCATGGTTCCGGTTAGTGGCCCTGTAGCAAAAATCAGCACATTATCTGGACCGAGTGCATCCGCTTTAGGGTCCATCATTTCACTGAGGTATTTAGTACCCAAGCCACGGCTACCCATATAGGCATTTGCCCACTCCATATTGAGTGGTTCGTGATGGATTTCTCCGCGCGTCAGGTTGATGCGCAATACTTTGCGTTGCCAAGCCATGGTATATCTCCCTGTTATGCGTAGACGATTGCGTCGGTGGGACAAGCGCTCGCACAGGCGGGATCGCCGCTGCACAGATCGCACTTGACCACTTTGCCGGTCGCCGAGCGGTAATTGATGGTGCCGTAGGGGCAAGCGATGGTGCAGACTTTACAGCCCACACAAGTCGCGTCATCCACGACTTTTGCACCTGTATCTTGGTTAATCGAAATAGCATTGGTGGGACACGCTTTTAAACACCAAGCTTCTTCACACTGCGTGCAAGTGTAAGGAATGCTACGTCGACCATGCTCAAATTCGAACACTTTGATTCGCGAAAGCGCGGGATTAAATACTCCCTCGTGGTGGTTGGAACAGGCGAGTTCGCACTGCAGACAACTGGTACATTTAGCTGGATCTATTTGCAGGCCCTTAGCCATAGGGTGTTCCTCAAAGTGATAAACGTAGTGAGCTCATAATTGAAGGGGTAACAGTAATGTGGTTGCTACTTCACCGACTTAGCGCTTTATAAATAAAAATGAAAAGCCCTGAAATACTTATCGGTACCCTTTTAATCAACTCTAGAGTTTGTCGTCAATTATAACTCATGGCACAGACTTTTGGTGCAGTATTAAGCCGAGAATTACAGTGAGCTGAACGCATTCAGAAGCCAAAATCTAACTCTTCTACTGCCTGTTTTAACACACGGTGTTTTTCCAATAGATTGCGCGCTAGAAAACCTCGCCAACCTTGCACACCCCCTGAGTGTAACAGGTGTACCCGTTCACCTTGCTGAGCGAGCGCGACAGCTATTTGCCAAGCTTTTCCGTTATAAAGTGGGTCAAGCAATAATCCTTCATCTTCCAATATACGCTGCGATCGATCGAGTTGTTTTTCATCAACCTGACCATACCCCCGCCCACTGGCATCAACCACACGAAAGCCTGTGTTGTTAATTGAGCCTAAGTATTTTAAACGAGCCGCTAGATCTGGATCTTGTACAACTAATGCTGCCACAAGCTTCACATGATTTTTGAGAGCGACTGCCAGGCCTCTAACGGTCGCACCGGTTCCAGAAGCCACAACAAGCGTTTCTCCACACGGAATTGATTTTTTTAAGACGCTTGCCAATTTAGCCATGCCCAAACGACCATAGGCGTCGTCAGCTCCTTCAGGGATGATCCAAGCATCGGAATACTTGTGCCGTAATTGCTTTAGATATTCTCGTTCATGCCTGCAGGCATAGTCGTCTTTACTCACACGGACAATATTCATTCCGCTTCTTTCAGCATCGATCAACATTCGGTTATTAGGATCGACGTGCAGGCCTCGAACTATTGCGGTAGAACTCAACTGATGTTGCGCCGAATAGTGCGCCAACGCGTGTATGTGGTTAGACCACGCACCGCCAAAACTGAGTATGTGTTTTTTGTTAGCCCGCTCAGCCGCGCGAAAGTGGCCAACTAACTTATAAGCCTTGTTACCACAAGCAACCGGGCAACATTGATCGAGACGGTGGACACTGAGATCGACTTTCGACGCTCCTAGACCACAAAGCACTTCCACCTGTGGCCGTTTTGCAAGCACTGAAGCAAGAAATTGCTCGGCCATAAACGTCTGATTCTCCTTAACTGGCTAACTATCCTGGGATCGTCCGATACGCGGAACAGGCTTTTCCACTTCAACCAACTCGACTTCTAACGCTTCTTCTTCGATTTCATTGATATTTCGGATCGTCACAGCTTTTCCCAGACCTTTTTTCCGCGCAACGGCAGACTGGGTGGACGCGAGTTCGAGTTCTTTCACATCAGCGGCACCTAGCCGAGTAGATGTTTTGGTATTTTTATAAGGCACGTAGAGCATTTGCACAATAACGACCATGGCGTAAAAATAGCCGACAAAACTCATGCCTACCATTCGAGAGCCAAAAACATTGATGAGCCCAAGGCAGGGAACAATGGCAAACATACTCGCACCGATAACACGTTCGAACCCATCGTGCGATCGTTTGAATATCATCAGACCCATCCAAACCAGATGCGCCATCAATCCAAGATACAATAGCAGTGTTGGGATTCCCATTTGAGAGGAAATATAAAAGTACATACTATGTGGATCCGACTCTTCCACAGGAATTCGCGTGTACTGTGCTTTTAGAAATGGAAATGCTTTAAAACCTTTGCCAGTGATTGGATTTTCGAGAGTCATATCGATTGCTGCATCCCACATGACAAATCGATGCTCGCTGCTCTTATCCAATCTTTCGACTTTGGAGTCACGGCTGGTTTGATTAATTCTATCTAGAACAGAGTTGGGCAATACTTGAGGAAACAAGGCCACAAGAATAAGCGCACAAAACCCCCAGCCAAACATAAATGCCTTACCGCGCATCCACACGACAAAAAAACCACCTATTGCAAAAGCAACATAGGCTCCGCGAGAAAAGGTGGTTATCAAAATCTTGAGAGTTATTAAAAAATAGGGAGTTAACAGCCATGCTTTCATTTTTCCCATGTTAAATATAAACAAGGCTATAAATGGAATGAACGTATAGGCTATAAACCCACCGAGGTCATTAGGCTGCTCGAATACGCCACCTAATCGTTGCTTTTCAATTGAGTTGAGCCCCACTTTGTCTATCGCTTCGCTCACGCCATGCATAACAACGATTATCGTACCAAACATGATATAGATCATGGCTCGTTTGGCTTGCCCGCGGTTGCTGACTAAACTATATACCGCAAGATAAAAACCAAACTGAGAAAGCCACCCGGTGTACTGGCTTAATTCTTCGCTAAGCGTATAACTCAGTGCACCGGGTGTGCGAAGCAGAGTCAAAATTGACAACGAACTAAACAAAAACCAAGCGACGGTGAGGTTAAAGCCAGGCCTGTACTTAAACGCAGACTCCCGCCGACGACTTGCAGCCGTAATACCGCTAAAAAGACACAATAGTATAAATATATTTGTGCCATTTACCAAAGGGGCTAATGAAATAGCGTAGAGGTGGGCAAACGGTATATAGATGATCATCAGGGCAAGCAGAATTTCCGGATCTTTTTGAGCGCGGATCATTGCTGCCACACCAATGATTGCAGCTATTCCATAGAGAGCAACTCTCGGCAATTTGACCCCGAGCACAATAATCACAATCGCAAAGAGCGCTGGCAGAATAAGAAACTTTCCGATCGACGCGACCTTGTCCCAGTCAATGTCGTTTTCAGTGTCTATTTCTACTTCACCCTGCCTTTCAGATTTGTGCTTGATACCAGAACCTAGGCCGTAGGTCGTCTCTATATTCGCGGAGCGCAACACGCCCTTCGCTCTCGTCTCGGTAACCGCTTGAGGTAATGGGGCCTCTGCAGCAGGGCTTCCAATTTGAGCACTGCCCCCTCTCGCTTGAGCGCCCAGTGGTTTACCCGATTCAATTACTCGACCTATTTTAGGACGCAAACCGTCGGTAGAGCGCATCGTAATTTCCGTTTCCTATCACGCGTTTTAGCGTTGTTTTTGCGAAGCTGACCGCACGAGTGCGACGAAACTGCTTTGAGTTAGGGTCAATCAGTGCCAGCAAATCAGCGCTGCTGTGCTGTTGACGCACGGGAATTCGCTGAACGAGATGGAACGATTCTTCACTATTTAAAGTGTGTAAGCCAAATGTTGAATCATGTACCCAACGATAACCAAGCCTTTTAGCTATCTCTAGCTCTCGATCCCCGTAACGACCACCGGGGAAAGATACACAATTAACCGGCTGAGCGAGCACTTCTTGCAACCAATTCAAAGACTCTTCTAGTTCACCGCGCGACTCTTCATCGGACAAGTCAGCCATGAATTTATGACTAACACCATGCGTTCCAAGAATCATGCCTGCATCCAACATGTGACGAAGTTCATCATCATTGCAATAGTCATTGCGTAGCCGGCAGAAATCGGAGGTAACAAAAAATAGCCCACTAAGCCCTAAACTTGCCAACAGTGGAGTCACTTGAATCGCATTGCTGCGATGTCCGTCATCAAACGTTAACAGCAAAGGTTTGACGATGGATTCAAGGCCTTGCTCGACCTGAGTTTGCGAGACGATTGTGTAGCCTGCCCGCTGTATTGAATGCAATTGGTCTGTAAAGGTATCAAGAGCAACCGCATATGGCCGGTCAGCTGCATCTATTGCATTCAGTTCTACGTCATTCGCGTAGGTCGCGTGGTACATCAGCACTGTCAATTTAGCCATGTCTAAGACTTCCAACGGGCACTGACATCACCCGCGTAAAAACGAAAGGCAGCCAGCCAAGCAGCATAATTTAGTTGTACAAATGTATGCGCAAAGCTCGCTAATTTGTTTCTCTTGAATATTTCTAGATGCGCTGCAGCAAAAGCCAAGGTATAGAAAGCCACTTGCCCGATAAATACCAATGTCCACCAGACGCCACCGGCAAGCAGCGATGCGGGCAGTAATATGATCAATGCCCAGGGCACGAGCAGACGAAACACTTTGTGTGAAAGAAACTGCCACCAGATCGCATTTCGCTTTGGATTAAACAACCAGGGGTGATGAGAAAATGACTGAAAATTCCCAGTTAGCGTGCGTAGTTTTCGTTTAAATTCATCGTCGATACTACTCTGACTGGAATCAAACACCTGAGCCGAAGGCTCAAAGATAACTCGCTTACCCGCCTCTAGAACATTCACAGGCGTATCAAAATCATCCAGAATAGCGTCTTTGTGCAGCGGTTTGAAATATACACTGCGAATAGCATAAAGAGCGCCAGTGGCTCCCGCTGTCGAATATAATTTACTCTCCATCTCCCGTAGTGATTTCTCGTAGCGCCAATACAGCCCCATATTGACTTGCTCTGGGTTGTCTTCATCAACAATCATCAATTCACCACTAACTGCTCCTACAGAGGGATCATCAAAGTGAGCTACTAGCGATTTTAATGTGTTTGCACTAACGCGCTGGCGAGCATCCATGTAAACACAAAACTCACTGTTTACCTGTTCCATTGCCAAGTTGAGTGCGACAGGCTTTCCCGAGTTTTCCTCCAACTGCAAAATTTCTAGCCAAGGGAGATCCAAACTCTCGGCTCTCGATACAGTATCGTCATCGCTGCCATCGTCTACCAGCAGCACACGCCATTGCTTTTCTGGATAATCCAGCTCACTAAGACTTCTGAGCTTTGCCTCTATAGTATTAGCCTCGTTGAAAGCAGAGATAACAATGGTGACATCTGGCCATAAATTGCGCTCTAGATCAGGCGCAGGTGCGCGCACACCCCGGCTTCGGATCCACAACCAGATCGGGAATAAAAAATAGGTATAAAGCACAAATATGAGTGCGCTCCACGCGACTAAACTGCTCATTCTAAATACCCTTTAATCGCAGTTGCAATATGCTAGTTCCTTGGCCCAAAAGAAGTCGGAACTCCGATGAGATCGCAGCTAAACAGGTGATGTACACAGAGCAAGCAACAACAAATTTAACAGCCAAAGAAAGCGTGGCGAACTGTATGTCTATCTGAGCGGGTAGCGCCCATGCAAGCACCCCGCAGAACAATGCCTTAGCGACACTTTGCCAGTGCACTAAGATGGGCAATAAACCTGAGGCATCTCGATACAAACCAATTGAGCGCACAACATAGCAAACGAAAGTCGCAACAGCTGCAGCAACAACACCATATTTAGGTACAGTGAGAATATTGAGTAAAATATTGAGCACAAATGCAATCAGTGTCCATTTAACCAACATGATCGGTTTCTTATAAATGTAACAACCTGCAGCAAACAGATGAGTTCCTCCTCCCACCAATAAGGCTGCAACCACCCACGGCACAATTGATTGCCCTGCCAAGTAGCGCTCTCCCGCTAATATTGTTAACAACTCGGGGGCTACCGCACAAAAGGCCGCGGCAATTCCGACACCTATAAGGACAAAACAACGCAACGCAGACGTGACAAATTCGATGGTGGCCGCTTCACCTTTTTGCTCGTATATACGAACGTAGTGTGGAATCATCGCCGCTTGCAAAGCCACAATCAGAACCCACTCTAGGTACATACTCATGTTGTAAGCAGCGGCGTAAAAGCCGAGTGATTCAGCGCCCAGATACGCCTCTATAACGTATCGATCGCCGACTTCAAGCAAAAGTCCCGCTATCTCCCCTGCCATACTGGGTAAGCCAAACATAATAAGCGGCGTCAGTGTTACTATTTGCAGCTTCGGCACCATGCCTTTTAAAAACGGCCACGCGCTGTGCAGAACGATTGCAAAAAGAGCCAATTCAGCAATGATAGACACAGTCACCACATTCGTGGCTTGTAACCCTATTGTTGTTAAACAAGCGACAATCAAAGCAAGGCGCACCAACTTTTCAACTACCGATGCCGTGGCATTAATTCCACTGTCCTCGTTCGCCTTTAACAAGTTTTGCAACCCGCTAGACAACATTTTTATAGGGACTAATAAAGTCGCGGCAAGAAACAGTGTAGTTGCGCCAGCACTACCTGAAATAGTTGGCACGATGAACGTGCTGTAGCCAAGCCAGATGAAGGTAAACAGGAAAGCCATTAACAACAAAGCGGCGCTTATTGTTGCCAGCATGGCTTTGAGTTGATCTGGACCACTCTCTTGCTCTGCAGCGAAAAACCGAACCAGTGAATGCTGCAATCCCAGTTTTCCAACCGCGACAAAAACCGTTGCAGTAGACATAACCAAACCCAACAAACCGTAGTCAGCGACACTGAGCGAGCGCGCTAATAATGGGAAAGTCGCCAGACCGAGAAGTGAGCCAATCAGACCCGCGGAAGCATAATTGCGAAAATGTCTAACGACAGACATGTTTATAGAGACTCTGCTAAGAGAGGTTTTGCTACTTCGATGTTGTACTCGCCGCGATAAACGGTTTCTAAAGTGTCAACAACTGAGTTTAATTCACACAACTGATCTACTCTTGCACGAGCCGCCAAACCCAGTCGCCGGCACAACTCTCGGTCTTGTATCAATGCTGTCATATGTTTGACCAGTGTCTCTATGTCGTCAACATCGATGAGGTAACCTGATTCGCCTTGAACGACCAGGTCTTCGTTTCCACTTATACGCGTGAGAACGGGAGCGAGGCCACTGCACATCGCTTCTATCACTGAATTTGACAAGCCTTCATAACGGGAAACTTGGACATACGCATGTGCTTGGCTCAAAAACAATGGAACATCAGCTATTCGACCGTGAAAGTTAACTTTATCGGAAACGCCAAGGGACTTAGCTAGTTGAATGAGATTTTTTTCTTCGTCACCATCACCAGCTATATTCAATTTGAAATTTAAGTTACCACTCTCTTTGAGCCTAGCAGCGGCTTGAATCAAAACAGGTAGCGCTTTGACAGGCTCGAGCCGTCCGCAAAATGCAAACACAGTTTCATTCGTTTCTTGCTCAAGGTGCAAGGCTGGGCTTAATTCAAAGCGCGCGGTATCCAGTCCATTCGCCAAGGTGATCACCTGGTCTTCGCGCGCGCCAGCAGCTAAAATTTGCGCTTTGCTAAAACTGCTTAGCGACTGAAAGTAGTCTAAACGCATGAGTAGCTTACGAACCCACCGGTTGTAGAAAGCGCCTTGTCTAAAATCCAAAACGCCGCCTTCAAATTCAGTGGCACCCGACACCTTTGCGAGCGCTGGCCTTCCTAACCATGGCCGGAGTAACCCAACCACAGAGGCCATCTTGTGTACCATATGAATATGATACGCATCATATTCACGACCATGCCTAATCATGAAAATCGCAAAGCTTATGGTATAAAAGAGATTAGAAAGTTTCGGTATTCGAATGTACGCAATTCGCTTAACGGGAATGTCTTCCCAGGTGTCATTCAAGGGTAGGTCTGGCTCGAGATGAGGTGCGACCACCAGAACCTGGTGGCCGCGCTGAATCAAAGTTTTCGCTAAAAGTGTCGCTTGGATCTCAGCGCCACCTATTCCAGGGTAATAACCATCCACCAGAAACAATATTCGCATCTTTTCATCCAACGGAACACGCAATACCGGTGCTCTCAATAATGCTACTTAAGTACGTTCTCGATACCCTGTGACTGGAACTTTTCACGCAAGCGAGTGAGCTTTGTAATCGGCTGCCAATAGAGACCAAAACTGATGCCCCGCTCGTCTATCACTACATCTTCTTGAATACCCGTCTCGTCGTTAGGTCGATTACTTTCGATACTGTCGAAGAAGGCATCGAGCGAGGTACCCCAAGCTGCTGATATTTGGTACGAAACGCCAATACTGTAATTCACTTCGTCGTCCTGACGTACAACATTGTCATATTTGATATCGGCCAATCCTGTGGTTAGACGCAAACCCCAAACACTGGTTAAAGCGTACCCAAGATCGAATGTGGCGCGTGTTTCAGCTCGATCATCTTCTTGACTCGTTTCGTCCACAAACTCGAGATTGGTATTACTGAGTTCCAGCCCGGCATTCCATATATTTCCACCTCGATTAACACCAAGGGCAAACCGCTTTTCATAAAATGGGCCCAACCCTGTATTCAAGCCAGCATCAAGATTAGCTTGTAAGTCTCTAACGGTGCTAAAAGTCTCATCAGTAAATTTTTGAGAGCCTGAAAGAGTCATCGCAGTCGATCTAGACATCTGGCGACTGAATCCTATTCGAAATAAATCTTCATCGCGGGATGTTTCGCTGTTATCTACCGGCTCAAAATCAGTGCTGCTACTTCGGCCAACATCAACGTCCAGCAGTGTTTTACCTTGAGCATAGGTATAGCGAGCGAAGATGTTCTGTATGCCAAATTCATCATCGCTTTCTTTAAATGAGATATCGGTGTTTTCGAAGTGCAAACCCATCGTGTTCGTGCGTGAAAATCGATGACTCCAATCTGTTCGCAGCGCGAGTTGACGAGTTTGTTCTGGATCGTCCTCTTGGTCGCCAAGCAAGTAGAAAAGATCGACGTTTAACGTATCGACCGGTGTGATACGCCAAGACGTAGATGGACCTGTAATGAAGTAATTGGTCAAAAAGCGCTCGTCTCTGTCGGCCAACTGGGCAAGGTCGTTACCCTGCTCCACGGCATAGTCAGCAAGCAGCCAAGATATTTGCCCAGGACGTAGATTGAATAGAGCATACAGTGACGCGCGAATGTCACTGTTTTGCACACTCTCAATCCCGTTTCCTTCACTTAAACCCAGTGATAGATCAAAGTCTAGATCTAAGTTCTGCGCACGGGTCGAACCACTGAATTCACCAATAATTTCGTGTGTCGCACCATCTGTTTCACCTTCAGATTCTGCGACACGATCGATGTTGTCTGTAGTCTGATAGCGATACAGAGCATTTGAACTGAAATCTATGGCATAGACCGGCGATACTGCAGCGCACGCCAAAAGAGGAAGCCCAATTAGGCTCAAGCGACATTTATGGTTGCGCAATTTCATCAGATTATCTCTGCCAAAGGCTCATCATTGAGCACGGTACCAATGAGTTTGCTTTGGTCGACGTCGTGGCAAATACTCGCTATTTGATTTGCGCTGACCTTGCCATAGGGCACGACCAGAATAATGTAGTCCACGAGGTTTGCCAAAATTTTTGCATCCGCAGACGAAGAGATAGATGGCGCATCTACAATGACATAACGATCTCTGTATCGACGAGATACTTCATTAAAGAAACCGTGCATCGTGCGAGATGAAAAATACTCCGTTGCAGATTCGCGCTTACCACCAACGGGCACCATACGCATACGAGGTATGCCAGACGGTCTAACGACGGAATCGATACCAATTGTCGGGTCAGCCAAAAAATCTGTCAGGCCTTTGCCATTATCGAGCTTCGCCAATTGCAAGATTTTGTGTAAGTGTGGATCACGTAAATTGCAATCAAGTAACAACGATGTCTTACTGTCTTCAAATGCGATAGAAGCCGCTAAGTTCATCGACACAAAACTACCACCGCCACCAGGCGTGACAGAAGTGACCATCACCGTAAAGTTTTGGTTGTTACGCAGGCTCATCAATCGCGTTCGAAGCTCGCGAAAAGTATCGACCAATTTCCGATTTTCACTTTGAGGGTGAATAATCTTTAGATAATCAAGCTGAGCCTTGCTAAACAACCGAGGATCTTGCATCTGAACAATTGTTTTGGGCGAACTCGCTGCTCGGCGCACTACACCACGACGGCTCGATTCAGAACTAACCAGCTGTCGACCAGGAATATTGGCGTTGGCGGGTTTCCTGACCACACGAATTCTATTTGGGTCGATAGGTTTTTGCATATTTACTCTCGGATCGAGCGGGTCGATTTGGCGGTTCTGGTTCACGCTGAACCTCCAGTAACACGGATCCAGCCAGCGATCCCGTAAGAGGCAAAAATAGCCAGTACAGCCACTGCTAATACAAACTTTCCTCTGTATATTCCAGAGCTCTCGGTCGGGCCTTTGTGATGGGGAACAACCGCCAAAACAGGTAGCCCTAGGTTTTCAAGCATATCTGATGGTAAGCGGAGCTTAGGATCCACTTTCAAGAATGCAAACAGCAGTCCCAACGGCAGCAAAACTGCCAAAATTAAGCCTCCGGCTAAAAAGTGTAAAAATCTCAAGCCCTTGGGGATAGTCGGCACCACCGCTGGCTCCTGAATACGAAACGATAGACCTTGTCGCTGCTCATCGAGGTTCATCGATACACGCGCTTGTTCACGGCGACGTAGCATATCCTGATAGATCTCTTGATTAACGTCATAATCTCTTTTCAAATCGGCCAACTGCGCACCAAAATTATTGCTAGAACTGGCACGCTCTGATTCCTTTCGCAGCATAGCGCGCTGTTGACTAAGACGGACACGCAAGGTCTCTACGGCGAGAGTAGCTCTCGCTTGCTGACCTTTCAGTTGCTGATAAACAGGACTGATTGAAGCTCTCTCCCGGTCTAACTGACTCGAATTGCCGTTGCGATTATCACGCTCTCGCCCGGCCATTTGACGAAGATCGTTGATCTGTTGTTTTAGACGAACGATGTCAGGATACGTATCGGTGTAATCTAAACGCAGACGCTCAATTTCATTTTGAAGCTGTCCAATCTGCTCCTGATACTGAGTCTCACGATAGACACTGACCGCAGATACAGATTCGCCCGCTATCTGTCGTTCCAGTGATGAGGCTTGAGCCTGAGCTTCTCGAAGGTCAAGTTCTGTTTTCTCGATACCACGTCGAAGGTCAATAATTTCTTGGTCAATATTATTGCCATTGCTGACAATGCCCAATCCGGACACCGCGCGAAAATCGCGCAATCGTTCTTCTGACCCAGCTAACTTTTCACGGTAGACCTGTACCTGATTTTGGATGAAATCAAAAGCCTCGTTACTTTCACGCGATTGCTCTTGAATGCTACGTTCCAAGAATAAATCGCCGAATTGTTTAGTCACGTTGTAAGCTAAGCTTGGATTTGTATTTTTGTAGGCGATCAAAAATGTGTCGCCAGGCAAGTCTGATACAACCGTGTTTTTGTATAACTCGAGACGAATACGTTCAATGTCCGCCAAGTCAGTAACACCATCCGCTAGATTGTTACTGCGAATGACGTGATCGACGATGTCTCGGCTAAAAATAACTTCACGTGCTATTTCGGCTCGATCCTGAACTTCAGTCGCTTCCGCCGTACCTTCTAATAGCGGCTTAATGATGTTGCTCGAATCTGCCAGTATAGTCACTGTAGATTCATACTTCGCTTTGTGAAGCCAACCGGCAGCAAGTATCGCGAGTGCAATGCCCATAAAAGCCAGCACTAACATGCCGCGCCGCGCAATAATTTCACGATTAAACATCGCGAGTGTTTCTTCAATATTCACACCAAGGCTCTCTTAGTTTGTCTGGCGATCAGTTCTAACAGAATGCTTCAAGCTTTCTAGAATCGGCGTTCTGGGATAGTCAGTACATCGCCCGCTTTGAGCTCGACGTTAGTACTCAAATCACCTTTGTAGATGATATGGTCCAAACGAATTTTCAAAGCGCTAGCTTCTGCAGACTGCTCATTCTTGCGATACAGGCGTGCGCGAGCTGGCACAGCGAAGTCTGATAGGCCACCTGCTTCCAACACCAGATCCAAAATGGTCATTCCCTGACGATATGGCAATGAGGTTGGTTGATTGATCGCACCGGTTACACGAACTCGATTCAAAAATTGATGGCTGACGAGATCAGTTAAAATGACTGAAACTTTAGGTTGTCTAATAAACTGCTCTAGCTTAGCTTCGATATTTTTAGCCACCTGTTCAGCCGTTAACCCGCCTGCCCGCACATCTCCTATCAGAGGTGCAGATACAAATCCATCTGGACGCACCGGAACCTCTACTGAAAGGTCTGGGTTGCGCCACACTGAAATTTGTATTTTGTCATCGACTCCAATACGGTATTCACCGGTCGAATTGTCGGAGGTCACCGTATTGCTCGCAGGAGCAATTGAAGCTTCCTGCCCACCAAGGACTCGCGTTGGTGTCTCAGCAACAGGCTGCAACTGCGGTGCAACAGGGGTCGCTGGCGTTGATGTAGTCGACGTTCTAGGTGCTTGACTACAAGCGCTCAGCGTCACTACCAGTCCTAGCGCCATCATTACCCGAATGCTCGCCATAATTTCCTCTCAAAGTAAAAAGCTATATATTAACTAAAGCCCCAGCAACAGTTGCCTGCCATAGCGCACTGCCTGTCGGCGAAATATGGACGAAATAGACCCATGGTTACCAAAGCCTTATCGTCAATCTTCTGGAATAGTTGATCCCAAATCACTGATATCAATTGTAAAGTCAACTATATGCGCAATTGGCCGACTAATAGACATTCGGGCAATTTTAATTCAACACACGGTTACGTATTTAATGGATGCCAAGTACAGAAACGCGTTCCAAGAGCTAGATCTAAGCGATATAAACGCATCCTGGGACGAAGTACGATCAAGCTACAAGCGAAAAGTTCAGCAACTGCACCCTGACCGTGTCCTGCATGAAGACCAGTCTGCAGCGAACCAAGACGAATTCATTCGCGTAACACGGGCATACAAATTACTGAACGAATATCATCGAAAAAACGATGATCTTCCTCGTGATTACGTCCAGCAAGCTGACCCAGCGATGCGAGTCAATCTGGATGAATTCAGCAAAGTAAATAATGTGGAACTAGCAAGTGTTCTCGCATCCATAAAATACGGTGATCAACGTAGCCTCACTGTACTGAAAGTTGTGGTCGCCTCCTGCTTACTGGCTCTCTTTTGCGCAATTGGTATTTTATCGTTTGCACAATGGCAAAAGTCTCAAGTGCCACCTGTTACACCCTTCACCACTGAAAAGCCCATGCCTTTAACTGAAGGCAACCAGACAGACACAGAAAACTAGCGCCGACTAGCGCACAGACGGTAATTATAAAAGATATTCCAATCCGAAACCGTCGATGTACGCATAAGCACCTTTCATCGAACGGTTGAATCTTACTCGTGTTGCGCCTGATGACGTGTTACAAAAATCACACGTTCGAAAGGTCACATTTATTTGGTTCTCGATCAAGGAGTTTTGACCACCTTTAAAGCAGTGGGGTTGCGCTCCTTTTAACCTCTGTTTGATCGCAGCCGCGCCATGCAGTAGACAGTACAAGTAGTTCAATAGCTGCTGATACAATCAAACCGCCACTATTCCAGCGATGCACAAGCAACCATCAAATGTCTACCTTGCACCTTTGCCCAGGAGTACTACTTCAACCGTTTGCAACATGATAAAGATATCCAAAAATAGCGTGTGGTTCTTTACGTAATACAAATCAAATTCATGCTTTTTACGGGCATCTTCATCTGACGCGCCATAGGGATAACTAACTTGCGCCCAGCCAGTTAACCCGGGTTTCACTTGGTGGCGCTCTGCATAGTAAGGCACCTTTTGCGTTAACTCGTCTACAAAGTTTGGACGCTCTGGTCTAGGCCCCACCAAACTCATGTCACCCCGTAATACATTTAAAATCTGTGGCAATTCGTCAATGCGCATCATACGAATCACTTCACCCACCTTGGTCACGCGTGAATCATTACGGGTAGCCCATTGGGCACCATCTTTCTCTGCATCAACCGTCATACTTCTGAACTTTATTACACCGAAGCTTTTACCCGCAAAACCAATACGATCTTGAGTGTAAAAAATTGGACCTTTGAAACGACATTCAATTTTAATCGCTAAGGCAGTAAGCAACATAACTGGCCAGCTGATACCCAACAGTAGGAGGCTAGCGGAAACATCCGTTAGACGCTTCAATACTTCTTCCGCGCGATTAACTCGAAATCCATCGGCATAGATGAACCAACTCGGGCGGACCAATTCAAGGGGTAAAAAGCCTGCTTCTCGTTCGAAAAAGCCGTGTATTTCTACAACTTTAACCCCTTTCAAACGGCATTCAATCAGCTGATCACCTGGAAGTCGTGATCGGCGATCGTCCAGAGCGACGACCAGTTCCTCAACATCGTGCTCAACACAATATTCATACAGAGTTTTATCTGACTTGAATACTCGCTCTGGGTCCACTTGTACACTGCCTTCTCCCAAGTCGAGAAAATGAACAATGTTAAATCCTCGACGATCCGCGCGCCTGCGGAGCCTTGCAAAAATTGTAGAGGCCGTCTCTCCGACACCGATAACGCTTACGCGTCTTTTTAGCGTCTCTTGTTCTACGAGTGGAAGAAAAAGTGGACGAATAGTACCGATAGTAAAAAACGAAACCACAATTGCTATAGCAGTGACCCCGCGGCCCATATAAGAATCAGGAAACAGGTAAAACACAATCATCAACGCGATACTACCGGCTAAAAAACCGAGTGCAATTCGCATTAACACACCCAGTGCACCGCCGCGAAAGTGCGACTGGTAAAGCCCAAATGCAACGAGGGAGAAGGTCATCACGACACCAAAAACCACTGTTGCTAAGTTCAGAAGGGGAAGTGTTTCTTCAATGGAGGTCGTACTTCCACCAAAGCGAATGAAAGCAGCCAGTTGCACTGCTCCCATGCAAACAAGCAGTTCGGTCATCCAGAACAGCAAAAAAGGTGTTCTGATATAAAAACCTAATATTGTTAGTGATCCCACGCTGTTCGCATTCCTAAGTTAAATGTTTCCGTACCTATTCAGTAAGATATCGGTCAATGGGTTGGTTTGTGAAGGGTTGAGGTTAGTTGCATTTCTGCCGCTAGGGGTAGTCTAGCTGTCCTTAAGCATTGCCACGTCATACTTGTGGAAGCACAGCTATAGTCTAATGACTAGCTAAACCTTAAATATACAGGAAGGATCAAGACTTGAATGCGAACCAATTAAAAGACGCAAACATTGCTGTAATCGGCCTTGGCTACGTCGGGCTTCCATTGGCCGTTGAGTTCGGCAAGCAATACGCTACCACTGGGTTTGACGTATACGAGGAACGCGTGAAAGAGCTCCAGAGTGGGTTTGACCGCACACTAGAAGTCGACAAAGAAGAGCTCGCTGATTCTCCAAAACTTAAATACAGCTGTGAACCAGCGGACTTATGCAAAAGTAATGTTTTCATTGTTACTGTACCGACACCTATTGATATAGCTAACCAGCCGGACCTGACACCACTCCGCAAAGCCAGTGAAACGATAGGCAAGGCGTTGAATAAAGGTGACGTGGTTATCTATGAGTCGACAGTTTATCCCGGGGCTACAGAAGAAATTTGTGTCCCGGTATTAGAAAAATTTTCAGGCTTAAAATTTAACGAAGATTTCTTTTGTGGGTATAGCCCTGAAAGAATAAATCCTGGTGACAAAGAGCATCGCGTCACAAATATACTTAAAGTGACTTCAGGGTCTACGGACGAGATTGCTGATTATGTCGACGCGCTCTACCGCAGCATAATACCGGCGGGCACTCACAAAGCAGCGAGTATCCGAGTTGCAGAAGCAGCAAAGGTCATCGAAAACACGCAACGTGATGTAAATATAGCCTTGGTCAATGAGCTCGCGTTGATTTTTGATCGCCTGGGCATCGACACACTTGATGTTCTAGAAGCCGCCGGCACAAAGTGGAATTTTCTCCCGTTTAAACCGGGATTAGTGGGTGGCCATTGCATCAGCGTAGACCCCTATTATTTAACTCACAAAGCTCAGCAAATTGGATATCATCCAGACGTTATTTTAGCTGGGCGTCGTATCAACGATGGCATGGGACAACATGTTGCTGAGCGCGTGATTCGCCAGATGGCTAGTAATAGAATTGAAATAGTGAATTCAAAAGTATTGATGCTCGGACTTGCATTTAAGGAAAACTGCCCTGATCTGAGAAACACTAGGGTTGTTGACATCATTGCAGAGCTAGAGAAATACAATGCCAATGTCGATGTCTATGACCCATGGGTGGATGCGGATGAAGCGTATCATGAATACGGAATTAGACCCGTTCCCGAGCCAGAAAAAAACCACTACGATGCAATAATTATCGCTGTTGGACATAAGCAATTTCTTGCTTTGGGCGCCAACCAGATCAGAGAGTTTGGCCGAGATGAGCACGTGCTGTTCGATGTCAAAGGTCTTTTCCCGCGTGACCTCGTCGACGCGCGTCTCTAAAAAATACGTATAACAGGAAACATCCGCATGAAAGTACTTATCACGGGAACGGCAGGCTTTATAGGTTCCACACTCGCCAATAAACTATTAGCTCGCGGTGATGAAGTAGTCGGTATCGACAATCTGAATGACTATTATGACGTTACTCTGAAACAAGCTCGGCTAGATCGCTTGTTACCGCAAAAAGGCTTCACCGATGTGAGAGCAAGCCTGGAAGACAAAGCTGCAGTAGATAAAGTCTTTAAGGAACACAAACCAGATCGAGTAGTCAATCTTGCAGCACAAGCCGGTGTGCGATACTCACTAGAAAACCCTCATGCTTACATAGACGCAAACATTGTCGGTTTCTTGAACATTCTAGAGAACTGTCGTCACCATGATGTAGGTCATCTAGTTTACGCGTCTTCAAGCTCGGTCTACGGTGCGCACACCAATATGCCCTTTTCTATTCATGACCATGTAGATCATCCAGTCAGCTTGTATGCGGCAACAAAAAAATCAAATGAACTCATGGCACACACCTACAGCCATTTGTTTAACCTGCCGGTAACGGGTTTGCGATTTTTTACCGTTTATGGTCCATGGGGTCGCCCGGATATGGCGTTGTTCATGTTTACCCGCAAAATATTAGCCGGTGAGCCGATCGACGTATTTAACTACGGCAACCACAAACGTGATTTCACTTTTGTCAAAGATATTGTAGAAGGTGTCACGCGTACCCTAGACAGCGTAGCAACGCCTAACCCAGACTGGAATCCTGCTAACCCAGATTCCGCGAGCAGCAGTGCTCCCTACCGCGTTTACAACATCGGTAACAATAGCCCAGTGGATCTGGTGCGATATATCGAAGTGTTGGAAGACAAGCTGGGTAAAAAGGCTATTCGCAACCTGTTGCCTTTGCAACCAGGTGATGTACCAGACACCTACGCCGATGTTTCAGATCTCGTGCGCGACGTAGACTACAAGCCTGAGACCACTATTGAAGAAGGTATTGGCCACTTTGTTGACTGGTATAGAGATTACTACAAAGTATAAGAATGACTACGAGAGCGGCGGTAGCTGCTCTTGTTCAACCACCACAATCTGTGGTGGTTTGTACGCTTTCACTTTTTCTTGCAGCGGCTCTCCATACCAGCGAGTTTTATCGCGGTAACAAACTACATCTAATTCTTTGACCAGCTGTGCAAATTCCGGGTCTTGTAGATTTTCTGCCAGCTCAGGCAATGATCGAATTTCTCTTCTGAATGTGCCAGTACCCCAATCCAACATAGCGTTGCGTGCCACTTTGATATCTGCTCTTGTCACCGCCTCGACCAACCGCACCATAGCTGCGTCCGGCGAACACAGTTGCTCATCTGTCTGCAGTGGTAGCGGTCGACGGCGTCTGCGACGAATCACTAAAGTAGCAAAAGCCACAACGGAAATAAGCACAACTAGGGTACGCCAGTCCCTGAGCCACCAACCTATCGGCCGTATCGCTTCAGTTGTCTCTTCAGGTGATTCTGTTGCTCTGGGCTCTGAGCGCTCTTGATCAGCCAGCACAGGTTCTGCCACTGGTTTGGCGTCAGGCGCAGGTTCTTGCAATCCGTTTGGAGCTAATGTTCCAGTTATTGGCAACGGTGGTACGATAACTTCTAATACTTTTTGGCTACTAGTCGCCAAATCCCACCAAGGCAACATGAAACTGTCTACACGTAATTCTCCCGGACGAACGGGTATGATGGTCCAACGACTAACCCTTTGCGACACCACACCATCAGTGCCCGCTTTCTTTGCCGCACGACTACCATCCGAATAAATCCTGACCCCCTCTACTACAGGTTCATCCATCAAGGGTATCTGTGAAGGCATCACTCCCTCGGCGGCGATGTGCACTTCTAGCGTAAGAGGCTGCCCCAATTGCGCATTCTGCGGAACCCATTTTGCTTCGCCAATGACGTTTGTTGACGCCAACCACCAAGCAGCAGAATATTCAGATGTTGCTGGCTGCACCTGCAATTTAATCGATTGAGCACGCACCCGGATATTGCGCACGTTGGGCGAAAAAAATCGATTAGACCGCTGCCCAATTTGAACACGTGCGTTGAGGTTTATCGGTGGCAATACTATTTCACCGCTGCGCTGAGGAAACAATGCATAGCGACGCTCCAATACCGAAAATTCGCGACCATCTACCACCTCGATATAACTGCGATCCAAGCCCAGTCGTTCTATCTGAACGTCTTCGTGGTCGGGTTCTGTCACATTTCCATCAACAATTGTCTGCTGCTGATAGAGTTTCATCGTGTAGATCACTTGTTGCTGCACAAAGGGCTCTTTATTGGAAACACTAACGCGCAGAAAAAACGGTCTTTCCTCTGCACTCTGACCACTTGCAGCCAAGTTCTCGACAGAGATTTCTATCTCATTGCTTTTAGTACCGCCAAGCTCAAATGCAGGAATGATCAGTTTGCCCGCAGACCGTGGGGCCAGTAAAAACTCCCATGAAAGGCTGTCAGTTCGCTCACCGTTAATTATTTGTGTTTGCGAACCTTGAGATCTTTGAAGAATTTCAAAATCGTTCAACACTGGATCGAACTCAGTCGCAGTGTCACCGTCGATTAGCTGCACGTTCATCACTAGGCTCTCATCTTCGAAGAGCTTTTCTCTGTCAACGGATACGCGTAACTCAGCAGCTTGCGAGTTAACTTGAATCAGTAAAAACAAGCATGCGCATAAGTACTTCACCATGCTTGCGCCCTGTCCGTGCTGCTGCCGTAGTTGCGTTGATGTTCGCGGATAATCCTAGCCCTCAACAGTCCAGCAGGATCGTCAGGCACCTGTTGTAACCATTGATCCATAGCCTGTTGTTTTTCGTCATGTAACTTTTCAGGTGTTCCCGCCGAACTTGTCTGCTCTTCTTGCTCGGTGTCTTCCTGCTGATTGGCATCACTGGAGTCTTCCTCCGAACGGTCATTCTCATCCGGTTCAGAGCCTTCTGATGGATCATTAGACTGATCAGATTCTTTCGGTTGTTGCGAAGACCGGCCTTGAGAGTTGTCTGATTTATCTCCCGAAGACTGTTCGTTTTTTTGCTGGCCCTGCTCTTCACCTTTTTGCCCTTCACCACCTTCGTCCTGCTGCTGTTGTAAATCAGCGAGTTGTTGAGCAATTTTTCGATTGTGCATAGCATCTTCATAGTCAGGACTATCGGCCAAAATTTGATCGTATGCATCGACAGCAGCTTGATACTGTCCGGCTCGAACCATGGCAGTGGCATGGTTGTAATCTTGCGCATTCTTTCCGTACAACTCCGCAGCTGCATCATAGGCTTCAGCTCTGTACTGGATTAGTGCTTTTTGCTCGATCGATTCAGCTCGTCGCTCAGCTTCATCAAAGGATTTACTTTCAATCAATTTTTCAATCTGTTGATCACTACGCAGCCAAAGATCATCCCAAGAAAAAGCCAAAACGGGATTGGCGTGCGAAAACAAGAGAGCGCCAACACAAAACGCTTTAAAACGTCGCATTAAAACCACCTCGCAGTAAACACCCAAAAAACCCAAGGTAGCACCAGCCAAAGCAGCCAAGGCCCACGATCTACCCACTGCGCAGTACTTCTATCGGGGCTAGTGAGATCATCAGCCTGCGGTAATGCTTCTAACTTAGGCAGAATAACGTCGACATCAACCCCGCTTGCCTGCAACTCGGCATAGCGTCCATCGCCTGCTTTGGCGAGCGCTTTAAGCTCTGCAACAGGCAGACCCACAATAATCGGTCGCCCGTCACTGCCTAGGATCGCTCGGCCATTTCGTGCTGGCACGGGGGCTCCTTGCGCCGTACCAACTGCCAGAACTGAAACGGGTATTCCCTGGGTGGCAGAAAGCTCAGCCACGGCAAGAGCTTCTTTAGCCGGACGCGAGTCAGTAATCAGAATCAACTCACCACCAGGTAGGCCAGACTGTTGTAACAATGCTTTGGCATAGTCGATCGCGGCTGCAAGATCGGCACCTTGTGTTGGTGCTAGCTCGGTTGTAAGAGCTGCAGCCGTTTCTCTTAGCGTTAAAGCGTCGTCTGTCAGTGGGCTCACAACATACGGTTGCGCGGCGAACACAACGAGCCCCACTTGCCTATCACGACTCGCCTGGAGTAAGTCCACCAATTTTAATCGGGCTAAGGTCAACCGACTTGGCTTAATGTCTGCGGCGTTCATCGACTGAGAAATATCGAGAACAAAAACTCGGCCCTGTTGCAGCCTCATGACTTGGGATTTCTCTTGCTCCCAGCTCGGCCCCGCTGCAGCGACAATCACTATTGCTGCAGCAATAGGTGCACTGCGCCGCAGCCACCTAGCGGACTGCCCACCGCCATAGTTGAATTGCACCGCCAGCAAGTGCTCATCTACAAATTCTGACCAACCACCATGTGTAGTGCGTTGCCCTCGCCACCACCACGCGAGGGCGATCAAAAAAGGTATGAGCAACAGCCACAACGGACGAATGAAATGAAACTCACTCACGACGCCACCTCCAAGGCTCTAGCAAGAGGAGACAAAAAAACAAACAAATAGCGAGCGACCAATGATAAAAAGGTTGGCGTGGTTTAAATATTTCATCTCCAGCCGCGGCGGGTTCCAATTCGTCTAGCTCGTTGTATACGTCCACCAATTGACCGGTGTCTTCGGCCATGAAAAATTTGCCACCTGTGATTTGTGCTACTTCACGCAAACTTGCTTCATCAATACCCGAACCACGAATCACACTGCCAAAAAACGACCGTTCTTCACGCCCAACACCTATCGTATGAACTCTTACGTTCATTTGTTTGGCTAATTGCGCTGCCTGTGCTGGCAAGAGTTCACCAGCTGTATTATCACCATCGGTGAGCAGGATAAGTACGCGAGACTCAGCGGGTCGGTCACGCAGTCGCTTGACCGCCAAACCTATAGCATCTCCTATTGCCGTAGATTTTCCCGCTAAGCCTACTGCAGCATCGTTCAAGAAATAATGAACAGTTTGCCTGTCAAATGTTAGAGGAGTTTGCAGATAAGGTTTGCTCCCAAAGAGGATCAAACCTACCCTGTCGCCCTCTCGTCTCAGTACAAAATCACTGGCGACCGCTCGTACAGCGTCTAAACGCGTCAACCGTTGACCCTGCCAAACGAAATCACGGTTATCCATACTGCCAGAGATATCCAGTGCCATCATTAAATCTCTACCTGTCACCGGCAATGACTCAGGCTCACCGACAATCTGCGGCTGCGCTAAAGCAATCACCAGAAATATCCAAGCAATGAGTGCAACAAAACGGCGCCACAAACTTGGAGAAGTGGAATCACTTGATTCAGGCAAACTGTCAATACTCGGCAGCTGCAGTGCGCCCACCGTTCTATTGGATCGACTAAGCCATAGAATCAATAACGGTATCGGCAACAAGCACAACGCGAGCGGTAAGGCTAGTTCATACACGGGTTGCACCACCCTTTTTGCGAGCACCAGCTAGCCACGCGCGACAGTTGTACAAAAGCTCTATCACCTGCTCGTCCGACAGAGCTTGTGCCTTAAAGGGTGCCTGGGCTAGTAGCTCAGCTGAACTGCGGCCAAACCCTTGCTCGTCACTGACATCGGCAATAATGTTTATCCATTGTTCGTCGGTTGCACGCGCGACTGCTTGCCTGCCCTTTGCGGCCATTGCAGATCGCCGCATCAGCACTGATAAACGCGACAATGCGATTTGAGCAGAAATTTTGGAGTTATTAAAATCGGACTCCAAAGAGGCGAGCTCGTCCTCAGCCAAACTAATCCACTTAAATCGATTAGAGCGCTTAGAATATTTGAGCATTGCATAAGCACAAAAACACAACACGATCAGCGCAACTATCCACCAGCCCGGTGCAAGAGGCCACCAATTAACTGGCAATGAATGCACATCACGCAATTGCCCTAATAAATTTTGAATTTCTTCTTGCCTCTCATCCATGCTCAATCAAGCCCGACCATTTGCGACAAGCGCTGACATCACAGCATCAGCAGTACTTATTTGCTGATACCTAGCGCCAGCACGATTGAACTCTGTGCTCAGTTGTTCGCAGCGCTGATCAAAACGCTCCTTGTAGTCTTTGGCGGCGGCGCTTTTTGCTTGAGGCAATATACGCCAACGCGAACCATCGCCAACACTGCAACCGCGTTTGTTCGGCAACTGCCATTCGAGCGGATCGACCACGTGCATCATTTGCACGGCAGCACGTCGACAAACACTGCCCAACGCTAGCTGCGCCGCTTGATCCCAATCGTGAAAGTCCGAAACAACCCAGGCCTCTCCTCCAGCGTGAGTGACTCTGGCTAGCTCAGTCAAAAGATCAGCGATTCCCAGTGAACCTGCAACAGACTCAGCATGGCACTGCACCATGCTTTGACAAACGCGTGCGACACCTTTATGCCCAATCACCGGTGGCAACTCCCGATGACGAGAATCATTGAAGACCAATGAACCCACGCGGTCTCCTTGACCTACTGCACGCCAAGCGATCGCGGCGGCCAATCGGGCGCACTGTATTGACTTAAAACAAACTCGCGTCCCGTACCGAAGTGCGCTGCGCATGTCGACCAGCAAAAGCACCGGTCGTTCGCGCTCTTCTTGAAATAATTTGCTGTGCACTTGACCACGTCGAGCAGTGGTTTTCCAATCGATAAATCGCAGCTCATCGCCGGCCTGGTAAGGACGAAGTTCGGCAAAATCGAGACCGCGACCCAGTGGCCTTGCTTTATTGCTCTGACCACCTCGCGTGCGAACTTGCTTACTGTTTTTGCGTTTGATGCGTTGTGCACTGCGCTGAGCCAACAGCTCTGGCATGGCGAGATCAACTCCCTCACGCCATTCCACGGTTTTAGTTGTCAAGGTGCCGCCACGTAATCAAGTAACGCTTCTATAACCGTATGAGTGGTGACACCGGCGGACTCTGCTTCAAAGCTCAGTATCAAGCGATGCCTCAATACGGCGTGCACGACAGCCTGCACATCAGCGGGTGAAACGTAGTCTCGACCACCCAACCAAGCGTGTGCTCTGGCGCATCCATCCAGACCAAGTGTCGCACGCGGGCTTGCACCGCAGCTCAGCCAGCCATCCACAGAGCCCGCCCATGCAGTCGGTTCACGTGTCGCCACGACCAAACGAATGATGTAGTCTTCGACTTCTTCGCTCATGTGCAACGCCAATACTTCTTGGCGGGCTAATTCAAGCGCTTGCAGGGAGAGCTTTTCACTGGCTTCCGCTTTCTTTGCAATACCGACTGACTCACCACGCGCTTCACTACGCACCAAACGAAGAATGTTAAGCTCTTCTTCGCGGTTGGGGTAATCCACCAAAACATGCATTAAAAAACGATCAAGTTGCGCCTCTGGCAGTGGATAAGTACCTTCTTGTTCAATCGAGTTTTGCGTCGCCATTACGAGGAAGGGCTGCGGCAGTTCATGGGTCTGATCGCCCACCGAAATCGTCCCTTCAGACATCGCCTCCAAAAGAGCCGATTGCACTTTGGCAGGAGCTCGGTTGATTTCATCAGCCAGAACAAGGTTGTGAAATAAAGGCCCTGGCTGGAAAACAAAACTACCATCTTCTGGCCTGAACACTTCTGTTCCAGTCAGATCAGCTGGCAACAAATCGGGGGTGAACTGCAGTCGTTGAAAATCCCCATCGAGCAAGTCCGAAAGCGCACGTATAGCACGTGTCTTAGCCAGTCCTGGCGCCCCCTCAACCAACAGGTGCCCACGACACAGAAGCGCGATAAGCAGGCTATCGAGCAGCGAAGACTGGCCGACCAACCTCTGCTGCAACTGTTTCCGCAAGGACTGGAACGCTGGCAGTTGACTCATGTGTACAATACTCCCTCTTTCACATAGGATGCGCTGCGTGTGAAGCGCGACAAAGCCCTTTATTATAGTGGCTACATCCCCGTAGCTGAATAGTCGAAGGCATGGAGTAATGATATATGAGCAAATCTGTTCTTATCAGTGGTTGTTCAAGCGGCATCGGGCTCTGTTTGGCCCGCGGCTTACGCGACCAAGGCTATCGCATTTTTGCCACGGCACGCCAAGCAAACGACGTTGATCTACTAATAGCGGAAGGCTTTGAGGCGCTGCAACTTGATCTTGATAGCAGTGACAATATTCAAACAGTTACAAAGCAGGTATTGGATTTAACCGAAAATCAGCTCTTTGCCCTGATCAATAATGCGGCCTACGGTCAGGTTGGCGCCGTGGAGGATCTCAGTCGCGAAGCCATGCGTGCTCAGTTTGAGAGCAATGTATTTGGAACCCAAGAATTGACAAACGCTGTTTTACCGGCGATGCGAGCCGCCGGTCAAGGGCGTATAGTCCACATCAGTTCTGTACTTGGACTCGTGTGCATGCCTATGCGTGGCGCCTACAGCGCGAGTAAATTTGCTCTCGAAGCACTAGGAGACAATCTGCGCATGGAACTGGTAGGTAGCGGCGTGCAGGTATCACTGGTAGAGCCTGGTCCGGTGGTGTCAAAATTCAGAGATAACGCGTTGAAGACGTTTCAAACCAACATAGATGCTGACAAGAGTGTGCATGCCGAACGCTATAAACAAGAGATTCAGCGGTTGAATAATCCGGGTGTGAATTCACGATTTACGCTGCCCCCAGAGTCCGTGTTGAAAAAAGTTGAACATGCCTTAAGCGCATCTCACGCTAAGCCTCGATATTACGTCACCACACCAACGTGGATATTTGGCCTGCTTCGTCGTGTGCTACCAACTCGCGTGCTCGATGCGCTGCTCATTCGCGGTTAGTTTCATAGCATGCGAAAATTAAACTTGGTCTACGGCAGCGTCTTTGGCAGTGCTCATTACGTCGCAGTTCAGCTACAAAAAACGTTTGAAAATACCGGCTTTAGGGCACAACTGCTAGAACAACCCACTTTGGTACAACTCAATCCCGTATACCCACTCTTAGTAGTGACATCTACGACCGGTAAGGGAGAGCTACCCGAGCGCTTGCAACCGCTTTTGCGCACACTACAACAGAAAACAACAAGGGACATCAAAG
Organism: uncultured Granulosicoccaceae bacterium; assembly: GCA_937965695.1. Lineage (GTDB taxonomy): Bacteria > Pseudomonadota > Gammaproteobacteria > CALCKW01 > CALCKW01 > CALCKW01. The sequence goes on from CALCKW010000009.1 coordinate 52,749, forward strand.
GTCTCAAATACGCCATGATTGCGTTGGGCGATCGTAGTTACGACAATTACTGCGGCGGTGCGCGATCATTGGCAGCGGCACTGGATGCGGCAGGCGCAATAGCACTTGCACCCGCTCTGGAAATTGATGCCTGCCAATGTATAAACCCTGAAGACGAGGCAGTGCCTTGGGCTTTGAAATTGATAGAGGAAAAAACATGAAATTTTCGGCCTTTGGTGAGCGCTTTGGCGATCAACTCGGTGTACTTCAATTGATGGATGACTTTGCCGCTCTTGCCAACAGTAACGAACGTACGTTGATGTTGGGCGGTGGTAACCCTGCCTGCCTTGACGAAGTCATGGAAGTCTATCAGCAGCAGCTGCAAGAACTGTCGAACGACAAAGCTCGTTTTAACGCCGCTTTTGGAAACTACGATACACCCGTCGGTCGAATGGAATTGGTTGATGCCCTTGTCAAATTGTTGAACCGTGAATATGGTTGGGGAATCGGGCGCGAACATGTCGCTTTGACCAATGGCAGCCAAAACGCGTTCTTCTGCCTTTTTAATTTGTTCGGGGGTCGCCGTAACGACGGTGAGCTGCAAAGAGTTTTGTTACCTATGGCACCCGAGTATATGGGTTACACCGACGTGGCCGTCGGCGATCGTTTTTTTACGAGCCATCGCCCCACGATCGAGGAACTGCCCAATGGATTGTTCAAGTACCACGTGGATTTTGATGCGGTTACGGTCAGCGAGGACATTGGTGCTATGTGCGTATCTCGCCCGACCAACCCGACGGGCAATGTATTGACCGATACCGAGATCAATCACCTTGACCAATTGGCGCAAGACAACAACGTTCCGCTGATTGTCGACAACGCTTACGGCGCACCTTTTCCAGATATAACTGCGGGCAACATCACACCCAACTGGAATGAAAACACGGTGATGTGTATGAGCCTATCAAAAATTGGCTTGCCCGCCGTGCGAACTGGCATTGTTATAGCCCGACCTGAGATCGTCAGGAAAGTCGGAGCGATGAATGCCGTGATGAACCTTTCACCCGGAGGAATCGGTCCATCCATTTTGGCACCCCTGGTCGACAGTGGCGAAATCATAACGCTGTCTCGAGAGCATATTCGACCTTTTTACAAATCACAGGCTGAGCTGGCTCAGCAGCATTTGACTACAGAATTAGCTGACACACCAGCTCGATTACATCGTCCTGAAGGTGCGATATTTGTCTGGCTATGGATGCCTGACCTTCCAATTGATGCTAACGAACTCTACCAGCGCCTGAAGAAGAAACACGTTGTGGTTGTGCCCAGCGAGAACTTTTTCCCAGGGCTTGAAAGCGATGATTGGCGTCACAAACGCGAATGCCTACGCATCAGTGTTGCTCAGCCAAAAGAGATTCTCATCGAAGGCTTAGACATTATCATCAACGAAGTAAAGTCACTTTACGCGGGCAACGCATGAACTTAATAATAAAGGCAGCAACGGCCGACGATGCTGAGGCCTTAGCAGAGTTTAATTCGCTGATGGCGATGGAAACTGAAAACCTAAAGTTAGACCCAGAGACCGTGAAAAATGGCGTCAAACGACTTTTACAACGACCTGAGCAAGGTCATTACTATATTGCCTGGGTAGACGGAGAAAGAGCTGGCAGTGCCATGATCACACACGAGTGGAGTGATTGGAGAGATGGGCAAATGTGGTGGATCCAGAGTGTCTTCATCGAAAAAGTACATCGCCGCAAAGGCGTTTTTAGAGCACTCTATAAACACATGGCCGCACAGGCAAAACAGAGCCCAGACACCTGTGGTTTGCGACTTTATGTTGAGCAGCATAACCACGGCGCTCAAGCGACATACAAAGCGATGGGAATGCAAGAAACACACTATCGCCTGTATGAACAGATGTTTGAATAAATCACGCTTCTAAAACATTTCTCCTAGGGAGTCCCAGATTAAGTTCAGGCAGTGACGTCGGCATGAAATATTTGGACACAGCAAGGCGAGAATCGACGGCACAGTGGTGCTTTAGCTAGATTTGCAACGCGGCTGAGCCGAATTTGACGCCCCGACGGTGCGAGCATGAATTGATCAGAGGTTCCCTAGCAGTAAATTTTAAATCGGGCCGACCACCCCTGTTAACTCGGACACACCATGAAAATCGTTTCATTTAACGTCAATAGCGTTCGTCAACGTTTGCATCAGCTGCAAGCATTGATTGATCAACACTCGCCTGAGATTATTGGTCTTCAAGAGACCAAAGTCAGCGATCCAGATTTCCCAGTGGCCGATATAGAAGCACTGGGTTACAAGGTTGTATTTCACGGCCAGAAAACACACTACGGTGTGGCGATACTCAGTAAAAAAGAACCTATTCGTGTCATCAAAGGTTTTGGTAGCGACGATGACAACGCGCAAAAACGCTGGATCGGAATCGAGTACCCCTTAGCTGATGGTCAAACCCTGCACGTCTACAACGGATACTTCCCACAGGGCGAAGCACGGGATCACACCGTGAAATTCCCTGCAAAAGAGCGCTTCTACGCTGATGCGTTGACGTGTCTCCTCGAACACGATCCAAAACAAAACATACTGATGATGGGTGACTTTAATGTGGCCCCTGTAGAAGCCGACATTGGCATCGGACCGGATAACGCAAAACGCTGGTTACGCACAGGCAAATCTAGTTTTTTACCCGAAGAGAGAGAATGGCTGCAACGACTTGCCGATTGGGGTCTGACGGACACGTATCGGCATTTATACCCTGACAGCACTGATTTTTACAGTTGGTTTGACTATCGATCCAAAGGGTTTGAGCGAGAGCCGCGACGTGGACTGCGTATCGACCATCTATACGCCAGTGCTCCACTACTGGATAAACTCAACGACAGCAGCATGGACTACGATATTCGCGCGATGGAAAAACCCTCGGACCACTGCCCCGTCTGGAGTAGCTTTGATCTACAAGCGGGAGCGAGTGCATGAATTGGTTTTTCTTTGGAAGCTTGATGGATCAAGAAGTTCTAGAAATAGTAGCTGGTCGTACTGTACTCAAAGAAGAAATGATCATTGCTGACCTGCCAGGCTATCGACGGGTAAGTGTTGCGAACGAAACCTACCCCGCCTTGCAACATACACCGGAGAGCACCGTTGAAGGGCTACTTGTCGAGAGCTTAGATGCGACAGAATCTCTCCGAGTCATTTATTTTGAAGGCGAAGAATACAAACCGGAAGAAGTACAATTAAAGTTAAAAAACCAAAAGCCCGTTAGTGCTTTTTGCTTTCTGCCTTCACCTGATTTGCCGACCATAGATTTAGAGTGGAACTTTAAAGAATGGCAAAAGCAACACCTAGAAGAATTTTTGCACCTGACCGAAGAATGGATGTCTAGCTACGGTAATCTAGAATTCGCTGAGGTAAACGCTCAGTGGTTACAGTCGCGCGAAGATGGCGATTGGGCGAAGAAATAAATGCCTAGGAGCTCGCCGCGGAATCACCTAAACCGAGTTCCCATGCTTGTATTGCCAACTTGCGTTCCAAACCCCAACGATAACCACCCTGCCCTGTGTCAGCCCTAATTACCCGATGACACGGGATTAATAACGCGAGTGGGTTGGTACCGACAGCGGTGCCAACAGCGCGTGCAGCTCCTGACTTATCTATTGACCGAGCCAGTTGACCATAGCTGCATCTGGCAGCCATTGGCAAACGCAACAACGCTTGCCACACGCTAAGTTGAAATGGGCTACCCGCCAGTAGCAGCTGCAGTTCTCCACCCCAGGCTGGAGCAAAAATTTTGTCCACGAGTTGTAATGTACTTAACCTATCCTCCAAATATTCTGCTTTTGGCAGGCGCTTTTTCATCTCCGCAACAGCAGAAGGAGCACCCCCAGCACCAATGAAGACGAGCGTAACCAACCCACGCTCAGATTGGCCAACCAAGGTTTCACCAAAGGGGCTCTCATGGACACCGTATCGAATTGTGAGCCCTAATCCACCGAGCTTATACTCGCCTGGTGTCATCGCCTCATGCCGAATAAATAGATCGTGTAAACGAGATGGACTACTCAGACCTGTCTCGAAACTCGCATCCAAGACACTCTCTCCCGCCGCCAATAACTTTCTAGCGTGTTGAACACTTAAGTGCTCAACAAATCGTTTGGGACTGACACCGACCCATTTTTTGAATTGGCGCTGGAAGTGATGTTCTGATACACCCGATTGGGCCGCAATTTCACTTAGACTTGGTTGCTCATCATAGTGTTCGGAAAGCCAACGCAGACTCGCTTCAAAGCGTTTATAGTTGTTGTCTTGCATCTAGGTAGCCCTATTAATCAACTGACGTATATTATGTCGTCGATCTAAACTCTGTGACACCCAGATCTTGCGCCGAATATATTTCACTAAAGTGTGCGTAGTTTTACATTGGAAAAGTACTTGTCACGCGCGGTTGCCGATCCTAGCGCGGTTGCTTCATCAACCATCTCGGCGTTGAGATGAGGTGCAAACAATTCGATGAAGTCATACATAAACCCACGCAACTTAGCGGCCTTCCGAAAAGCAATGTGCGTCGTACTGTGACTGAATAACCGGTCGGCGTCTAAAGCGACTAAACCTTCACCGGCAGATTCAGCGACAGACAGCTCAGCGACAATACCCACCCCTAATCCTAAACGCACATAGGTTTTAATGACATCAGCATCGGATGCCGTCAACACAACATTGGGTTTCAATCCGCTGCGCCTAAAAGCATCATCAAGTTTTGATTGACCTGTAAACCCGAACACATAGGTGATCAAAGGATAGGTACTCAGCGCCTCAAGGGTAAGACCATCAAGCGCATCGATCTTTTGCAGGGGATGACCTTCCGGCACCAGCACTGCTCGATGCCAGTGATAACAGGGCAGCATGACTAGGTCTGCGAATAACGACATACCTTCAGTGGCTATCGCAAAATCGACCAACCCGCTGGCCGCCATTTCAGCAATCTGCCCCGGTGTACCCTGATGCATGTGAAGCACCACATGCGGATATTGCTCGCGAAATTTTTCGATAATGGGTGGCAATACATAACGTGCTTGCGTATGCGTGGTAGCTATGCGCAACTCACCCACATTCGGATTAGCGTGTTCACGGCCCACCGTTCGAATATCTTCAATTTGCTGCAACACCGAATCAGCAATTTCTATTATTCGCTCCCCCGCGGGAGTCACCTGTGTAATCTGCTTACCGCTGCGTTGAAAAATCTCAACGCCAATCTCGTCTTCTAACTGGCGAATCTGCTTACTTACACCAGGTTGTGAAGTGAACAGAGCGTCCGCCGTCTGGGAGACGTTAAGGTCGTGCCGCACCATGGCGACAATATAACGAAGTTGTTGCAGTTTCACAGCAATCCCTGCACGCAATTAGTCACGTGAATGTTCTGTTGAAATCGTTGAACGGCATTGGCTGCATATAATTACAAACCACCTTGTTCACGAGTGGCTAAGAATTTGACATCCGGCCAACGCTCTTCAGCCATACTCAAGTTAACACGCGTAGAAGCCAAATAGACGAGTTCACCCGCGTGATCGACAGAGAGGTTCGCGGCTAATTTTTCGCGAAAGTCTCGAAGCATTTTTTCATCGTCACAACTTATCCACCGCGCCATTTTGACTTGTACAGACTCGAACTGACAGTCCACTTTGTATTCGTCTTTCAAACGTTGCGCAACAACTTCAAATTGCAAGATACCCACCGCCCCCAAGACTAAATCATTGGACTGCATGGGTTTAAACAACTGTGTAGCGCCTTCTTCACAGAGTTGTGATAGGCCTTTTTGCAGTTGTTTCATCTTCAAAGGATCTTTTAAACGTGCTCGGCGGAACAGCTCAGGTGCAAAGTTAGGAATGCCTGTAAAAGTCAATTTTTCACCCACAGTGAAAGTGTCGCCGATACGGATAGTGCCGTGGTTGTGCAATCCAATAATGTCGCCAGAAAACGCTTCGTCCACATGACCGCGGTCTGAAGCGAGGAACGTCAGTGCATCTGCAAATTTGACGTCTTTGCCCGCGCGAACATGATGCGCCTTCATACCGCGCTTATACTGCCCAGAACAAATACGCATGAAAGCGACTCGATCGCGGTGCTGTGGATCCATGTTGGCTTGAATTTTAAAAACAAAGCCGCTGAATTTAGGCTCAAGCGGATCCACTTCACGTGTCAATGTCGAGTGCGGTTGTGGACCGGGAGCAAACTTAACAAAATCAGCCAGCAGTTCTTCTACACCAAAATTGTTTATCGCTGAGCCAAAAAACACCGGCGTCAACTCACCAGCCAAATATTCTTCCAGCACAAAGGGATTGCTAGCACCTTGCACCAATTCCAACTCTTCACGCAGTTCCTCTACCTGCGAGCCTAAAAGCTCGTCCAATCTTGGATTGTCCAAGCCTTTTACTGTCTCGCCTTCTTGTACTTTGCCGTTATGGTTGGGGCTGAAAAAAGTAACGGTGTCGTTTTCGATATGATAGACACCTTTAAATCGTTTTCCCATTCCAATGGGCCAACTGATAGGCGCGCATCGGATACCTAGTGACGATTCCACTTCATCGAGCAGATCAATCGCATCACGACCCTCACGATCGAGTTTGTTGATGAAGGTCATCACCGGCGTGTTGCGCAGACGGCAAATCTCCATCAATTTCTCGGTGCGTTTTTCGACACCTTTGGCTACGTCTATTACCATTAAGGCTGAATCTACAGCGGTCAAGGTCCGGTAGGTATCTTCCGAGAAATCTTCATGGCCAGGTGTGTCTAGCAAATTCACCATGCAGTCGCCGTAGGGGAATTGCATCACCGAGGAGGTTACCGAAATCCCCCGCTCTTGCTCCATGGTCATCCAATCAGAAGTAGCATGTCGCGCCGCTTTACGCCCTTTGACGGAACCCGCGAGCTGAATCGCTCCACCGAACAGCAATAGCTTCTCGGTCAGGGTCGTCTTGCCCGCATCCGGGTGAGAGATGATGGCGAAGGTTCGCCGACGATTGATTTCTTGTTCCAGTTCCATCGTGCTTACAGTCTTTGCGCTTGATTGATAGCCCATCAGTATAACGCAGTCCTCCTAGCTGTTTCAGTGCTTTGCGATCGGCTTAGCATGCCCACAGAACGGACTATCCACCTTCGCTTGCGATTGAGCCAATTCGCGACAGGGGATAAAAAGTCATGAGTTGCTAAAAGAGTTTGACAGGTGCTCTGAGCATTAATCAGACTGTTGTCTTGCCCTACAGAGTTTGGCCTATCTACCATGTCCGCAAAGCCTAATCGCCATCGTCAATTGCGAGCCTTTTGTTTCGCAGCGCAGACTGGCAGCATTTCAAAAGCAGCTGTACAACTCAACTTGAGCCAACCATCAATTTCGCTGCAAATTCAAGCGCTGGAGCGCGAGTTAGGTGTCAACGTGTTCGAACGTCGAGGCCCCAAGATACAGCTCACTCCTGCGGGAGAACTCTTATTAGAAATGGCACAGCCGCTTGTGGACGGCATTGAACATTTGCCATCCGCTTTCCTCGCTCGCCTTGGGGATGTTGACAAAGGCTATTTGGATATAGCTGCTGGGGAATCGACGCTGCTTTATTTGCTCCCCAATATTACCAAGAAGTTTAGCGACACCTACCCGCAAGTGACGGTTCGGCTGCATAACGTCACAGGTCAAGACGGTATGGAAAAATTGCGGGCCGATGAGGTGGAGTTCGCTGTCGGCTCAATGCTGGATGTACCAGATGATATGGATTACTACCCTATCTTCACCTATGCACCGACGCTGATTACACCACCGGATCACCCACTCAGTAAGTTGGACAATATCACCCTGAATGACATTGGAAAATACGGTTTGATTCTGCCACCCCGACATCTTGCTACTTGGCGAGTGGTCGATCTCGTTTTCCAACAACACAAGGTGCCCTATCGCGTACACCTAGAGGCTGGTGGCTGGGAAGTCATCAAGCGTTACGTTGCAAAGAATCTAGGCGTTAGTATCGTCACCAGTATCTGTCTACAAGAAGACGAACCCTTGTTTACCTACCCGCTTTCAGCCTATTTTCCAGATCGGAGCTACGGCGTTGTCATCAGACGGGGAAAATTTATTAGCCCTCAAGCTAAATGCTTTTTGAACACGCTAGAGCCCAACTTTGAACATCTGAAGAGTGTGGAGTCGCATTCCTCCAGTAACAGTCTGCTCAGTAGCACCCGACATCGCGTGCAGGGGAGCCAGAGCCTAGAGGATGACAACTAATGAGTGAAGCGGTATGGACACCTCGAATGACCGTTTCAGCAGTCATTGAACGAGATGGCAAATATCTCCTCGTCGAAGAACTTGATGATGACGGTGAACACGTCTTCAACCAACCTGCAGGTCACTTGGAAGATAAAGAAAGCTTGCTGCAAGCAGTTGAACGCGAAGTATTAGAAGAAACAGGCTACCAGTTCAGCCCTCAATCGTTCACCGGCCTCTATCGTTGGCAGGCACCAAAAGCGGGCTTAACATTCATGCGATTGAACTTTATCGGGAATGTTGGTGACGAAGTGCTGTCCCATAGGTTAGACGCAGATATAATCGCTACGCACTGGCTGAGCCGAGAACAAATTCTCACTCTCAGATTGCGAAGTCCGTTAGTTTTGCAGTGCATTGATGATTACCTCAAGCGTCCCCATTATTCGCTTTGCGCCCTCATTGACCACCCTTAAGAGCGAATTGATTTTCATGAGTACTAACGCTAAAAACACTATCGTCATCGGCATGTCGGGTGGTGTTGACTCTTCTGTCGCCGCTCACTTGCTCGTACAAGCAGGACATACGGTGGTGGGTGTATTTATGCAAAATTGGGAAGATGAAGAAGGCGACTGTACAGCCCGACAAGATTATAAGGATGCTTCTGCGGTTTGCACGCAACTCGGTATAGAGCTACATGCTGTAAATTTTGCAGCCGAATATTGGGACCGCGTGTTTAGCCACTTTCTCAGCGAGTATCAAGCGGGTCGCACACCCAATCCTGACATTCTTTGTAATCGAGAAATCAAATTTAAAGCATTCCTCGACTACGCCCGGGAGCTGGGAGCAGACACCATTGCGACTGGCCATTATACGAGACACGGGCAAATAGACGGTGAACCCGCTCTCCTTCGTGGCGTTGATAACAATAAAGATCAGAGCTATTTTCTACACGCTTTGACTCCTCAACAGCTTGCTCCCAGTATTTTCCCCTTGGGCGGCATGGAAAAAACGCGTGTGCGCGAAATAGCCCGTGAGGCCAATCTGCATGTAGCTGCGAAAAAAGACAGCACTGGCATCTGCTTTATTGGGGAACGCCATTTTAACGAATTTCTCAGCACTTACCTTCCAGCTCAATCGGGAGAGATTGTCGGTCCCCATGGAGAAGTCGTTGGCAAACACAGCGGTTTGATGTACTACACCCTTGGCCAACGCCGAGGACTTGGCGTTGGCGGCAGCCAATCACATAGCGAAGATGCATGGTTTGTGTCGCATAAGTCACTGGCGAACAATCAGCTGCATGTTGTGCAAGGTCACGACAACCCAGCACTGTTTAGGCAAGAATTTCAGGTAGACAAGATCAACTGGTGTCGAGTAAAACCTGCAGAAAACACCTTCCGCTGCACCTCAAAAATACGCTATCGTCAGAGTGATCAAGCCTGCACTTTGCATTTAAGTGAAGATAAACGCCGAGCGCGAGTCGTTTTTGATGTGACAACGAGAGCGGTTACACCAGGACAGAGCGCAGTGTTTTATCAAGGAGACGAATGTCTCGGTGGCGGTGTCATCTGTGACTTTGAAGCCACAACGGAGAAATAATTGAAGAAGTCCACCGAAAACCAGGTTATGGCGCTTGCTGCTGTCATAGAAGCAGCCGCACTGGTTGATGAACTAGCGAACACCGGACGTTGTGACGAGGCTCGACAGTCGGTCGCCTTGAACAGCATTTTTAGTCTCGAATCGGAAGACCTTGAATCAATCTATGGTGGCCGACAAGCGCTTGCCCCTGGATTACAGGCATTACTGGACCAGTACACCGTAAACACAATGCCTAACGTGGATGTGGCACGCTATCAAATGGGCCTGATTCAATTACAGCGAAGACTGATGCGAAACGGCGAGATGCAGCAAAAACTGCGGGAAGGCATTGGTAGTGCTCAAACCTTATTGGAGATGAACGGTGAAATAAGTCAGGCCGTTATCGCTCGAATGGCTAGTCTCTACCAAGATACGATCAGCCATTTAACACCACGGATTATTGTCAAGGGAAAGCCGATATACCTGCAATCTCAAGACAGGTCTGAACGCGTCAGGGCACTACTGTTGGCCGGAATAAGAGCGGCCGTCTTGTGGGAACAATCGGGGGGTTCTCGCTGGTCGCTGCTTTTTGGCCGCCGCGCTTATCTCGAGTCAGCTCAGGTGATATTAAATCGGCTATAAAAAAACCCGCCTAAGGGGCGGGTAATTTTTCCCAACAGCTTCGCGTAAAGTTAAGCGTCTAAGTCGAGCTGTGACAATGGGCTTGCATAGCTTATCCAGCTAGCGATGGTGACTCTATCAGCAACGCTGCGCACTAGTTGCAATTCTGAATTTGCTGACTCAAGCTGATTGTGCAGATCTTCCACTTGACGATCATGCAACGAATCAACGCTCATCACACCTGCCGTGACCAACAGACGTGCATGCTTACCGTCCATTCCCGGTACACGAAGCAAATCTGCCATTGTGCGCCATTCACGTACCTGGTCATTTTCCTGTTCAAGGGCGGTGGAAAGTAACCGTAGTTTGGACTCGCCTTCACTTTCGCGTAGGAGATCGTATGTAGTTCGTATGCCTAAATCTCGCATCATGTGCAGTGCTTTGTCATTAACCCCTGGCAAATCTGCCACGCGATACTCGCCGCGCATCTGTCTACTTTCGCCAACGTTTTTAGTCACCGCGGCAGCAGCTGGCACTGCACTACTTTGACTTGCAGCAGCTTCAGTGGGCTGGCCCCCCATCGCTTGCAAACGTTTTAAGCGCGCTTGCAACTCGTTGCGTTCTGCTTCAATTCTACCGAGCTGCAATGATAGTTCTTGTTCACGACCACCGTCGCCCCCTGACATCATTTGGCGACAACCCCAACCAACTAAAAATCCGATGGCACAAGATATCGCCAAAATGACGACAATCTCACCCATAAGATAAGTCATGCCCATGCGTCGTTACTCCCCAATCACACGAAATTCAATACGACGATTCGCTGCACGTCCAGCCGCTGTTTTGTTGTCGGCAATAGGTCTTAAAGATCCATAACCACGTGCATCCAATCGAGCCATATTGATACCTTGTTCTGCTAAATATTCCCGAACTGTTTCAGCGCGTTCAGCACTGAGTCTTAAGTTCAAGTCTGGATCACCGCGCGAGTCGGTATAGCCACCTATCTGCACTTTCCCTGAAGGACAAGTCAGCAAAATCTTCACAACACCATCGATCACGCTAAAGGCGCTCTTTTGCAAGCTCGTCTTCGATTTGCGAAATTGCACCTGCTTGCCCTGCATAAAATTGGCAAGATCAGCATCACACATTGCTGGAGTAAGCCGCTGAGCAATAACATTGGCGCCGGGTTCGACCGTCTCGAATTCGGTTCGCCAAACAACGTCAGAGGGTGTCAACTCCACTAACATCTGCTTTATCGCCAATTGATCGCCTTCATTGTTGACAATCCCCTCGACGTACAGCTTGTTTCGCTTTAGTTCTGCAGTACCTTGATCCATCCTTCTTAAGGCTTTAGCGGCAGCATTGACAGTATCTGCCCAATAAACCGGTAATTCTCGTGCGTTAGACGACTCCATAGAGACATTTCGACCACCAAAGTCAGCGCTAAGACGAGCTACAATTGCATTGCTCACCCCATCCAAGCTGGGGCGGTCACCCAAAATTGACAGTCGACCATCCGATACAACTAAACTGGTTGACCAATCTGAATTGTCTGCATTATCAGCAACTTTTAAGTCGCCATCGCTCGCATCCGCGAGGCGTTGATCTTCACTGCTGACCCACTGGACACCCACAACACCAAAAATTTCGGTGGCGATTGCTACAGCGCGGTCTTTCTGAGCGGGATCACCGCTGAGCAGCACTTCACGGCCGTCTGCGACGACTCTCACACTTTGGTCTATACCGGAGGCCTCTAGCACTTGACGCGTACGTGTCTCTATGTCGCGCTCGATCACAGGCGCACGTAGAAAAACTGCGTAAATCACGACACATCCCAACGCGATCAGGCCACCTAAGGCCAGAATGATTCTTCCCATAAAATTGCTCTAACACTCGATCTACTGGGCAACTAAGCCATCACCCAGATTATATTTGTCGTCAAACGATTAACTTGGCTCAAACTCTGGACTTGTTGGTTACACGCGACGATTTAAACCAAGTCAACGTTGACGGTTTCCACAGGTTTTTGGCAGAAATCCCCAGAATATCTATGAACTAAGTTGCATTCAGCCTGATAACTCTACTTTGTTACACCGCAATAATAGGGCCGTCTAAGGCAATTACGCTACAAAATATCGTTATACAATGTGGTAAACCATTGTTTTGAGTGATTAAAACACAAATTCCCGCAGGGTGTTTAGTTCTCTTTCTTAGAATTGCCTAACTACCTAAAGCATTGAAAAAACCATTACTCTCGATTCCCCAGCGACCATCGCGCTCCTCAAGCACTTCTGCCAGGCGATAATAGGCCGCTCGAGTGAATCGCGCAGCCAACCCTTCTCGAATCATGGCGTAAGGCACAGCTTCATCGGCTTCCAGCCACAGAGAGTTTTGATCGTTCACCAACAGATACTCGCCTAAATTACTCTCCAATTGGAGCATCTGAACTCCCCGCTCCCCTTCTATTAGGTTCCAATCAACGATCAGGAAAGGCACGTCTTGAACTTCAATGTACACGCGTTCTTGGGGTGTAACCAATGCATAGCGGCCATCTGGTTCTCGCCGCATCACAGAGGCCAGCAATTTGACCAGAGCTGGCCGTTTTATTTCTCCTCCTTCGTGGATCCAGCGGCCATCACGTAGAATCGTCAGATCCATTGCAGAGTCACGGTCTGGATGCCAACTTTGCACAGGCGGTAGAGCATCTTTGAAAGTAGCGATTTCATTGGCTATTTTTTCTAGATTGTTCAAGTACGTAGCTCCAACCGATGTTCGAACTCTAACAATGACTCGGGATTGGCGAGCGATTCCAAGTTTTTAACTTCGCGCCCATGCACCGTTTCTCGCACGGCAAGCTCGACTATTTTCCCCGTTTTCGTCCGAGGAATATCTGAGACCTGCACAATTTTGGCTGGCACGTGCTGAGCGTTAGTGTTTTGCCTTATTAGTCCCTTAATACGTTCACTCAAGGCGTCATCCAGCTCCTCTCCATCGACCAGTTTGACGAACAGCACCATACGCGTGTCATCTTGCCATTCTTGACTGATCGCCAACGCCTCACTGACTTCTTTGACAAGCTCAACGTACCGGTATATTTCCGCCGTTCCAATGCGAACTCCACCAGGATTTAATGTCGCATCGGATCGGCCATGAAAAACCATGCCGCCTGATGTCGTCAGCTCGACGTAATCGCCTTGATGCCAAACTCCTTCGAAACGTTCAAAATAGGTCGATCGATACTCAAGATCATCGTCGTCACCCCAAAATCGAAGTGGCATGCTTGGAAAAGGTTTTATACAGACAAGCTCCCCTTTTTGACCAACGACAGCTTTTGCGTGCTCGTCCCATACTTCAACGGCCATACCCAGTCCACGACATTGCAGTTCGCCCGCAAAAACAGGTAATGCAGGATTGGCCAAAGCAAAGTTAGACAACAAGTCCGTGCCACCAGCAATGGACGCCAAACAAACATCGTGTTTTACATGCGTATAAATGTATTCGTATGATTTAGGACTGAGCGGCGAGCTGGTCGACAGTACCATGCGCAGCTCAGACAAATCACAGTCACGCACCGGCCTAACATCAGCTTTGGCAGAAGAATCAATGAACTTCGCGGAGGTTCCAAACACATTGACACCGGTTTCTTCAGCGAAACCAAATAGAGCATTTCGATCAGGGTGGTACGGGGACCCATCGTAAAGGACCACTGTTGCTTCTGCCGCAAGAGCGGACACAAGCCAATTCCACATCATCCAACCACAATTGGTGAAGTAGAAAATTCGCTCCAGCGGCTTTAGACCGACATGCAGCACATGCTCTTTTAAGTGTTGAAGTAACACACCGCCCGCACCATGCACAATGCATTTAGGCACACCAGTGGTGCCGGAGCTGTACATAATGTACAGAGGACTGTTAAAAGGCATTGAAGTGAATTCAACAGGCTTTGCAGCATACGAGGTCAGTGCGCGCGAGTAGTTAAGCGCAATCATCATGCTTTGTGGGATCAGCGGTTCATCTTGTAAATAGGCACAAACATAGACACGCTCTATTGAAGGCAATTGCGGCAGCATTTCGCTAACTTTTTCTAGAGAGTCAAAATTCTTGCCACCGTAAATGTACCCGTCCGCTGTGAAAAGCACTTTTGGCTTGCTTTGACTAAAGCGATCAACTGCCGCGGACACACCAAAATCTGGCGAACAGCATGTCCAGATCGCGCCTAAACTGGCAGTCGCTAACATAGCCACAACCGATTCCGGGATATTTGGAATAAAAGCGCCCACTCTATCGCCAGCCACCACACCAGCATCTCGCAATAGTTGCTGCGTCTGAGAAACTAGTTGATGTAATTCGGCCCAGCTAATCTCCGACTCTATGTCATCTTCGCCACGAAAAATCAGAGCGGCTTCATGATCATTTCGGCGTAAGAGGTTCTGGGCAAAATTAAGCTGTGCATCGGGAAACCACTGGCTACCTGGCATCTTATCGCCATCCACCAATATTCGGTCGCCACGTGTGTCAGCAACAATTCCACAGAAATCCCATACCAACGTCCAAAATGCTTCTGGATCACTGATTGACCAAGTATATAGCGCATCATAGTCGGCCAGTTCAACGCCAGCTAGCTCACTGGCTTTTCTCCGAAAATCGGTAATAGCCAGATTCTGAACGTCGGATTCATTGGGTGTCCACATTGATGCCATCGGGCAAGGTCTCACTGATGGTAGATAACCACCAGTTTACCGAACTTGGGACTAAACCTGAACGAGCAAAAGCACCTTAAGGAGGGCGATTGGCAATTACTTTTCCCTGGGCTGACGCCCCATGGTGTAAAACTCAGTATTCGGCCGCATATCGAGTGAATTGGCCATGCGATTGGACATGCCAAAAAAAGCGGAAATTCCGGCAATATCCCATACATCTTCACGATCAAAGCCATGTTTGGCTAGGTTGTCGTAATCAATTACGCTTACAGCACCAGAGTTGTTGGTTACTTTTACCGCAAAATCCAGCATCGCACGCTCTCGAATACTGATGTCTGCTTTTTTGTAGTTGATCGTCACCTGGTCTGACAACAATGGATTTTTAGAATAAATTCGCAGCAGCGCACCGTGTGACACAACGCAGTAATGGCATTCGTTAACTATACTCGTCGCAACAACAATCATTTCTCGTTCTGCAGGTGTCAAGCTTGAGTCTTCTCGCTCCATCAATGCATCATGATACGCGAAGAAGGCACGGAACTCAGCCGGCCTATGTGCTAAAGCCAAAAAGACATTGGGTACAAACCCAGCTTTTTCAGCAACGGCTTCAATGCGCTCGCGAACATCATCAGGCAAGCTTTTTAGTTCGGGTAACGGAAAACCACTTACTGATTCGTCCATATATTCCTGCATCACTATCGCCTTATTCGTAACTGCGTTTATCTTCGATCACTAAACCATCATTAGCGAGAGTCCCGGGTGAACACAATGTCACCGAACCACGCAGCTTCGTCAGCTCTCTGATAGAAGCAACTACAGCTTCCTCAAGCGCCTCATCGCCCACATTTGTTTCACATAGCAATTCCATGCTGTCGTTGTGGTCTGCATTTGTGACCACTAACCTCGCCTTAGAAATCTGTGTGTGTCTTTGCACAATAGCGGCGACTTGCTCTGGCCGAACGAACATCCCTTTTACTTTTGCCGATTGATCAGCACGGCCCATCCAGCCAGCTAGGCGCACGTTGCTGCGGCCACAGGGACTCGCCCCTTCCAGAAATTTCGACAGATCGCCTGTGGCAAACCGAATGAGTGGGTAAGCCTGATTGTTCAGCAGCGTCACCAAAACTTCACCCACCTCGCCTACAGCGACTGGATCGCCAGTACCAGGACGGACTATCTCGACCAAAACACCCTCGTCGACAATCATACCCTCCATCGCATCCGACTCATAGCTGATTAGCCCCAACTCCGCCGTGGCATAACACTGCAACACAGACACACCGTGGCTTTGTAACTCTTCTCGCAAGCTAGGTGGTAGCGCTTCGCCTCCAACCAACGCATGTTTTAAACCGCTTAAATCAACGCCGTCTTCCTTGGCTTTGTTGAGTAGAATACGCAAGAAAGAAGGTGTGCCAATGTAGCCATTTGGCGACAACTGCGCCATCGCCGCTATTTGCATCTCTGTCTGACCCACACCGGCGGGAAATACGGCACATCCTAGAGCGTGAGCACCGCTCTCTAACATCGAGCCCGCAGGTGTAAAATGATATGAGAAGGTATTGTGCAGCAGCATGCCTTTTCTAAGGCCCGCTGCGTAAAGAGCTCTCGCTGTGCGCCAGCTATCGATGCCAGCAGGCTCGGGTTCGTTTATAGGGCCAGGGGATGCAAAAACTCTGCTGATCGCCCCCCAAGACATAGCCGCCAAGCCACCAAAGGGAGGGGTTTTAGCTTGCGCTTCAACCAACATAGACTTGCGCAAAACGGGTAACAAAGACAGCTGCCGCAAATCGTCCAGTGACACAGGAGCGTCTTTTAAATGTTCCTGCAGTGCGGGGGCATTCGCCCTAGCGTGTGCCAACTGAATATTGAGCAACACCAACTGTTCTTGAGCACGCAATTCCGGCGAGCGCGTTTCTAGGTCATCGTAAAAATTGTTACTCATCAAAATAAACGCCTTAAATTAAGATAACCAGCGTTTACGACGACGGTAGGTTTTGTTATCCCGAAAACTACGACGACCCTTATCGCTTACGCCTAAATAAAATTCTTTAACATCCGAGTTTTCGCGCAGCTCTTTTGCTGTGCCGTCCATCACAACTCTGCCACTTTCGAGAATATACCCATAATCTGAGTAGCGCAGTGCAACATTTGTATTTTGTTCAGCTAACAGAAAACTGACACCTTCTTTTTCATTTAAATTTTTTACAATTCCAAATATTTCTTCCACCAACTGTGGTGCTAAACCCATTGAAGGCTCATCCAATAAAATGGTCTCTGGTTTTGACATCATCGCACGACCGATAGCACACATTTGTTGCTCACCACCGGACGTGTATCCGGCCTGAGAGCGGCGCCGCTCGCGTAAACGAGGGAAATAGTTATAAACCATTTCCAAATCTTTGTTGATCGCTGCTTTTCCATCTCGACGCGTATAAGCACCGGTTAGCAAATTCTCTTCAATCGTCAGGTGCTCAAAGCAGTGACGACCCTCCATGACCTGAATGACACCACGGCGCACTAATTCAGAGGGGTTGAGTTCGTTGATATTATTACCACGATACTCAATGTTTCCTTTAGTAATATCGCCGCGTTCCGAACGCAGTAAATTTGAAATCGCTTTCAACGTCGTTGTTTTACCCGCGCCATTACCCCCAAGCAACGCAGTGATCCCACCTTTGGGCACAGTTAGGCTGACGCCTTTTAAAACCAAAATCACATGGTTATAAATGACTTCGATGTTGTTGACCGTCAACAACGCATCTCCAGTCTGCAACTGCTCTTGCTGCATAACATTCTCCTAACAGTTAGCGAATTACTTGAAGTTTTCTGTTGCAGTCGAACGATTCGAGCAACGACAAAGTCGACACCCTGCGTGGGTGCCGACCAAAAAAGGTTTTTGCCTTTTTAATTCCGAGTGATTACGAACAGCTGCGCGGTGTGATGCTGTTCTCTGCCGCATATGCAGCACTATCTTCTTCGATCAGCGCACCGATTACATCCATGTCAGATGGAGTAAATTCAGTAATCAAGTTCCATTTCTTCGCTGCTGCATCCCATTGCTGAACAGCCGCGTTACCTGGACCACCATGATTCTCACAGCTCACACTGAAACTAGGACCAAAGCCGGCTAACCCGAGTGCGGCCATTTTCTCTTCAGTGATCTCAAGTGCTTCCATACCGTCTCGCATCTGAGATGCATTGATCGCCATAGTGCCGTGAATCTCTTGAGCCGTACGCGCTGCCTCAACAGCCAACATTGCTGCGTACATACCACGGTTATAGAGAACGGTTCCGATCTGATCACCCGCACCTGCAGCCATGCCTTTGTCCACTACATATTCTTGAATATCAGCGAATACTGGGTACCCGGCACCTGTGTTGTGGAAAGTCAACGCTTTGTAGCCATTGGCTTTCGCGCCTGCAGGAATGACATCATTTTCCGAACCAGACCACCAAATTCCCATGAAGTTCTCCATGTTGAAGCGTATATTCGCCGCTTCTTGGATAGCCACTTGGTTCATCACACCCCAACCGTACATAATGACGTAGTCTGGGCGTTCGCGACGAATTTGAAGCCACTGTGATTTCTGCTCTTGACCAGGGTGATCAACAGGAATCTCGGTCAAGCTAAAGCCGTGCTTTTTAGACAGTTCTTGCAAAGTGCGGATAGGCTCTTTGCCGTAGGCTGAATTGTGATAAACGAGTGCAACTGTTTTTCCGTCGAGTGACCCTTGGTCCAAGAAATGATTGATGGCAACTGAAGCGCCGTTCCAATAGTTAACGGGGTAGTTAAAGACGTGCTCAAATACCTTGCCGTTAGCAGCAGATGTACGACCGTATCCCATGCTATGAATGGGGATGCCATCAGCACTTGCCTTTGGAATAAGTTGGTACGTGATACCTGTTGAAAGTGGCTGGTAAACCAAAGCGCCTTCGCCCTTAGTCGACTCATAGCACTCCACACCTTTCTGAGTGTTGTAGCCTGTTTCACACTCAAGCAGCTTGAGGTTTTCACCACCTAAACCGCCATCACGCTGATTAATCAGCGTAAAGTAATCAGCGTAGCCATCCGCAAAAGGGATGCCATTGGCCGCGTATGGGCCAGTCCTATAGCTCAAGGACGGAAAGACCAAGTCCGCTATGGCTGAGCTTGAAGCCAGTGTTGCTACAACCGCTAGGGCTGCTAATTTGCGCGATTTCATTGCATCTCCAATTGAAGAATCGAATTCTTCACTAAATTTGACCGAGTCAATATTCGATCATCGTAACGGGGTCTAAAACCCCAACGTGAAGAGCGGTATTGCTCTTCTCGACCAAAGCGAAAATTATCTCCGCTCCACTAACCCAATGGACATTATTGCCAATCGAGCTTTCTCCACGAGTGTTGATACACTTCTTATTGCTTTTTAACCCTACTCTGCTAGTGCGGGAAAGGCCACAAACGTAGTTTTTCTTTCGCCAAACGCCATAGTTGTGCGAGACCATGTGGTTCGACGATCAAGAAAAATACAATCAAGCCCCCCACAATGACAAACTCTAAATGTGCAGCTATATCCGTCGGCCACCCTAAGCCACCAACCATGACGTTCTTTAAAAATACGGGCATCAAAACTAAAAACGCAGCACCGGCAAAACTACCGAAGATGGACCCTAATCCGCCGATGATGACCATAAAGAGCACTAAGAAAGATTGAGTGATCCCGAAAGCCTCGCCTACTTCTACAGCTCCAAGGTAAACAGAGAAAAAAAGCGCTCCAGCGATACCAATAAAAAAGGAAGAAACAGCAAAAGCTGACAGTTTAGTTTTTAGTGGATTAACACCAATAATTTCAGCCGCGATATCCATGTCTCGAATAGCCATCCAGCTCCTGCCGACGCGCCCACGCGTCAGATTGCGTGCTATCCAAGCTAAAATAAAGACAAATACCAAGCAAAATAAATATTTTGATGCCGCTGTTGCATTGGGTCCTGTGACTAAAAAATCAAACACTGCGCGCTCGGGTGCATTGATCTGGCCTGACGCCGAATAGTTATAAAACCAAGGAACTTTGTTAAACAACCAAACGAGAAAAAACTGAGCTGCCAATGTGGCTACAGCTAAATAGAAGCCTTTGATACGCAGTGAAGGTAGGCCGAAAAGCACTCCGACCAGCGCCGTGATTCCTCCTGATATCAGTACACAGAAGAAGATACTCATTTCTGGGAAACTGGTCATTAGCTTGTAACAGGCGTATGCGCCCACCGCCATAAAACCCCCAGTACCCAAAGACACTTGACCGCAGTATCCGATAAGAATGTTGAGCCCAATAGCGGCAATCGACAAAATCAAGAAGGGGACCATTACTGCATTAGCCCAGTAATCATTAATGACAAAAGGCACAACTAAAAATGCGATAGCAATGATTGCGTAGTAGCCCAGGCGATCAAGTTTGATCGGGAAGGTCTGGTTGTCATCGACATATTTGGTTTTAAAGTCGCCTGACTCACGGTAAAACATGTTAAACCCTCTCGATGATCTTTTCGCCAAACAAACCTTGAGGTCTGAAGACGAGGAACAACAATGCCAGCATGTAGGCAAACCAATTTTCAGTCGCACCTCCAATCAATGGACCTACCCAAAATTCGAACAGCTTTTCGCCCACACCGATAATCAATCCCCCAACAATAGCTCCGGGTATTGACGTGAATCCTCCCAACATAAGTACAGGCAAAGCCTTGAGTGCGATTAATGACAAAGAAAATTGGACACCAGATTTAGAGCCCCACATCACTCCTGCCACGAGCGCAACAAAACCAGCGATCGACCAAACAATCACCCAGATTGTGCGCAAGCTAATCCCGACAGACAGTGCTGCTTGATGGTCATCCGCAACAGCACGTAACGCGCGGCCCGTTGTGGTGTACTGGCTAAACAAGGTGAGTGTAACGACCAATACAATGGCGACCACCGCAGCGACCATGTCTAGTTTGTCTATATAAAATCCGTAGAACCCACCACCCTCTACTCCCCAGCCGATAGTGGCATCCTCTAACCATACCGACGCACCGCTCGGTATGCCGACGTCTAAAGTCTTGATGTCAGCGCCCCACATCAGGTCTCCAAAACCCTCCATGAAATACGCAAGGCCAATAGTAGCCATAAACAAAATAATTGGCTCTTGGTTTACAAGGTGTTTGAGTACATAGCGCTCGACAATGAACGCAAATAAGATCATGACACCCAAAGTCAAAATGATGGCAAACACGGCTGGCACCGTCCAACCAAAATGGTGGACCTCAGTGCCAAAAATCGCGTTTATAAGATGAGAAAAAGGTACTTGTCCGGTTTGAATACCTACCAGCGTCATCGCAGCAAAAAGTGCCATGACACCTTGTGCGTAATTAAAAATTCCAGACGCTTTGTAAATTAAAACAAAGCCAAGGGCGACCAACGAGTACATAACGCCAGCCATCAATCCATTCAGGATGACTTCTAGGGTGTATAGAAAATCCGCTGACATTAGCCTCGTCCTCGTCGCATTAGAAAATAGTTTGGAGTCTGATTAGTCATCGTGACTCACTCCCAAATATGCATCGATAACCGCTTGATCACTACGCACTTCGTCGGGATTGCCGTCGCCAATTTTTTTACCATAATCGAGCACAACTACCCTGTCCGAAATATCCATAACGACACTCATGTCATGCTCAATTAAGACAATGGTGGTACCGAATTCATTGTTTACATCAAGTATGAATCGCGACATATCCTCTTTTTCTTCGACGTTCATACCCGCCATTGGCTCGTCTAGAAGCAGCATCTTAGGCTCAGCCGCCAACGCCCGGCCCAGCTCTACGCGTTTTTGCAGACCATACGGTAATCGCCCAACAGGTGTTTTTCGGATATGTTGGATTTCAAGAAAGTCGATAACTTTTTCCACCGCCTCACGATGGCGAATTTCTTCGTTACGAGCGGGCCCCCACCAAACAGCTTGTGCCAGCATATTGCTGTTCATTTTATTGAGCCGGCCAGACATGATGTTGTCTAGTGTGGACATCCCCTTAAAAAGCGCAATGTTTTGAAAAGTACGTGCAACACCTTGCTTGGCAATCTCGTGTGGTCGCGATGATTGGCGCTGAGCGCCTCGGAACCAAATTTCACCTTCTTGGGGGTGATAAAAACCATTAATGACATTGAGCATGGACGACTTACCAGCACCGTTAGGACCGATGATGGCACGCACTTCACCCTCTCTGATATCGAAACTGATATTTTCAATTGCCGTTACACCACCAAAGCGTAAGGTGATATTCTTCATCTCCATGATAGGAGCTTTTGAAGACGGCTCAGTGGTTGCGTTTTGAGCAGCCATTTCTATCTCCTTAAGCGACTTTGTCAGCGGTGTACGAAGGTTCATATACTTGGGCTTCTTCTAGTGCGAGAGTGCCAGTGACACTGCCAATACGCCCGTCTTCGTATTTCACTTCTAGATCGACAAAATGGTTCTTGTCACCGTTGTAAAGCGCATCAATAAGGGACGCATACTTTTCGGCTATGTGTGCTCGACGAACCTTCTGAGTACGGGTCAATTCACCGTCGTCAGCGTCAAGCTGTTTAGGTAAAATCAAGAAACGATGGACTTGGCTATGAGACATCAGTGGGTCCTCTATCAAGCCCTCATTAACTTGCTCAATAGATTCTTTCACCATCCGATATACCTGCTCGTTTGCAGCCAGCTCTTGGAATGAACTATATGAAATGTTGTTGCGCTCTGCCCAGTTGCCCACCGCTTCAATGTCCATATCAATGAAGGCCATTGCGGTGTCTCTGTCGGCACCGAAGACAACCGCTTCTTTGACATGGGAAAAGAACTTGAGTTTGTTTTCGATGTACTTCGGAGCAAATAATTTACCTGAGTTAAACTTGCCAACATCCTTAACTCGATCAATGATGCGCAAATGACCATCGTCGGTCATAAAACCCGCATCTCCGGTACTAACCCAGCCCTCTGTATCTTTAGTTGAGGCTGTTGATTCAGGGTTTTTATAGTAACTGTGGAAAACACCTTCACCGCGATATAAAACCTCACCAGTGTCATCTATTTTGAGCTCAACGCCAGGCACAGGGATACCAACCGTATCGGCGCGCACCTGTCCATTGGGCTGAACAGTGACATAGACAGTGGCCTCTGTTTGACCGTAGACCTGCTTGAGATTGACACCTATAGAGCGGTAGAACTGGAATAATTCAGGACCAATAGCTTCACCTGCAGTATATGCAGTTCTGACGCGGCCCAATCCCAGTGCATCCTTCAAGGGGGCATAAACCAATACATTGCCTATCCAGTATTTTATTCGATCGCCTGCACCTACCGACTCGCCGTCAAGCAAACGCCCACCAATTTCGCTGGCGATACCCATGAAGTATTTGTAAAGTTTCTGCTTTATTGACGCAGCATCTTCCATCCGGATAGTTACATTTGTCAGCAAGCCTTCGAAAACCCGTGGTGGCGCGAAATAATAAGTCGGGCCTATCTCTCGCATATCCGCCTGAACAGTCTCAGGCCCCTCCGGGCAGTTGACGCAGTAACCACACCAAATCGCTTGAGCAAATGAAAATACGTTGTCACCGACCCAAGCCATAGGCAAATAAGCCAAGACCGAATCTTTCTCGTCTAGATTGTCTATTTCCACGCAAGCTTTTGCCGCGAACATTAGATTATCATGTGTGAGCACTACACCTTTTGGCTTGCCTGTAGTGCCTGAGGTGTACAGCATAATTCCAGCATCATCTCCCGAGCCTTTGGCGATCTCACTGTCGAGAAAATTGGGATCTAGCTTGTTTTTTTCTTCCCCGAAACCAATTACTTTATCCAGTGCAATAACACCAGCTGAATCGTAGTCGCGTAAACCGCGATTGTCGTCGTGGATTATGTGCTGAAGGCTAGGAAAACCCTCTTGAACCTCAAGCAATTTATCCGTTTGCTCTTGATTCTCGACTAAGACAAACGTGGCACCGGCATGCTCTACGACATAACTAACCTCGGAGGCAACCGCATCTTGATAAGTCGGTACTGGAACACCACCAAGACATTGCGCAGCAGCCATCCCCCAATAAAGTCGCGGTCGATTATCACCGATAATGACCAGCCGATCACCGCGCTTGAACCCAAGTTCCGCCAAACCTGAAGCGAATGAGCGTACGTGCTGGTTCATTTCACTCCAACTCCAAGTCTGCCAAATGCCGAGGTACTTCTCGCGCATGGCAGGCCTCGAGCCAAACCGCTGGGCACGGTCATGCAATAAACGGGGAAAAGTCGCCAGATCGGCCATAGATGCAATCCTCACGGAGGGCGGTTAAGTCGGAGCACTAAAGCACAAAAACTACATGACGTTTACGTAAACGTCAAGTCTTATCTTGCACCCTAACCAATGACAGTTGCAGCATAGTACTCAGCCTCAAACAGAAGTAAATTGTTAAAACTGCACTAAAAACTTGACGAGAAAAAAACCAATACCACAAGTGACATCAAGTAGCCTCACCAGGCTTTAAATACTGATCCCAAAACGCAAAATGCCGACCCAAAGGTCGGCATTTTTTTATCAGCTTATTGTTCGATTCTGAATGAACAGGCGCTGCCCTTATCTACCGCCCTTTCTATTCTCCCGGATCAAACTCTCTAACGCGGCGTTAAATGAAGCATCGTCAATAGTTTCAGGTGTTGGCGGAGGTGCGAGCTCAATATCAACGGCCTCTAGCTCCGCTTCCATAAATGCGGTCGCATCCATCTCATCGATATCTTCTTCCGTGATCACATCTTCATAACGCGATGATGCGGCAGAATGTTGCGGCATATGCCGTCCACCACTATCTATTAACACGGGCTGATCTTCCAACAACTCCTCTGGAGTCGCCCAGCCATGATGCTCGTGTTCGTAAGAATCAAACCTCGTCCGATCTAGGTTTTCGTCATAATAGTCGTTGTGATCAGCGCCAAGCCCTATGGTGTCGTCGTTGACCTGTAAGTCCACGGCAGTTGTCGCACCTTGCAGCTCTAGTTGCTGCTGCTGGAGCTCTCGCTCCAATTGACTGACCAGCGCAGGTACAGATGAACGTTTACCCAGTGGAACACTAGCCGGTACGCAGCCAGCCAACAAGTAGTCCGCTGACCCATTGATCAAAAGATGCCGGATATCTTCGACAGAATTTTGGTCAAGATTGCCTCTATTGTGCAGTTTATCTACAGCATCGAGTTCCGGCAGTTGGTGCAACATACTCAGCACACTTTCAGTGCGACCGTTATGATACTCCAGCACTAAACCACCAATTGACTGCAATACGCGATCAAATGCTGGGCGAATCTGGCGCTCCATCATCACACTAAATATCGCAACCGGTTTAGACCGCCAATCTTGCATACTGACAGGAGACGGCGTCTGTTGGGCTAGCATGCAACACGCTCGGTACAGCGACCCAACCGATTCAAGGCCATGTGCCAGTTGTTCAGTATCAACCATCGGTTTACCGTGTAAGGGCAAGATCGTTTGAGCTAGTACAGACTGCCCTTCAGGTACAACTGTCGCAAAAGGTCGCAAGGCTGTACTGCGTTTATTTTCCATCATCACGATTAACGCTGGCAGATGATTAAGCGCGAAATTTACTCGACTGTGGGTTTGGTAGAGCTTGAGCAAATGCTTTTCATCCGGCCGTTCCTGCGCCAGCAGATCAGCCCAGAATCGTTCATTGGCGAGATCATCGATCTCCATGACTGCACAAACCCGCTTAGCCTGCTCGTCGTAGCCTTTGGAAAGCTGGCTGTACTCGCTGAAGCTACCCAGTAACATGGTGTAGAAATCAGAAGCGTCGCTCTCCTTAGAGGCCTGCCGGATGTGCTTGAGTGGTTCGACAATGCCACTCGCGGTGAGTGCTTTTACCACGCGCTTCATCGCGCTTAAAGTGTCATTTTGAATCATCGTATTTTTCTCTGCTCTAGAGGAACTATCCACAGCGGGTTTTAGCCGCAGGAGTGTCAATCGTCTATGCATCGCTGGGGCATTGGATCACTAGTCTGCCAGAGAGACTGCCGGCTGTATCAAATACCAAACGAAGTTGTGAACCTCGTCACGCAAATCGAAGAATTGGCCGTAGCGCCCTTCTCTGTAACGCGGCAGCGCGCTACTACATCAGCGAACAACCAACTATAGGCTACCACTCTAGAATCGCTGGTGACGGGCTCAACACCCAATTTTGCAGAGGTGTAATGCGTGAGATAGACAAAATTACAGTTCAGTTTCTCTAAATCAAGAATGGAAACTAACAACTCTTCAGTTTTAGACTCGCGCTAAATACCCTTAGGCTTGGTTTTGCAGTTGTGTCGTAGGGTTTGAGGTTAGATATGACGTACAAATAACTATTTTGTTACATCGGAGGGAGTACTAATCAGCGCCCAACAGGACGATGAATGGATCCCGTTCTAGGAAATGCTGTTAAATGTCTTTTGGAAACAGCAACCACTTGATAAGACAACAGGCCGATTGACTGAGCAATCGGCCCTGCCCTTAAGCACTAATTTAGCTGCGCGGCCTGATTTCTACCTTAACTTGCCTCACCATTATTGGCAGCATTAACACTATGCCAATCCCCATGGTCAACAAACCCGGCGCGATAAAGAGGAACGATACAAGTGCAACCCACCATCTTTCCCATGTCTTGAGCGACGAGAAAAGGTACCCGGAGAAAGCAACACCGAGAGAGGCGATACCCATCATAGCGCCGAGCAAGGTCACCGTGAATGCCCACCACGTGAACCCATCAGCTACTAATAAAAGTGCTGGTGAATAGACAAATACAAACGGAACCAGCGCCTTGGCGATACCCAATCTAAATGCTGTGTTCCCCGTCTTGAATGGATTGGACCCTGCGATTCCCGCGGCCGCGTAGGCCGCCAGCGCCACTGGCGGTGTGATATCAGCCAGCACGCCGTAATAAAAAACAAAGAAGTGCGCTACAAGTGGCTCAACCTGTAGCTGAGCCAGTGCAGGAGCTGCAACCGCCACTAGGATGATGTAGGTCGCAGTGGTCGGTATCCCTGCCCCCATAATGATGCAAGAAATCGCGATGAGAACAAGTGACGTAAACAGCGCCCATTGCGTCACTGTGAAGTAACCGAGAACCGGTAACGAGCTAAGCATGGTGCCGATGTCTGTGGCCGTCTGGATAACCACAAAGCCCAGACGAAAACCCATACCTGTTAGCGTCACTACGCCAACGACAACTCCGACGGTTGCGGCTGCAGCGCCTACGGCCAGTGTATTTTTCGCACCCGCAGCAAGACTGTCCCAAAGGTCTCTGATGCTCAAGCGGTTAGTCGGGTTTAGAAACCCGACAACAACGCAGGCAATAATCCCGTAGACCGCCGCAAAATCTGGCGTCCTGCCAGAGAGGATTAGATAAACAAGAATCAACAGGGGTATTAGACTCAACCAATGGTCTTTGAGCACAACACCCATTTTGGGCAGTTCTTCAGCACGCAACCCACGCAATCCAAGTTTCTTGGCTTCCAAGTGAACCATGATGAAAATACCAAAGTAGTGCAGCAGCGCGGGAAACAACGCCGCTGCCAGCACATCTCTAAGCGGTATTTCTAAGTACTCCACCATGATGAAAGCCGCTGCTCCCATGATCGGCGGTGTTATTTGACCGCCCGTAGAAGCCGTTGCCTCGACAGCGCCTGCAAAGTGGGCCGGATAACCCACTCTTTTCATCGCAGGAATAGTCAACGCACCCGTGGTGACAGTGTTGGCAATGGAAGAGCCTGAAATCGTGCCCATGAAGGCGGAAGAGAAAATAGCGACTTTTGCAGGCCCGCCAGAATAGCGACCAGCGATAACCATGGCAAAATCGATAAAAAGCTGTCCTAGCCCAATACGTGTAGCTAAAACGCCAAACAGAATAAAGAGGAAAACATACTGCGCCATCACGCCAATCGCGATGCCGTAGATACCTTGGTTGGTCATATAAAGGTGATTGATAATACCAAGCCATGACGAGCCACCGTGCTTTAGAGCCCCCGGCATAAAGGGACCAAAGTAGGCAAATGCGATAAACAGCAATCCGATGAGGGGCAGTGTTGGGCCAACACTTCTGCGAGTTGCTTCAAGCGTGAGAACAAGCAATGCAGTTCCCATAAAAATGTCAGAGGGCGAAGGATTACCGACTCTCAGCGCCAATGCTTCTGGCGGGAGCAGCGGTAAATACATGGCTGCACCCACAGCCAAAACAGCGAAGAGTATATCTAACAGCGGTACGCCGTCGAAGCGATACCAAGCACTGCGTGGCATATTAGAATCAGTTTTACGTATGCCAAAGAGCAGAAAAACCAAACCAAGGACAAAAGAGAGGTGAATACCGCGATGCAATAACTCGCGAACCAAGCCAAAGCCTGAGGCATAAAAATGGTAGATGGACATAGCCACTAAAACAGCCGCTATAAAAAATGTAAGTGCTCTACCAGTCGGTCTGAATGCCGTTTCCGGGTCAAACTTGCGCTCAATCTCAGCCAACTGTTCAGGAGTCAGCTCGGGTGTTGTGTCAGCGCTCATGGCCTAGTTCCTAAAAAAGATAAAAAAAGGCCCTGAGCATTTACACACTCAGGGCCAAGATCAAAATGCCATAATTTACTTGAGCAACCCAGCTTCTTTGTAGAAGCGCTCGGCACCTGCGTGCAGAGGTACACCAACACCCGCTAGCGCCGAAGCTGGAGTGATTGTTTTTCCCTTGGCATGGCCAACATCAAGCAGCTTGCGAGATTCTTCATTCCACAACGCCTTTGTGATGTTGTAGATGAGTTCTTCGTCTTCGTTTGCAGAGGTGAACCACTGCGCGCCGACGGCTACTGTTGTTACACCGGCAACACCTTCGTAGGCATCATCTGGGATGTTTGAAGAAGAAAAAAATCCATACTTCTCTGTCAACGCATCGGCACCAGCACCATCGATGGGTACCAGCTTAATTTCTGCAGCGGATGAAAGCTCGACCAAGGCACCTGTTGGGTAACCAGTGACAACAAAGAAGGCGTCGATCTTGCCGTTGCGCAGCGCTTCTGATGCTGCACCACCCTTAAGGGCTTCGGCTGTCAAATCATCGACCGAAAGACCATTGGCTTCCATGATCAACAGTGCGTCTACGTAGGTGCCAGAGCCCGGCTCATCCAAAGATACGCGCTTACCAGCCAAGTCAGCCACGGAGTTGATACCGCTATCAGCCAGAGCTACGAGGTGAATGTGCTCTTCAAAAAGAGCAGCAATTGTACGCAGGTCAGTCGCTGGGTCGCTGCCTTCCATGGTGCCGGTACCGGTGTATGCCCAGTAAGCGACGTCCGATTGTGCAAAACCTGAGTTTCGCAGGCCCGACACGATAGCATTGACGTTATCGACCGAACCACGTGATGACACCGCAGATGCTATAAGACCATCAACACCGCAAGAACCGCCCTCTCCACACTCGCGTGAACCTGGAGGCTTAGAAATCGCATTTGCGATTACGCCACCAACGGGGTAATAGGTATAAGCTGTGCCGCCCGTACCAATAGTAAAAAATTTCAGGTCTTCAGCTGCAGCAGTTCCTGCCACTCCAAACGCCAATACCGCACTTATTGCGGCTGTTTTAATTGATTTGATCATAAAAAAAATACTCCCACCGGTTAAGACCTTGCACTTTACATTGTGAGTAAGGCCAATAATATGAAGCTCACTAACTGCCTTCATGTTCGTTTTGCACATACGCCAGTATGTCTTATAGAGCTTTTAGAGTTGTCGCCTAAGAATACCTAAGCACTCCCCTTTTGGAAATACGTCCCAATGATTATCTTATTCATAACACCCAATGCCTGTGCAACCTCTTGCGCTGTATTGTAATGACACATTGTGATGCGAACGCAGTCCGACAGCTGCAGCGGCTCTAGAATATTTCCACTGTAATAATCAGCTTTTCGAACATGGGTACGAATCCCTTGCTCCTTTAATACCGTCACGATTTCTACTGAAGATATACCCTCAACCACAAACGACACCGTGCCTTCTCGTTCTGGGTTGTCTGCACCGGACAAAATGGTGAGGTTGTGCATGTCTCGAAGCCCAGGCAGGTTATCAGCCCCATTGATTAATTTATCTGTCAGATATGTTTCATAACTGTGAATTGCTTTACCCGCCGCTTCAATCCGTTTTCGCGGCTCTGTCTCCTCCGAGACTTCTCCTCCCAGCCAGTCAAAGTACGCGACGACGTCGGATACCGCAGCATATGCGCCTGTATCACGCGTGCCCAACTCCCAGCCGTCTTTTGGTCCGCCATCAAGCGACTCATGCGGCAACGCCGTCAGCCCGTCTGATATCCACGCGATACCGTATCCGTGCCGCGAAAACATCTTGTAGGGTGAGATAGCGTAGCCATCGATACGGTAGGCGCTCAAATCTATATGACCATGTGCTGCATGCTGGATACCGTCAACAATAATCAAGCAATTCGGTGCAATCGCTCGGATTGCCTTGGAGATCGCGACCACATCCATGCCTATGCCAGTGACTGGTGAGGCGTGAAGAATTGTCGCTACTGCCACGTCCGGTGTCATTTTAGATGCATAGTCCTCGGCAGTAACGAGGCCAGTGGAATCAGTGTGTAGCACGTTCACGTATTCCATCCCAGCAAACTCCGCCCAGTGACGTGCCGCACTTCTACTGGAAGGATGCTCAATCGAGCTACCAATAACTTTGCTGCCTTTTGGAGCGTTGAGACAGGCGGTGCGGATCATACGAAACAAAAGCTCTGTCCCGGTTTCCCCTAAGATGAACTGACCAGAATCCGAATTCATAAATACTGAAAGGTCAGCCTTGGCTTTTTTAATCGTTTCCACCAGCGCTTCAGCTGCAGGATTGTCTCTTCCTTGATTATCAGGAATAGCAGCATATTTTGCCGTTGTTTCAACAACCGAATTAAGGGTCAGCGCACCACCGCCATTCTCAAAATAGACCCGCGGCCCTTGAAATGGGCAACTGTCTACATGGGCAAAGCGCTCTCGAATCGCTTCAACAAGGGCGGCATTGCCTTGGATCATCGGGCCATCCTGTTTTGAGGCGAGGCATTCTTACCGAAAAAGTAAGCACCGTTAAATTGACGCAACTCGCCGTGTGTAAATTGTGAAACGTGTAAGCCACTTGCCCACGCGGTTAGCCCGCTATTGAGCCCATCAATTGGCTGTTTTGCATCAGACAATCCTGTACTCCAGTTCACTGTTACGTAATAAAGGTAAGGTTGCCTTACTTAAGCAATTATTTATACTGATCAATTATCATCAATTATCATCGATAAAACGAATGAATGCATGAGCCTTACACGCAATCAACTCATTGCCATGCTAGCTGTCGTCGACTGCGGTACGTTCGATCGCGCAGCAGGCAAATTAAACCTGACGCAATCAACGATCACCAAGAGAATTCAAGAGCTTGAAGCTTCTATGGGTTTCTCGGTTTTTAACCGATCCAAACGCCAAGCTATCTTGACGCCTCAAGGCGAGCAGTTTGTCAGACTATCTCGAGAAACTGTCGCCAGCTTTGAAAAGCTGACGTCATTCAACACTGACATTGTGAATATATCCACGCGCATCAGGCTCGGTGTGACAGAAATTTCCAGTTTGACTTGGTTGCCAAAATTTCTTGAAACTTCACTCGCTACAGACTCGAATATCCAATTCGAACTGAGCATCGGCATGAGTCGTAACCTACACAGTAGCCTCGAAGACGGAGAACTCGACATTATCGTTGTGCCTGAAATGCCGTTTCAGACCAACGCGCGCGTGAAACAAGTCGCAGGCATTGAAATCACACTAATAGGAAAACCTGGACTGGTGCCAACAGCAGAAAAAATAGAGATATCCAAGCTGCAGAAGCTCGAATTCATCACGCAGGGAAAATCGTCAGGGTATTCCAAGAACATCCGAGAATGGTTTTTAAACTATGGACTAGATACAAGAAACAGCGTCAATGTAGACAGCCTGCATGCCATGGTAGGCCTTGCAGCTGCGGGACGCGGAGTCTGCATTGCCCCGAGAGATTACCTAGTGCCATTAATAGAAAGTGGACGGGTGGCCGAAATATTGACTAATCCCAAACTGCCCATGATTAACTATTGTGTAGTCCACAATCCATCGCCACATGAAACATTGTTTTCTGGGGTTGCGAACGACATACATCGTGCTGCAGATTTCAGCACCCCTTACTTTGTATAAGAACATTTCCGTGGCTTGAAATTAGCGCTCTCGTGCCAATCGCAATGGGCTAAACCCTTGCGGTATACCTGCTGCGCACCATTGCACACAACAGCCTACGGCACTTGTGGTATTAAAAACTTGCTGAGCATTTCCTATGAGTTCTCATAAGGACATTGTCAAATAAAATTGAATGCTACTCGGCGAATTCAAAGACCTAACCATTCTTATTGCGCAGATGGAAGGATGGATTGCGGCCATGCACGGCCTGCACTCTCGGGCCTCGCTTCGCTCGCTCAACTTCGCCGTCCTGGCTTCGTTTCAAACCCTCTATCGGTTCCGAACTCCCTCCCTACCGACAAATCGCAGGCATAAAAAACCCCGCACTAGGCAGGGTTTCTTCGGAATACTTGATGGCGGAGAGGGAGGGATTCGAACCCTCGGAACTTTTAACGGTTCAATGGTTTTCAAGACCATCGCAATCGACCACTCTGCCACCTCTCCGCATGCTGTCTAGCCGAAAATCTCAGAGATTTCGATCTTCAAGGGCGTGTGTCTTTCTCCTTGAAGCCAACAGACGCAATGATAGAGGGTATTGGTATATTTGTCACGTCAAAATCGCACTTGAAAAACAACTATTTGCCGCTATTTACTTAACTAGCTATAGTTTGATGTATTGCGGGGGAACACACAGCAGTTTTTGCTGTCTACACCGCGCAGAAACAACCCTTTTTTACGGAGAAATCAATGCAAGTTCAAAGCGTTAGTACCGGCCGCGTGCTGGAAACCAACAAACTGATCCGCAGCACTTACACACTACTATCGATGACATTACTTTTTAGCGCTGTCATGGCAGCGGTGTCCATGGTGATAGCACCCCCTTACATGGTGTCTATGGTCTGCTCACTTGCAGCGATGGGCATTATTTGGTTTGTTATTCCCAAAACGGCTAATTCTGTCAAAGGCATCTATGCTGTATTTGCTTTCACAGGGCTACTCGGTTTTGGCTTGGGGCCAATGCTCAACCATTACTTATCGATGGCGAATGGCGGTCAGACAGTTATGCTGGCGATGGGCGGAACGGGTGCAATATTTTTAGGCCTATCTGGCTATGCACTCTCTACGCGTAAAGACTTCAGCTTTATGGGCGGCTTCTTAATGGTCGGTTTGATGCTAGTGATTCTTGCCGCCTTAGCAAACTGGTTCTTTCAGGTACCTGCCATGAGCCTGGGCATTTCAGCTGTTGTCATTTTATTGATGAGTGGTTTCATACTGTATGACACAAGTGCCATGGTTCACGGCCATCAAACTAACTACATCCTCGCGACAACTGGTTTGTATTTGAACATCTACAACATCTTCACCAGCTTGCTTCACCTTCTGGGTTTTGCTGGTGGCGACGACTAAGTCAACACTGACTTGAGCTTCACAACGCCCTGTCATTGCAGGGCGTTTTTGATAGAGGGAGAAGAAAATGGATTGGACCCGAATTATGGGCCTGGTTATGCTACTGGCTCTGCTGGCGTTCATTGGCCCACGTGTGCTTGATTCAGTTCGCAACTCACCCAAAGGCACCACCGCTGATTGGTTGGGAGCGATGAAACCACTGCTGTTTGTTGTTGCTTTTATTGCGTTGCTTTTTATGCTGGCGAAAGGTTGATTTACTGCATTGTTAACAGGCACAAAAAAGCCCAATCAAAAATTAATTGGGCTTTTTACCATTTTCTTAAGTAAATTCTTAAGACGGCTGAAGTATCTTTTCTAAACCACCCATATACGGCTGCAGTGCCTCAGGGATTGCGATGCTGCCATCAGCGTTCTGGTAGTTCTCCATCACGGCGATAAGTGTGCGGCCAACCGCCAAGCCCGAGCCATTTAAGGTATGGATCAACTCAGGCTTAGACTGGCCTTCTCGGCTGCGCGCCAACATGCGACGAGCCTGAAAATCCGTCATGTTACTGCAAGAGGATATCTCTCGGTATTTTTCTTGACCGGGCAACCACACTTCAATGTCGTAGGTTTTACTCGCACCAAAACCAATATCACCGCTGCAGAGATTGACCACTCGATAAGGCAGCTCCAAGCGTTGCAATACGGTTTCGGCGTTTCGAATCAGCTCCTCTAGTGCCTCCCAGGAGTCGCTCGCTTTTTCGAGACGCACCATTTCGACTTTTTCAAACTGGTGCTGGCGAATAAGGCCACGAGTATCGCGCCCATGAGACCCTGCTTCTGAGCGAAAACACGGAGAATGACAAACAAACTTCTGCGGCAATTCACCGGATTCAAAAATTCGATCACGCGCAAAATTGGTAACAGGCACTTCAGATGTTGGAATTAGATAGAACTCTCGCTCGCCTTTAAGAGCAAACAAATCTTCAGCAAATTTGGGTAGTTGGCCGGTGCCGCGAAGCGAATCTTCGTTGACCAAATAAGGCACCCAAACTTCTTGATAACCGTGCTCTTGTGTATGCAGGTCAAACATGAATTGAATCAACGCGCGGTGCAGGCGCGCAATTTCGCCGTTGAGCACAACAAAACGCGCTCCGGTTAGTTTTGCACCCATATCTGGGTCGATACTACCGTCTGCACCTAAATCCATGTGATCTTTGGCATTGAAGTCAAAGGAACGAGGCTCGCCCCAAGTGCGCACCAGCTCATTGTCGTCTTCGTCCTTACCAGCTGGCACAGACTCGTGCAGCAAGTTAGGTACACCTGAAAGCATGGATTCCAACTCGCCTTGCACCTCTGCGAGCGATTCCTCAGCAGCTTTGAGCTTATCGCCCAAACTGGCGACAGCGTCTAACAAAGGTTGAATATCTTCACCTTTGGCCTTGGCTTGACCAATATTTTTGGCACTCGCGTTGCGCTCGGTCTGAAACGCCTGAGTCTCGACTTGAATATCGCGTCGGCGCGACTCAAGCTGCTCAAATCGAGCGACATCAAAGCTGAATCCACGACGGGACAAATTGGCGACAACAGCGTCTAAATCAGAGCGAAGCAACTTGGGGTCAATCATGGCGTTCCGTGTATAAGAGTAATGATAAAATAGATTGCCTTAAGTATATCGCTAAAGTAAGGCACGCGCCGCCTGAAACCCAACGATAACGGCACAAAGGCTGAGCACGACATTGAGCACTACATTCATGCTCAAGGCCAAGTAGTGGCCACTTTGCCACAGCTGCCAACTGTCCACTGAAAAAGCAGAAAACGTGGTAAAAGCCCCAAAAAAACCTACCTGAAGCAGAGGCCTCAAGGCACTATCAGCCGCCCGCATTGTTAACCAATGCACCAACATACCGGCCAATAAACACCCGATCACATTGACGACTAAAGTCCCCAATGGAAAGGGTCCGCCTACTCCTGCTGCCAAACGAACCACGGCAAATCGGCTAACAGCACCTAAAGCACCACCAAGAGCCACCAAAAACCACTCCATGCAAACACTCCGTAGTCGGTCTCAAAAAGATACAATACGCCACACACTATAGACTCCTCACGCCAAGAAGCAGGCAACAGCACACCATGACCACAGCGTTAAGCCCAAACCTTAATGAACAACTACGTGACTGGGCAAAGTCAGCGGGTTTTGCAGATTGCCGTATCAGTGACGGCCAACTGGCAGACTACGAACCAAGGTTGGACGCATGGCTTGAAGCGGGTTACCACGGTGAAATGGACTACATGCAGCGCCACGGCCATATGCGCTCCCGGCCTGATCAACTGCTACCCGGCACATTGAGAGTCATTTCAGTACGCATGGACTACCTGCCTGGCAATGCCAGCGGTATGCAAGAAAACTTAGATGATAACGAGCGAGCCTATGTTTCACGATATGCACTGGGACGCGACTATCACAAAATGATGCGTATGCGACTAAAACGACTCTCAGAAAAATTAGAAGAGCATGTCGGTCCGATGGGTTACCGCGTTTTTGTAGACAGTGCACCGGTGCTTGAAAAAGCACTTGCGGAACGGGCTGGATTAGGCTGGATTGGCAAACACAGTAATCTCATCAACCGCAATGGCGGCTCGTGGTTTTTCCTTGGAGAAATCTACACCGACCTGCCCTTAGAGCCTGATCACACCACGCAGCGCAATCATTGCGGAGAATGCAGCGCCTGCATACAGGCCTGTCCAACAGGTGCCATCGTCAGCCCGTATCAAGTTGATGCCCGTCGGTGTATTTCTTACTTGACGATTGAATTACGCGGAACCATTCCCGTCGAATTTCGTCCTATGATGGGGAACAGAATCTACGGATGCGACGATTGTCAGATGGTGTGCCCCTGGAATCGCTTTTCAAATGACACAACAGAAGACGATTTTCAGCCGAGAAGTAATCTTGACCGAGCCAGTTTGCTGGAATTGTTTAACTGGACTGAAGATGAGTTTCTGCGTCGGACAGAAGGGTCAGCAATAAGACGTATAGGTTACAGCTGCTGGCTTCGCAATATTGCCGTAGCACTCGGCAATGCAAAGCCGTCACGAGATGTACTTAAAAAACTGTACGAGAATGCAGACCATCAGGATAGTTTAGTCAAAGAACACGTTCTCTGGGCGATAGAGCGGCAAGAGAAGCAATTTGACGGGGCTTTTTAGCGCACCCAAAGAAAAACGAAGAAGCGGCTCCTCGGTCGATACCGATACCCGGGAGTCGTCAACTTCGCCAAGACTGGCTAATCACCAGTCGGATTACGAGTTTCCTCGAACAGACGCTGTAGCTCTACATTCAGCAAGGCAATACCTGCTTGAAGCCGACGCGCATCTTCAATATATAGAATCTGTTCAAGATCCTCTGGCGCCAATACTAGATCATCTGGTCGCCAAGCTTGCTCATTATCGAGCGGTTCCCTACGCATGGATCACTCCCACCTCAATCTCTTTTTAAGTCCACTTACATGGTGTTTTAAGCATCCGCCTCGCTGCTTAATCAGTGGTAGCGGCGACCGATTTTGTTTCTTGATTGCAGGAGGTCTTGAAAAGCCAAAGTCAAGAGTTCTACAGGCAAGCGACAGCGAGCCACACCGTGCGCGACTTATTATCTGGTGGTTCTGACTAAGGAATATTGATGCCAGCTAAGGCGATGTGGGAGAAAAAACTGACTTATGAGGGCGCCATTTCATTGCGACGACGTAATTCTGCGAGTTTTTCAGCAATTTTTGCCTCTAAACCTCGTTGAACGGGGTGATAAAACTGAGGGTTTGGGATAGTGACTGGAAAATAGTTCACACCAGCTGCGAATGCATCTGGTTCATTGTGCGCATGCCTATAGCCTTCGCCTCTACCTTCATCTTTTAGTAATGTTGTTGGTGCATTACACAAATGATTAGGGACAGGATCGCTGCCTCGAGCGCGAACAAATGCCATCGCCTCGTTATAGGCGGTGTAGCTCGCATCGCTTTTTGCAGCACTTGATAGATACAAAACCGCTTGCGCTAACGCTAATTCGCCTTCTGGACTACCTAAACGTTCATACGCTTGCCACGCGTCCAGCGCTACTTGCAAAGCTCTTGGGTCGGCATTCCCTATGTCTTCGCTGGCAATGCGCAGCAGCCGTCTAGCCACATAGGCTGGATCGCAGCCTCCATCGAGCATGCGGCAAAACCAATAGAGCGCGCCATCTGGGCTCGAGCCACGCACAGATTTATGCAACGCAGATATTTGCTCATAGAATCCATCTCCGCCCTTATCAAAGCGGCGCAAACTGCCTTGAAGCGCCTCCGACAATACACCGGCGTCAATCTGGGCAACACCCTCACGGATTGGCGCCAATTCGCTGGCAACTTCCAGCGAATTTAGAGCACGTCTCGCATCACCATCAGCACTCTCAGCTAACAGCAATAAACAATCGTCATCAATTACAACCTGGCCAGCCAAACCTCGTTCGTGGTCCGACAAGGCACGCCGCAGCACTCCAACAATATCGTGGTGCTGCAAACCACGCAAAACATAAGTGCGTACGCGAGACAACAGTGCGTTATTCAGTTCAAAAGATGGGTTTTCAGTGGTCGCTCCAACAAAACAGACAGTGCCGTCTTCTACGTGCGGTAAAAAAGCATCTTGCTGAGATTTATTAAAACGATGCACTTCATCAACAAATAACAAAGTCTGCTGCTGATGGGCAATTTGGCGGGCTTTGGCTTCGGCAACTGCTGCGCGGATTTCTTTGACTCCACTGAGTACCGCCGACATTGACACAAAGGCCGCGTCGCAGTGCGCTGCCACTAAACGCGCAAGCGTTGTTTTACCCGTGCCAGGAGGGCCCCAGAACACCATCGAATGCAGTCTCCCCGCCTCGATTGCGCGCCTCAGTGCTTTATCGGCACCAATAAGGTGGTCCTGCCCAGCGTATTCATCGAGCGAGAGAGGTCGCATGCGAGAGGCCAGAGGCTGATGCAGTGAGACTTCAAGGTCACTGCTTTGATCACCTGACACATCAGCCACACCGTCTGTGGATTCAGCTGCCGGTGTACTGTCAAACAAACCACCTTGACCGCTCATAGCGTTTTACTGCTCGACCACATCTACCCCTTCGGGCACTGTAAATTCAAATATGGCCTGATTGAGGCTACTGCTGACTTGGATGTTTTCGAACTGGATTTGAGTGGATTGACCAAGCTTATCTCGCATATCGAGCACGCGCAGCCCTGCACTGTCCATAGCCGCGTAGATGGCTTCAAAATCGGCCTCTTCGTCCATGGGTTTTAACTCAACCCAGCCAAGGCCATCACGGTCACCGACTTCTTTGACAAAAAACTCATCCTCCAGGGACGCTTCACCGGTTAATAAAAGTATCGGTGAATTGGCCAACGCTTCTTTGGCTGAGCGGACGGTGACCTGTTGCAAATCATCATCATAAAGCCAAAGTTTTTTTCCATTGGACACGAGTTCCTGTTTGAAAGGCGCTTCGTAGTCCCAACGAAACTTCATCGGTGGGAGCAAGCTCACTTCGCCGTTTGACTCGCGAATCAACTCTCCATTACCGTCATAAACTGACTGTACAAAAGTGGCGTAAAAGGCTTTGCCACCATTGGTAAAATCTTTGAGATCTTGTAAGGCTCCTGCCGAAACCGTCTGGACGGACACGAGTAGGCAAGCACTAAAAAGCGCAGCTTTGCATTTCACAGAGTACTTTCTCCAAATGATAAGGTGTGTTTTTCGTGCTCTAGCATCTGAACCTGAGACCAATGCACAGGTGCTGGGTTCACTCTGCGAACAGAATTAGCCTTTGACGGGTGGTGGAGCCAGCACTTCGCGCTGCCCATTGTGACCCACAGGCGAAACAACTCCCGCCATCTCCATGTCTTCGATCATGCGCGCCGCACGGTTGTATCCGATTTTTAGGCGGCGCTGTACATAACTGATGCTAGCTTTTCGCGTTTCGCAGACAATAGCTACCGCTTGATCATAAAGCGCATCCGTTTCGGCGTCTCCACCACTCCCTCCTTCGCTTGGCAGGCCAGGCAGAGCAATGCTTTCCTGCAGAATCTCTTCGTAATAATCAGATTTAAAGTTGGTCTTTAGGTACTCGCACACCGCATGGACTTCGTGATCATCCACAAAAGCACAATGCACCCGCTCTAGAACAGAGCTACCAGGACCCATCATCAACATATCACCGTGGCCCAACAAGGCCTCTGCACCCGCCTGATCGAGAATAGTGCGAGAGTTAAGTCCAGAGGAAACTCGGAAAGCAATACGCCCAGGAATATTTGCTTTGATCAAACCGGTGATGACATCTACCGATGGACGCTGCGTGGCCAGCACCAAATGGATGCCTGCTGCCCGTGCCTTTTGAGCAATCCGAGTGATCAGCTCCTCTACTTGTTTACCCACCACCATAATCATGTCGGCGAATTCATCGATGACAATGACGATATAAGGAAAGCGTTCAAGCGGCGGCGCTTCTGTTGTTGGATCCAAACCCGTTTCGTCAAGCTTCCAAGTTGGGTCTGGGATTGTTTCACCCTTGGCTTCGGCTTCTTTGATCTTACGGTTGTAGCCCGTGATGTTTCGCACGCCCAGACCAGCCATAACCTTGTAGCGCCGCTCCATCTCCGCGACACTCCAACGCAATCCATTGGCTGCCTCTTTCATATCAGTGACAACAGGGGTCAGCAAATGCGGAATGCCCTCGTACATATTCAGCTCGAGCATTTTTGGATCGACCAAAATAAGCCGGACATCTTTCGCGCTAGATTTGTACAACAGCGACAGCAACATTACATTGATGGCAACCGATTTACCCGAACCTGTGGTACCCGCCACCAACAAGTGAGGCATGCGTGCTAAATCGGTGACGACTGGACGACCAGCGATATCCTTCCCCAGAGCTATGGTCAATGGTGATTCTTTGCTCTCATAGGTATCGCTTTGAAGTATCTCTGACAACTGCACCATTTCTCGCTGCGCATTCGGCACTTCGATGCCGACTGTCGTTTTACCCGG
Source organism: uncultured Granulosicoccaceae bacterium (assembly GCA_937965695.1). Classification (GTDB taxonomy): domain Bacteria; phylum Pseudomonadota; class Gammaproteobacteria; order CALCKW01; family CALCKW01; genus CALCKW01. Next base: position 93,575 of record CALCKW010000009.1, read on the forward strand.
CACAACCTCTACCACCCGCACGGAAAGCACGGATAAAGAGCGAGCGATATCTTTGCCCAAATTGGTGATCTGGCTTGATTTAACACCGGGAGCAGGCTGTAGCTCGAAGCGAGTAATAACCGGACCAGGATGCACCGCTACCACTTTGATTTGCACACCGTAGCTGGCAAATTTCTCCTCTAACAAACGCGACATATTCGCCAGCACTTCTTCGGAGTAGCCACCCTCTTGGGGTTTGGCAGCGTCAAGTAGATTGAGCGGTGGTACATCGTTGTCCTGACCACCAAACAAACGTCCTTGCCGTTCTTTAACACTGCGCTTGCTCGGTTCAATGGGTCCAGCTTTTTGCGCGATAACAGGCTTGGAACCTGAAACATCGCCCTCGCCTGCGATGTCCGCTGTCGGCCCAGAGCGATCCGCCACAATAATGGGCGGCGGGGCATCAGCAACAAACTCAGTTGTCATATCCGATATTGTCTGATCACCCAAGTCAGGAATAATCGGATCTGAAGAACTGGCAGCAAATTCGGCGGCACGCTCTTCTGCAGCAGCAATTGCCAGTGCCTTCTTCTCGGCACGTGAAAGTTTTGCAGGTTTGCTCGGTTTCTCGACATTTACCGGCGCCGCAATTGCCGTCTTAGCAGGCGCTTTCACCGCTTTTGCGGCAATCTGCGCAAGACGGTCGTCTTCTAAATACTGTGCCTCACGTGCGTCAGCGGCTTCTTCGCGCGCCTCTCGAATACCTTCACTTTGCTCTTTCCACCAAACGCCTATAGCTGAACCAAACGCCACGACGTGTCGTCCCAACCATTCGCATCCTTTGAGGGTCCAACCACCAACCGCGTCCAATACCCAAAACCAAGAGAGTCCTGTCGTCAGTGTAAAAGACATCATCAAGACGGAGATCAACAGCAATGTTGCGCCGAGGGTTTTTAAAATGGGTAAAAGTTCATCGGCTAGCCATGTGCCAACCACCCCACCCCCGGTAGCGCCTACGGGCAACAGCGATTGCTCTGAGCCGCCGTGAATGGTCGCCAGTCCACAAGCAGAACCCACCATCAAAATGGCACCCACCCAACGTACTAGGGTGAAATGAAACTGAGAGCCCGCATCTTTGCGCCGATTGCGAAATAGCAACCACGCGCCGTAGGCCGCTAAGAAAGGTAAGACGTAAGAGGCAAACCCAAGGGCATAAAGCGTGATGTCCGCAAACCAAGCTCCCCCTCTGCCACCCATATTCTGCACCGCAGAATGCGTACCTGTGTGCGACCAACCAGGATCACTCGGGCTGTAACTGGCCAAAGAGGCCATCAGGTAAACCGCCAGCGCTAACAAGGTGATCGAAAAACCCTCGCGCAATCCTTGCTGAATACGCGTGACAGCTTCCACAGGTACGGTTGGCAACTTGAGCGATGATGCCTTTTTGCGGCGCGGCGAAGCCCGCCCTGCCGTTTTACGTCGGGGAGTGGTTGAGGTGTTTCGTTTACGTACTCGGGTAGCTTGTGCCAAGACTATCTTTTACCTGTGAGGGCAACACTGCAAAACCACCTTAACGATGGGTGCGTTGACCACTGTGAAATCGAAACGGTGATCATCAGAGACGAACCTACCGTCATACCGCTGAACACCGAAAACCACACGCGCGCTACATCTTTTAATACAGATTAGGCCCGCAACTAGAGACGCGCTCTCGAAGAAGCATCTACAGCTCCACACGACAACTAGCCTTGTAAGTGTAGGCAATTATGTAACGGCTGCAGAGCCTTAGTGAAGTGGTGTCAATGATACGCCGGACAGCCAGCAGCGTCGATCTTTCGACTCACAGGAACCTAGGGAGTCTCAGATCAATCCATGCTCGCACCGCCGACGCGCTAAATTTGGCCCAGCCGCGTTGCAAATCTTGCCAATGGCGGGAATACACTGTCAGGCTAAAGATTCGATCGACGAAAGGTCAGTATTGCAACTCAATCTCAGCGCTAATGCTGACGACCAAGTCGCTCGCACCACCCGCGACCGCAGGCGCTGCCATGTCGGCTGACATGCTGCGCATCATTGCCGGGCGTGCATACTGTTGCTGATTTCCACCGCTGTTAATATTTATATTGACCGCAGAAAAGTCCACTGCGTCCATCTGGTGAGCAATAAGCTTGGCGCGTCGTCGAAAGTTGGCCAGTGCTTCCACCATCAAATCCTCCACCAACAAATCGCGCGTGTCCGGCTTTACCGAGAACGCCATCTGCTGGATCGATAACTGCTGTTGCAATTTTTGCAACTTGGACGTCAGTAAATCAAAATTTGAACTCTGCAATCGCAGCTGTTGACTGACTCGCCAAGCACGCACCTCACGGCCTTTATCCATATAGACAGGGTTACTGCTGTAGCCCTCTGTCGAGCTCTGAATCTCCAAATCCGCCTCAATTTGCTCCAACGCCCAAGCCATTTCCTTGTTAACCGCATCTGACGCACGCGCTAAGTCTTTGTCCTGACGTTGACTGCTCAGCACCACGACCATCCAATCGTTGTCAGCCTGACCGCGCGCAGAAACTGAGAAATGGTAGCGGTCTTTGGGGAGCTCTTCAGCGACGACTGAACTCATCAAGAACATGGTTGAAACCATCAACAATATTATTTTCATCACAAACACCTCCGGAGTCATCGAGTGACAGCTTTTTAGCAAGCCGTTCAACACATTTTCAATTCGAGATCCAAGCTTAATTTGGAACTACTTTTCCAGTACAGCAACCGCCCCCATACCACCGGCTGTACAGACCGACACCAGGCAACGGCCGCCCCCACGCTGGTCGAGAATTTCAGCACCGGTGGCTAATACTCGAGCACCGGTAGCAGCGAAAGGATGGCCCACAGCCAGACTAGAACCCTTCACGTTCAGCTTTTCTCTATCAATGCCCCCCATCGCGCTGTCCAGGCCCAAGCGATTTCGGCAGTACTCATCGGACTCCCATGCCTTTAACGTGCAGAGCACTTGGGCAGCAAAAGCCTCGTGGATTTCGTAGATATCGAAATCTTGCAAACTGAGATTTGCTCGTTGCAGCATCTGAGAAGCTGCGACGGTTGGTGCCATCAACAGACCTTCACCACCGACAAAATCAACAGCACTGTGTCGTGAATGCGTGAGATAAGCCAACACCGGTAAACCACGTTCTCGTGCCCACTCTTCACTGGCCAACAGCACGCTAGAAGCGCCGTCAGTTAGTGGCGTGCTGTTACCAGCTGTCAGCGTGCCCTTTTCACCGCGCTCGTAAGCTTGCCGAAGCTTTGCCATGGTTTCCATGTTCGCATCCGTGCGCATGTTGTTGTCACGCAAAACCCCACCACAAGAAACCAACAACTCATCGAAAAAGCCTTCGTCGTAAGCCGCTGCAGCTTTTAGATGACTAGAGACCGCTAGCTCGTCTTGCTCTTCACGGCTAATCGCCCATTGCTGCGCCATCAACTCGCAGTGAGCGCCCATGCTAAGACCCGTGCGCGGCTCAGCAACACTTGGACTTTTGGGCGCTAATTCTCCCGGGCGAAAGCCCTTAAATAGTTTCAACTTATCTGAGAAAGTCTTGGCGCGGCTGAGTTTGATCAATCTTTTGCGAAGCTTGTCGCCCAAAACGATTGGCGCATCAGAGGTGGTATCTGAACCTGCCGCAATGGCGCAATCAATTTGACCCGATGCAATTTTCGCCGCCGAAATCATCGCCGCTTGCAAACTGGTGGCACAGGCTTGCTGCAAGGTAACCCCTGCGGTTAGTGGCGACAAATCAGTGGACAGAACAGCTTCGCGGGCTAAGTTCCAGTCTTTGGATTGGGTAATGACCGCACCTGCGAAAACCTCGTCGATCACTTCACCCTTAAGCGAATAACGATCAGACAGTCCTTGAATCGCTGTGCTCAGCATGTCCAAGTTGCTCAGATCTTGGTACGCCGTGTTAGAACGGCAAAACGGCGTGCGCACGCCACCGACAATTGCGACTGGGCGCATGCTTTGTGTGCTACTCATGATGCTTCCCCTACGGACTTAGATAGTGCGTTGTCATATTGAATCGGCCCGCCTCGAAAAGGTGCAAACCCGGTACCAAAAATAATACCAGCGTCCAGAGAGTCGCTGTCGGCAACCAAGCCTTCACTTTCGACAGCTCGACACTCGGCAATAAAAATATCGATCATGGGTTTTGCCAGAGACTCGAGCTTTGCAGTAGAAGCCGTAGACTTGGGCTTGACCACCTTGCCTTTTTCCCAGTGGTATAGACCTTGACCTGATTTTTTGCCCAAATTGCCCGCAGCGATAGAGTCACGCATCAATTGCAACATAGACGCGCTAGCGCCTAGGTTTTCACTGACTTTTAAGCAGACATCAATGCCAACCACGTCGGATAACTCCAGCGGTCCCATCGGCATGCCGAAAGCCAAGGCTGCCTCATCGATATCTTCAAGGGACTCACCTTGCTCCACATGTAACTCAAGTGCTTTCGTCATGTAGGGTGCAAGCACTCTGTTGACTAAAAAGCCGGGGCTGCTCTTAACAGCCAGCGGCATTTTGCTAATTTGGTTACCAAAGGCTAGACCCCGCTCAACCATCGATTGATCAGTGCCTTCACCATGAATGATTTCCACCAGTGGCATCATGGCCACTGGGTTAAAAAAGTGAAGCCCAATTAAACGCGCCGGATTCGACAGGCCCGTACTTATCTCTTCAAGTGGCAATGACGAGGTATTGGTCGCGAGTACCGCATCTGCTTTAAGTTGTGGCTCAAGGCTGGCAAATAAATCGCGTTTGATCTGCGCGTCCTCAATGATGGCCTCGATGACAACATCAGCTCGGGCCACTCCACGACCTTCTAGGTCACCTTTCAGCCGAGCCCGCACGGCGATTAACTCACCGGTTTTTTTCATACGCTTTTTGAACATTTTATCGACACGCTTGAGCGCTGCATCGATAAAAACTTGCTCGCGATCTTGGAGCGTGACCTCTAGTCCACGCATGGCGCAATAGGCAGCTATATCTGCGCCCATCACCCCGGCGCCAATGACATGCACACGCCGTGCAACAAAGTCCGACGCTTTGGCCGTTTTTTTCATGCCTTCCATCAGATTAAAAACACGCCTCAGATTTTTGGCGGTGTCACCCACCATCAACTCACCAACGGCTTCGGCCTCGGCGCTGAAGTGCGCCCTGCGGTCATTCATCCCACCGTGTTCAGCCCAGGTATCGATCAAACGAAACGGGGCTGGATAGTGTTCTTGCCGAGCCTTGACAGCCGTTTGTTTGCGCATCGCACGCGCCAACAGTGGTCTTGCAAGCGCTGAGTTGCTGAGCGAGACCAGAGCACTAGGTTTGCGGGAGCGGCGTTTTTTTACAACAGCCCTCCGAGCCGACCAGTGTAAGTTGCCGTGCCGACCTACAATCTCGTCGATAATTCCCATGCCACGTGCTGCTGCAGGCTTGAGCATGCGACCCGTTAACATCAACGGCATTGCCTGATGCGCACCGATTCGGCGCGGCAATCGGACGCTCCCACCGAAGCCTGGGAAGATACCCAACTTCACCTCAGGCAGCCCAATGCGGGTCTTGTCCGAATCTGTGGCGATCAAGTAGTCGCAACACAACGCGAGCTCTAAACCACCACCCAAGCAAAAACCGTCGATGGCGCAGACAGTAGGCACTGGCAGGTCTTCAAGCTTTTCAAACAATTGATGTGCAACAGCTATTTTGCTTGCCACCAACTTGGCATCTGTGTGATGTTCAAACTCGCGAATATCAGCACCAGCGATAAAGCCGCTGCTCTTAGCAGAGCCTATTACAAGGCCAGTAGGTAAATTTGTCAGCAGGTAGTCCAGCACGACGCTGAGTTCGTCGAGCATCGGCTCGTGCAGAGAGTTCGCCTCTTCGCCGTCGCGATCAGCATCCAACCAAGCAATGCCTTCGTCATCGATATTTAGGCGCCAGTGCGCCAGAGTGTCTAGAGCTGTCATCTTAAATTGATACCTCAGTAGGGAGATTCTGCTAGGGAGCCCCAGATTAGTCCGGTCAGTGATATCGACGTGAAAAAAATTGGACCCAGCAAGGCGCGAATCGAGGCAATAAAGGTGCTATTGGCTAGATTTGCAACGCGGTCGGGCCGAATTTAACACGTCGACGGTGCGGCAATGACTTGATCTGAAGTTCCCGAGGCGCTGCTTTTACAATCATTCAGGGCTACGTGCCAACACTCAGCGTGAGCGACTAAGGGTTATTTTAACTCAGCCTATGCATTTATGTCGCCGAACAAACAGCATGGCAATGTGCAAAGGGTTTATGCATAACCTGACTGACTTCAACAAAAATCTTGTTAAATGGATTGCCTATCACCAATAAATTAGCCGGCCCTTGCTCACGTCTAGGAGAAGCGCAGAATTTGTCACCATGGGATTGAATGATTTTTAGTGAATTCGGAGTAAACTACCGGCCACCCTGCAGATAAGCAGACAACCGTTGCCGCCTACGCGTGCAGTTTACCGCTCAAACCATACTCGCCCCAGTGCATGGCACTTTCAAAGGGCTGCCATGAGGCTTTTAAACATGACGAACTACAGCAGATCTGTGACCACCAGCTGCACCCTACTTTTGAGCGCTCTAGCGGCTGGTTGCGATGAACAAACTGCGACAATCAGTGATGACAATGCACTGCGTGTAGCATCCTGTGCATTGAGCCCCTTTGAGCTCAACGATATAAGCGTGCTGTTTGGCCTGATGCTGGAGCAACAACAAGGTGCTTGTCCAGGTGGCGGTCTGATCAGTAGGACAGACACCACGGTCAACACCATTGTCAACGCAGATTTCTGTGTGACCGCCGACGCGACGACATTGCGCGGCTCTCTCAGCAGTACAGATGTCAACAGTAATCCCATCGAGATCGATTTGGATTTCGCTCAGGTTTCATCCGTGGACAGCATAGGTGTAGGGGCTAAATATGACGGCGAAGTAAAGCTCCAGCAGTCAACTTCAAACACAAGTGTCACGCAAGAAATCACCTTTTTAAGCCTACAGAAAGATGAAATCGAAGACACTGCGATCACGGCTTTTAGCTACGGGGCTACGACTCATAAGCTTGTGCAATCGCTGGCGGACTCTAGCTCAACCATAGAATACAGCTCTAGAGTCGAGCAATGTGGGGCTGATGTGCAGGGGTTAACCGTCAACACACCTACGGCCCTGACTTACTTGTCTAGTGCTACGTCCTTTAGCGCAGGCGAAGTTATGGCGCTTGCCGATGACGGAACCAGCTTAACCATCAATTTCAGCGACGATAACCTAGTCATCAACCTCGACAGCAATGCAGACCAAGTTGACGACACTCGTCTGAGTTTAAGTTGGAGTGAGTTTCAAGGTGCCGTTGCAGTGGCTTCTCGCCAGCGCGACACACAAACCCTGATGCGGAATGCCAATATCAGAGTTTTATCGCGCTAAATGTCGCGATTTACTACAACTGCAGTTATTCTGACAGTTGATACAATGACTTGCCCCAAAGCGCTTGACTTTGGGCTGTTCAAAATTGACAACCTACCAATCGACGGTTAGTTCTAATGTTCAAAAAGTTCTTTCAACGCAAGCCCAAAGCCAGCGACAAAGATCGCCAACTAGAGCATATCAATACCCTCGATAGCAGCTCACCACAGCACTTGAGTCAACTGCTCGAGCTAGCAAAGTCAGACCCCGACCCCAATGTCCGCAGCGCTGCTGCATCGCGAATAGGCCTACGTGACTGCCTAGCGGGCCTGCTAAAACACGAACAAGACACCGTCGTGCGCTCGCGCTTGATCAAATTGCTGTTCAATCAATGCACCGATGACGCCGCCGTAGAGATTGCCACTAACCTGCTCCGCCACGCCGATGACGACACTGGGCGTATCGCTTTATTGGCCGATGTGCATCAACCCGCTGCTGCAACTTTTATCGCAGCTCGCATTCAAGATCCGCAAGCATTGGTGCAAACCGCCGTAGAACACAAAATCTCGCGGGTTCGTCTAGCCGCTGCGCAGCAGTTGCAAGACGAGACACAGCTGCTAGATTTAGCACATAGATCCCGTGATAAATCAGTCAATCAATGGGTTCGAGCCCGTCTGAAAGAACTAAAAGAACAACGCCAACAACAAGCGCTGCAGCAAGAACAAATCGACAAATTGCTGGATGACTGCCAGCAATTGAGCACCAGTGAAAACCCGCTCGATTATCGACAACGCCAAAGTCGTCTACAGACTCGAATGGAAGAGCTCAAAACTCAGCTGACCGATCACCAACAGAGCCAAGCGCTGAATTTATTGAAACAATGCTCAGCAAAAGCTGAAGAACTTGAACAAGCGGTACGAGAACCTGTCAATCCGCCACCAGTGGCTAAAACGCCTAAGGTTGAAGCTCAAGAAGAGCCAACCGTAGAAGATCCGACAGCTTCTGCACGTGAGCAATTAGCGGCAGATCTAAACGCCTTACTGCAGTCTAGTGAAACCATGGATGTGGACGCCATTGAACAGCAGCTCAATACAAGCCGCACCGCATGGCAGGCTCTAGGTGAAGATCAGCAAGGACACACCTTTCATCAAGTCACTAAGCAGTTGCAAGACGCGGCAAGCAGTCAGCTGTACCTGCAGCAAAATAGCGACGCACTGACCGCATTTTGCAAAAAATCCTTAGATGCGGATCTTGATGACGAAACCTTAGAGTCTTTACGCAGTGACACCAAGGACTATTTAGATGTGCTGCGCTGGCCCGACAACTGGCAAGCACCCGAAGCACTGAATGCGCTTCGCGAATTCAACAAGCAATCTAAAGATTTGTTCTTTCAACGCCGCGAACAGACTCGCAAACGGGCTCAGCAGCTGGACAAAAAAATTCATCGCATGGGCGATGCTGTGCGACGCAAAAATCTGCGCCTAGCCAACAACCTGCATCGTGAAATTGAACACGCGTGGAAAACAATTCCCGACACGGATCAACGCAAACTTCAACAACACCTCAACAAACACTTGCCAGAATTTGAAAAACTGAACGACTGGCATGACTACAGCGCCAACCCTAAAAAAGAAGATCTCTGCGAGCAAATGGAAGCCTTGATAGATCGAGAGCAAGCACCAGAGGCACGCGCAGAGTCAGTAAAGCAGTTACGTAATGAATGGCGTACGGTTACTGCCGCCAACGTGAAAAAAGACGATCCGCTGTGGACACGCTTTAATGGTGCAGCCGAAAAAGCTTACGCGCCGTGTGAACCCTTCTTCGAAAAACAGCGCGAGCGACAACGTAAAAACCTAGAAAAGCGTGAACGACTCACCGGAGAATTGGAACAGTTATTAGAAGGCATCAACTGGGAAGAACCACCCTTTGATATGCTGGATAAAGTGCTGCGTACGGCGCGAGCAGAGTGGCAACAATACAGCCCGGTGCACTTCCCCGACGCCAAACCTTGCCAGAAACGTTTTGACACGGCGATGGATAAAGTTCATGGAGCGCTCCAACAACAACGCAAATCCAACGCTGCGGAGCGCGACCTGCTGATTGGCCGTGCAGCCGCATTGAGCGAGGTTGAAGACACTGACAGTGCAATTGCACAAGCGCTAAAACTGCAGGATGCTTGGAAGGCAATAGGCCCAGTCAACCCACAGGCACAACGCAAGCAGTGGCGTGTCTTCCGCAAGAACATGGATGCTGTATTCGCTCGCCGTCAGGCAGAGCGTGACGCCAATAACGCACAGCAAAATGCGCAGAGCGAGCAAGTCTCTGCGCTATTGGACAAACTTGAAGCACTCACTAAACTGCCCGATGAGCAATTGCCGCAGGCGCAGGCGGAATCTAGCGAACTACTAAACCAAATTGACGAAGCTAGCCAAGAATTGCCCAAACGTGCTTCAGCCAGTTTGGCGCGTCGACAGAGTGCATTGCTGGATATCATCGCCAAAAAACAGCGTGAGCTACCGATGCGACGCCGGGCCAAAACTTACGCTGACCTATCCGCTTTAGCGGCGCAATGCCATAACGTTGAACAAGCTGTACTGAATGGCGAAACGATAAGCCCTATCGACAACAGCGAGAGTCAATGGCGGAGCCTGATGTTATCTCGGCTGGAGCTTCACAATGACATTGAGAAAATGCGATCCTCAATGAGTGACAATCTGGAATCGCTTGAGCAACTGGCAATTGAGCTAGAAATATTAGCGGAAGTTGACACACCCGAAGAGTTTCGCGGTCAGAGACGGGCTTGGCAATTAGATCTATTAGAATCTGGTTCACCAGTCAGCGATGGTCGCACGCAAGAGGAGCAGTTTTTTGAGTTGTTGCAACGCTGGCATTCTGTAGGTGCCGTCAGCGATCAAAGCCGCGACGCCCTCGATAAACGACTGGCACTTGCCAGCGCGCCTTTTGCCAAATTACTCGATGCGGGACCGCAGCCGACACCACCCGTCGTTAAAGTAAACAGCGAAACAGAAGTCCTCAACAGCAACGACGATCAATAATCCTCTGGGTTTGCTAACCAGTCTTCGATCAAGCGCCGTGAAATGGACACACGGCGCGGCAACGTCACCGGACGCTGCTCTCGTGGCAGCAAGAGCTCTTCACGAGTGAACCATGCGGCGGACTCCAGTTCGTTGTGGTCAATGGTTAACGCCGTACTTTTTGCTTCACTACTGAAACCCACCATAAGCGATGCTGGAAAGGGCCAAGGTTGTGAAGAATGGTATTGCACATCGCGAACACGCACACCCGCTTCCTCATAGACTTCGCGAGCCACGGCTTCTTCCAAACTTTCTCCGGGCTCTAAAAAGCCCGCCAATACAGAATGCATGCCCTCGGGCCAGCTGGCTGCTCGGCCTAAAAGAAGGCGATCACCGCCGTCGTGTACCAACATAATGACGGCTGTATCGACTCGCGGAAAGTGCTCCATGCCACAACTTTTCGAGGTACAGCGCAACACGTGCCCTGCTTTTTCTACCGCCAAAGGTGCGGCGCACACACTGCAAAATTTAGTGCGTGTGCGCCACAGATCCAAAGCGCGCGCGTGTGCAGCAATTGAAGCCTCGTCGGCACTTAGCTGGCTGCCGGTTAATCGTATATCCATACGTTGCCAATCACCCAATGCATCCTCGGTCGTGACGAGTGCAAAAACAGGTGTGTTTTCCCATGTGCCTAGCAACGTCATCTGCGATCGGTTTTCTGGCATGAGGTGCATCACCTCGTCGCGGCGGGCCAACAGCCGCAACCCTTCTGGATGCACCAACACATCACCATCGACCACCAATACATAACAACTTTCCGCAGCAGCAACAGCAGATTCGATCCACGAAGCGTTATGGCGATGTTGGTCGACTCTGTCTAGCGGGCTACCGCTAAAGAAGTTACTGACTGCACGGCGTTTCATTTTTAACCCCAAATAATTGGTCTTGTGAATAGCTAGTGTAAATCAGTCCAGATCAAATGCGCACTTGATAAATATCGCAAGTCGTATTACTGTATAGATCAACAGACTGTATAACCACACAATGAGGCCACACCATGTCACGTTCACCCAGACCTCTCACCGAGCGTCAACACGAGATATTGTCGCTGATTTGCCGCGCGATCGCTGAAGAGGGAATGCCACCCACTCGGGTCGAGATTGCAGAGGAACTGGGCTTTGCTTCTGCCAATGCCGCTGAAGATCACCTCAAAGCACTGGCCAAAAAAGGTTATATCGAAAAAATCCCAGGCAATAGCCGTGGCATCAAAATCACGGATCTCGCTCGGATGGAGTGCGACGATTGCGTCGACGAGCAACACAGCAACAGCTTGCCCGTTGTTGGCCGTGTTGCCGCGGGTGAGCCGCTACTGGCTGTCGAACACATTGACGATCACCGCAATGTCGACCCCGATATGTTTAGCCCCAGAGCAGATTACCTGCTGCGCGTATCAGGTATGAGCATGAAAGATATCGGCATTATGGACGGTGACCTGCTCGCTGTTCATCGCACCCCCACCGCACGCAACGGTCAAATAGTTGTGGCTCGTGTCGAAGACGAAGTTACCGTCAAACGGTTTCAAAAGCGCGGCCATGTCGTCAAGTTGATTGCTGAAAACGAAGATTTCGAGCCAATTGTTGTCGACCTCCGCGAGCAAGAGTTTGCCATCGAAGGCATTTACGCTGGGTTACTGCGCAGCGCTGAATAAACCCTGCGCACCGAGTGTGCCTCAGTCGCTTGGGGTCAATACTTTTCCAGGATTCAAAATCCCCTTTGGATCCATAGTCTGCTTCAGTAACTGCATCACGCTGATCACTTCGGGAGAGCGGCTGTCTTTTAGGTAGCGGCGTTTATCAAGCCCGATTCCATGTTCAGCAGAAACAGCGCCTCGACGTGCAATTACTGGCTCATGTACGACATCGTTTATTTCGACAAAGTGATCAGTTTTAGTGTTGTCGCCCACGTTCAAGCTGATATGCAGGTTATTATCTGCGATATGGCCAAAGGCGAGAAACTTAGCATGCGGCCAGCGCTTCAAAACAGTCGCACGCACCTCACTCACGTACTGCTCCATATCTTGAATAGGCAATGAGATATCAAACGACGCTGCGGGGTAAAGGCTAGACATCAGAGCATCAATGTCGTTTCGTATAGCCCACATAGATTCGCGTTCTGACGTAGATTGCGCCACAGCCACTTCGCCAACCTTGTCTTCTTCAAACAATTCGATGAGTATTTCATACAGAAGTTGATCATCGGCGCGCTCGCCAAGCTCAGCTTCTAGCAGAACATACAAACCACCATCTCTTGGAACAGGTGCGCGATGCGTCCCTGGATTGTGGTCCAATATGGTGTGGTAGAACTCAGGCCACATCACTTCAAAAGCTGACAAACCACCACCCAGTCCGAGCTCTACACGGCGCAGCAACTCGACAACCTGATCAAAAGTATCGACCGAGACAAAAGCTGTCTGGCAAACCGGCAACTCAGGGCGCAATCGCAAAACGGCACGGGTAACGATACCGAGAGTGCCTTCACTGCCGATAAACATATGCCGCAAGTCGTAACCGGTATTGTTTTTGATCACTTTGTACATCAAATCCAATACGGTGCCGTCGGCTAATACGACTTCCAGTCCGAGTATTTGCTCGCGCATCATGCCGAAACGAAAGACTCTTTCACCACCCGCGTTCGTGCCAATCAGCCCCCCAATCTGAGCACTGCCGCGAGCACCCAAGTCCACCGGAAACGAGAGCCCAACGTCTGCCGCGGCATGGTGGACGCGCTCCAGAGCAACACCTGCTTGCACAACTGCTACCCGAGATGTTGGATCAATCGACTCAATCTCACGCATGCGTTCAAGTGAGACATACCATTCGTCGCCACTAAAAGCACGGGTCGCACCGACAAGGCCAGTGCCGCCACCTAACGGGATCACCGCTTGTCCTTCTGCGTGACAAGCTTTGAGCATCATACTGAGATCATCTGTGCTGGCTGGACGAAGAATGGGTACAGCGCCTGCTGGGTCACCGTAGCCTGTAACGGAGCGGCCAGAGGCCAGCTCAGCGCCGACGACAGCCGCCTCGCCACAGTGTGATTTGATCTTCTCAAGCAAGCTGGCCATCGGGTCTCTCCGCTTCAAAATTATGCTATGGATCTATTTCCTCGCTAATTGTAATATCAAAAGACTAACAGCGGCGAACCTTAGTGATTAAATATCAAATTGTACTCGTTAAGATACCGGCCTGTTCCAGCTCAATTCGTGTGGGCCGCCAAATTTCGTCGCTCTGACGATCAAACATGTGCAGAACAAAATTGGCGTGCACCCCACGGCTCAAAAAGTAGGCACGATCCTTTTCAAGCTCTGCCTCAATAGACAACACTTGCCCCGGCTGTGTGGCGCTCATGCTATAGCGATGAAAACCCAACTGCGATTCGCGGCCCATAGAACGCTGTTTACCAGCCATAAACAACAACGCACAGGCAGAAAAACAATTGCCGTCTATTCGAGTGTCGAGCCCTGCACGTTCAACGGCGATAGACATTGCACGCGCGGCAAACACCCGCCCTCCCTCACTGGTAAGTAAAAGAGTTTTCACTTGAGGGTTACTTGCAATTGTTGTTTGCAACTTGCTGCTTGTATTAAAATCCAAAAATCCTTGCACAAGCACAGTCTGGCCATCTGCACTCAACGGCAATTGCACGGGTGCCGCTAGCACTACGTTTTCAGTGGGTGCCGGGGGATTGAGTGACGAAAGTGAGTCCCCAACTTGCAGCAAACTAACAACAAAGACGAGTGTGGCACACAGGTAACATAAATAAACAGCGACCATATCCCCACTAAAGCTCATGCTGTGATCAATCGCTCTTAGTGAGCCTGCTATTTGCCAAGCCAAAAGAGCCAAATTGCTCGCTAGGCAAAAAAAGAAAACAAAGCCTGACAACGGCTGGTCAAATGAAGACTGAAAGCTGTAATGTAATAGACGAAGTAACAATAAAAAAACGAGTGACGTAATAAATAGCGAATACTCTCCACGCCAATGCCGTCGCACAGGACTGGTGCTATCAAAGAATAAGATATTCATAAGACAAATCCCATCATAAGAGAATCCTAGGGAGCCTCAGATTAAGTTCGGTCGGTGCCTTCGGCGTGAAAAATTTGGACCCAACAAGGCGCGAATCGACGGCAAAAACTAATTAACCAAGCCATCGCAGTGCTGATTAATGCCACTTGACCGGCTTGATCAATCATTAGTCTATCGTCCATGTCCAACTCCCAAACTAAAATTGCACTTCAAACAATTTATCACCTCAATATTAAACCTAAAAAAGACAGCCTAAATCTAAACTTCACAAAAAGCACACAATTACCACAAATTATTCTCAAAGCCATTTTTTAAACTCCCTGCACATTCAAATTAAATTTGCAGGAGCCTCTAGATGATTAGCGCTAAAACTTACGCAAAAGCCGTAATGAAAACTACATTTATACTCGCTACGCTATTGCAATCAGCAAAGGTATCCGCCAGTGACTTTGTCTTAACCGACAGTCTTGGCAAGAAACACAGCGCACTTTTGCTCTCAGCACAAGCAGATATAGACGTCAACGGGCTCATAGTATTTGCCACGGTCACTCAAAAATATCTCAATAGTGGGTCAGACTTCATCGCAGGTGAGTACGTTTTCCCTCTCCCAGAAGGTGCCTCCATAGATTCATTGATCGTTAAAGTTGCGGGACGTGTGATCACTTCAGAGCTCAAAGAAAAGCAGCAAGCAATAGCACAATTTGAGCAAGCCAAAAAAGAAGGGAAGCGAACCGCTTTATTAAGCCAAGATCGTCCAAACCTATTTCGGATGGCAGTCGCCAACATCCCTGCGGGCGAGACTATCGAGGTGATCATGAGTTACTTGGACACTGTCCACCACGACAACAACAACTACAGTTTACGCTTGCCAACAACCCTTACACCACGCTATAGCCCTCTTTTTACAAACCCCGATGTTGAGAAAGAGCACAAGAATGCTTCCGAAGAAAGCTTGCAAGATTTTCTAAACCCTGCGTTTAGCTTAGATGCAACCGATAAACAAGGGATACCAAAAAATCCAATAGCCTTGAACATCGATCTAAATACTGGTTTTAGTCTGCGGTCACTTCGCAGCGAAAGCCATTCGATTGACGTGCAATCGAAACATCCGAATATCCACCAAATAAGTCTCCGCAATGGTGTTGAACCCATGGACCGAGATTTCGTTTTGCAATGGCAGCAGAATAATGAAGCGTTGGCGCCGACTCTATATATCGAACAGAATTCAATCAGCAAAATAGAAGATATAAACAGAGACCAGAATCTAGACAGCGGCGCCCAAAACTACATGATGCTAAGCCTCGTTCCGACTGCCGATCAGTTTCCGCAAACCGTAATAAATAAAGATATAAGCTTTGTGATCGATACCTCGGGCTCAATGGGTGGAGAGTCAATTCGAGAAGCTAAAACAGCGTTGCAAGAAGGGTTGCAGCTACTGAACAGCGGGGACAGTTTTAACGTTATTGAGTTCAACAGCGTCCATCGCACGCTTTTTGAAAAATCTCGGCGAGTTGATAGCAGCTCACTGGCTCAAGCTATGCAGTTTGTTGATGACCTAGTGGCAGATGGTGGGACTGAAATGCGACCGGCACTGCTGGCCGCTCTTCGCCATCCGGCGAGCTCTTCAGAGCATGTAAAACAAGTTGTGTTTATCACCGACGGTGCTGTCGGCAATGAATCAGCGTTGAGTAGAGTTGTCCAACAATTCATAGGTGATGCAAGACTATTTTTCGTCTCTATAGGTAGCGCTCCAAACGGGTATCTGTTCAACCAGTTGGCAGCAATGGGAAAAGGTACTTCTATCAGTATCTCGTCGATGAGCGAAGTAAAAGAGAGTATGCAAAGGCTCTTTAAAAAAATAAGTACGCCAGCTATGCGCAATATCCAGATAGTTGACCACAGCGACAATATTATGGAAATACAAACGCAAAGGATTCCAGATCTGTATTTCGGCGAGCCGCTTCAAATTATGTTTCGCAGCCAGCACGCCAGCGGAGAGATCACAGTAAAAGGCGACCTAGCCAATCAATCGATCAGCATACCTCTGCAGTTACAACAAGCAACTCCTGCCACTGGTGTGGCCAAGCTTTGGGCGAAACAAAAAATTCGTGGCCTCTTGAATAAAATACACCTGCAACAAGGCAGCTCAGAAATCCACCGACAATCCATTGTAGATCTGTCACTTCAACACAATATATTGTCTCAGTACACCAGCTTTGTTGCAGTGGATCACGAGACCGTTCGCCGTCCCAGTCAGCAAATTCAGAACATCCAAGTGGCAAATCTACTTCCCCAAGGAATGGCATTCCCTCGGACAGCATTGGGCATAACACCTCTTATTGCACTAAGTCTCATTAGCCTACTATTCGCCGGTTTGATTAGAATCAAATCTCGCCGGCCTTTCTCGAGGGTTAGCCAATGAATAAACTCGGATTCAGTGTGTTTTTATTGCTAGGATGCTTAGGGCTGCTTCAATCCCAGTGGATTCTACTGAAGGCCGAGTTGGCCCAGAAGTTAATCGCCCACAGTTGGCAGACTATACCATCAACGGACAACGGTGCCGCACTCAAGCCTTGGGGCTGGGCAGATTTTTCGGCATTGGCCCGATTGCGCTGGAAGGATCAAGATGTCTTTGTCCTGTCCTCCGCCAGCGGACAAGCGCTGGCCTTCGGACCGGGGCATCTGCCACAGAGTGCCGCTCCAGGTGCTCCCGGACGTGTCATCATCGCGGGCCACAACGACAGCCACTTTGCTTTTCTGCAGCAGCTGAGTAATGGTGACGATTTAAGCTTGGAAAATACTTCTGGTACGGAGATAGCCTATAGAATTACCAACATAGAAATCGTAGATAGTCGCAAGACAAAACTGCAAAATTCGACACGAGATGAGTTAGTACTGGTGACCTGCTACCCCTTCAACAGTTTAGACGTCAGATCCCCTTTAAGATTGGTGGTGCAAGCCGAAGTGATTAGTAACGAAATGACTATTGCGCAGCCTAGTACTGTCGCTTTAGAAGCAGAATTGACGAAACGACGGGAACCCAGTTGAAGAAGCAAATCCTTATTGTTGAAGACGAACCGTCGATAGCGGAAGCGCTGAACCACGCGCTAGAAGCGGAAAACTTTGCCAGCCACTGGGTGGATTTGGGAGAAAAAGTTCTGCCGCTTATGGAAGCCCAGGCAAAGCTTCAACAGCCAATTCAGCTTATTGTTTTAGATGTCGGCCTACCCGATATAAGCGGATTTGATCTATGCAGACAGATCAAAGCAGCGTTTGATGTCCCCATTATCTTTTTAACTGCCCGACAAGAAGAAATTGACAAGCTTATCGGACTGGAAATCGGCGGCGATGACTACGTCACCAAACCGTTCAGCTTGCGAGAAGTCATCAGTCGTATAAAGGTGATATTGAGACGATATCAATTATCAACTGCTGCTCATGTTCAATTGTCTAGTTCACCTGCAGAGCTACAGATTGACGATGCACTAAAACAAATTAGCTATTTCGATAAAGTGTTAGAGCTTACTCGTTATGAATATCGCCTGATAAAAACACTGTCAGAAAAACCCAACCGTGTATTTAGTCGCGAACGACTTATGCAAGCTGTTTGGGAAGACCCAGACCGCAGCTACGAACGTGCAGTCGATACTCACATCAAAACATTGCGTAAAAAGCTTAAGGATATTCATGCGGACCACGCCCCCATAAAGACTCACCACGGATTAGGTTATAGCTACTCTCCAGCAGAATTGAGCAAAAAAAGCCGATGAGTGTTTTCAGCCGCTTGGCCATATTCTATTTTATTTTACTCAGCGCGGCCCTCAGTTACGCATGGCATATTTTTTACGATGATATCAAACCATCATTCAGGCAAATCAGCGAAGAATCCATGGTGGATGCTTCAAATCTATTGGCGGAACTGATAGCACCCTCATTTAGGTCATCAGAATCCGGTCTAGACTCCACTGATTTTGCGGCCATTCACGAGGCAGTTAAAAGGTTCCACAAGCGAGACCCCAAAGCACTTATTTGGTCCTTTGAAAAAAACAGCACGAACATGCAATTTTATATAACCGACCAATTGGGCGAAGTCATCTACCATTCCTATGACCCATCACAGTTAGGTGAAGACTATTCCCAATGGCGTGACGTCTACCGCACCCTGCTCGGAGAGTACGGCGCTAGAACCTCAAGGCGCGATGAAGAAGACCCTGAAAGCGGTCAGATGTATGTTGCGGCACCCATTGTTTTGGACAAAAATTTAGTCGGTGTCTTCACCCTCATCAAACCACACCAAAGCATTTTGCCTTTTATTGGAGAAGCCGAGTTCAGACTAACCGCAGCGGGCTTGCTGTTACTGGCTCTTTTAACGTTGTCAGGGTTGGCACTCGTTTTCTGGTACAAGCGAATGCTTGATCAGTTAACCAACTATGTGGATCGCGTGCGTAACGGCAAAAAAGCTAGCCAACCAAGATTTGAAGAAAAAGGCTTTAGCCAGCTGTCCGATGCATTGCAACAATTGCGTAGTGAATTAGACGGCAAGCTCTACGTGGAAAATTATATCCACACCCTGACACACGAATTGAAAAGCCCCATTGCCGCAATTGCTGCCGCGACCGAGCTACTGCAAACAAATCTAGAGCCCTCAAAACGTCAACAGTTTATGGGTAACATCGAAGCTGAAGTCTCTCGCATGCAGCAAATCATTGAGCAACTGTTGTTGCTCGCCTCTCTGGAAAACCAACAATCCAGCAAAGAACAAATGATTGCACTGGATACGCTACTGAACAATGCACTTGTTTCAATGAACGCGCGTCTTTCTCAGAAGAATATAACGCTAAACATTGAAGACTTAAAACTTGAGGGCCTCAACGTGAGAGGTGATGCGTTTCTTCTGTCGACTGCGATCTCTAATCTACTGACTAACGCATTGGATTTTTGTCCAGCCGAAGGACACATCACAATTGCCAGTCAGTGCTCTAGGGCTAACGCCAAGAAACCCGTGATAGAGCTCAGCATTTGCAACACGTCGGCGGCTATTCCCGACTACGCCAAACCCCGCCTGTTCGAGCGTTTTTTTTCGACGACAAGGCCAGATAATAACCGTAAAAGTTCGGGCCTCGGCCTGTGCGTAGCCGAGCAAGTAATTCAACTGCACAATGGCAGCATCAGCTTGAGCAATTCGGTACTCAATAATGACACAGCGGTATTAGCCTTTGTGGTTTTGCCCTTGGCAAAATCCAACAATGGGGGCATTCTCAACTAGCTCAATTTGGATGCTTTAACAAGAGCTATGTATTTTTCTCAGGCGTGATGAGAAGTCTTAGTGTTTCTATAGCAACGAACCCTAGCGCAGGCTGCGGGGAAAAGTACTGAATCAGTTAGGCCATGCTGATGGACAACACATCATTCTAAGTCAGTTAAATAATCGACGTCGGCCAGATTGATCTTGGCGCCGTCAGCCAGCTCACGCACATGCTGCCCCAGCCGCCCAGCCGATTCGATAATACTCGTCAACGGCGCCTTGATGACGTTAGAACCAATGTAGTCACCACCCAAAATGCCTGGCACTGAAAGGCAAAATTTCTGGTCAATCTCCAGCTCGCCAAGGCGTTTTTTCGCCTCAGTCACCATCGCGATCATGTGCCAATCTTCAAGAAATTCTTTATCTTGAATTAATTTGTTATAGGCATCGATAGATTCCGCGACCACAGTGCAATAGACGTCCTCCGGACATAATCGCCAAAAGCGATTGCCTTCATCCTTTAGAATAAGATTACCAAAGTCATTTTCAACCACTAGTTCAACCGGCTCTAAACCAGACCAAGCCCAATGCTCTGTGACTAATTCTAAATGACTCATGAACCCTACTCTAAATGATACTAAAGCGCGTATTCTACGGGTTTTATCCACGCTCTGCCTGCACAGCGCACTCGACTCTTAGCAGCAACTAGCAACGCCTGCACCGCATCTGTTGATATACTGAGCACAGCATTTCAAATAGAGACATGACACAGATGACGCTTGCAGAGCTTTTAGAGCAGATTGACCAAACACCAGATAACGTGCAATTCAGTGACGTGATGTCCGTGATAGAGGAAAACTACAGCTATACCCCTCAAGCCTTTAGCAATGGGCTTGGCACTGAGAAAGTAGAAAGCGCTGCTGGCAGCAACGAGGGCTCTTGCAAAATCTTTGCGTTTGCGCAGCTAAATCACCTGAGCACTGACGCGACGCTAGCCTGTTTTGGTGACTACTACCGCCAAGATGTACTGCAACACCCAAACAACAGTGATCACAGCAACATTCGACAATTCATGCGCAGCGGTTGGGAAGGCATTGATTTTCAAGCACCGCCTTTAATCGCAAAATAAAGACGCACAACATTGAACATCGGACGAGAGTCCGCAATGCACCAAAAAATCTAGCAAGCAGTTAAGCTCTAGCTTCAATGTACGTCATCATCAAGCTTCACCCAATTGACTTGCTCATTCGAGTGGAAGTGTTGATTGGGCTTAAAGCCTGAATGATCGCTCAGTAAGCTTGCGTAGAAGTGAATCTCTTGCGGGTATTTTTCACTTTCATAAGCCATGGGCGAACCACAATTTTCACAAAAAAATCGACGCACTCCCTCCGACGACAAATATACCTTTGGTTCACTGGCAGTCCATCGCCAATTGCCATGCGCAACGCCCAAGAAAGTGGTGAACGGCGAAGCCGTTTGCCGCCTGCAGCTTTCACAGTGACAATGACCACGCCATAATTCGTCACCTACGTATTCGAAGGTGACGTCACCGCAAAGACAGTGTCCCGTTTTTTTGGTCATGGCGTTTCCCGCTCCATAAATTAGTTTTAAACCTTACCGCAACCCCCGCCTCCAGGGGTTTGCATCACAAAGGCATCACCTACATCAACTTCGACGGCACTGATACCCGCTACTGCTTCTAATTTGCCATCGGCGCGCTCGACCCAATCACGCCCCAATTGCCCAGCTTCTCCACCGTCTAAGCCAAAAGGCTGCACAATGCGGTGCCCAGTCAACAGCGTCACTGTCATCGGATCGAGAAAACGCAGCTTGCGGGTAATGCCGTTACCTCCAGAATATTTACCTGCGCCGCCACTTTCCGCACGAATAGAGAACTCTTCAACGCGTACTGGAAATCGCCATTCCAATACTTCTGGATCAGTCATGCGGGTATTCGTCATGTGGGTATGCACAGCACTGCAACCTTCAAAATCTGGCCCCGCACCGGCACCACCACAGATTGTTTCGTAGTTTTGTACGCTGTCATTACCCCAGACAAAGTTATTCATGGTTGCCTGGCTGCCTGCAATCACACCGAGTGCTTTATACAAGGTGTTACATATCGCCTGACTGACTTCCGTATTGCCCGCGATCACCGCAGACGGATACTGAGCATTGATCATACTGCCAGCCGGCGCAATGATGTGCAGTGGCTTAAAGCAGCCTTGATTCAACGGAATATCAGCACCCACCAATGTGCGAAAAACATATAACACCACTGCGTGGCAGATCGCCAGTGGCGCGTTGAAGTTGTATTTATGCGCTGCAGATGTACCAGTGAAATCTATCTCGGCTTCACCTTTTTCGCTGTCGACCCTAATGGCAACTTTAATCACGGAGCCATCGTCCATGGGGTACTCGGCACTGCAGTCTTTAAGTGCGGTAATTACCCGACGCACACAGGCTTCTGCGTTGTCTTGCACATGCCTCATATAGGCATGCACCACATCGAGTCCAAATTGCGCGACCATCGCGCGTACTTGCACGGCACCCGTTTCATTGGCTGCTACTTGCGCCGCCAAATCGGCCATGTTGTCGTCGATATTGCGGCAAGGGTATTTTCCGCTGGCAAGTAAGGCTCGGGTTTCGGCGTTACGCAACTGGCCGTGATCCACCAGTTTAAAGTTGTCGATCAGCACGCCTTCTTCGTCAATGTGACTACTGTCCGGAGGACTAGAGCCCGGTGTGCGCCCACCAACGTCCGAGTGGTGCCCACGCGAAGCGACGTAGAACATGACGTCCCTATCTCGCTCGTCCCAAACTGGGGTCACAACCGTGACATCAGGCAGATGCGTGCCGCCATTGAACGGTGCGTTGAGCATATAAACATCGCCCGGTGCCATGCTGTCAGCATTTAGACGAATGATGGTTCGGATTGATTCCGCCATGCTGCCCAAGTGCACCGGCACATGCGGAGCATTGGCTACAAGTGCTCCTGTGTGATCAAATAACGCGCATGAAAAATCGAGCCGTTCTTTTATATTGACTGAATAGGCCGTATTTGCAAGAGTGGCTCCCATCTGTTCGGCGATATTCATAAAGAGGTTATTAAAAACCTCTAGCATCACAGGATCAGCATCCGTGCCCAGTGCCTCCACGCGGGCCAATGGCACGGTGCGCTCTAGCTCTAGGTGGCCAAAACGATTAACGCTAGCTCGCCAGCCTAACTCCAGAACATTTGTGCCAGTCGCTTCGCTGATCACGGCTGGACCATCAACGCTCTGCCCCGTTTTAAGCAGTTCGCGTTTGTAAATGCCCGCATCACGCCACTCGCCGTCACTGAATATCTGCACTTGATCAATCGCTGTGGGCGTTTCACTGACTGCTTCAAACGCTGCTTCATCGGGTGATTGTGCTTGTCCGATCGCTTCTACCGACAAGGATTCAATAAGCAGATCTCGATCGCCAGCACTGAACCCAAAGCGCTGCGTGTGTGCCGCATCAAAAGCAGCACGCATCTCTTGGACCGATCCAAAGTGAACTTCTAACGGAGTCAGTGATCCGGGATACCGCAGCTGAACGCGTCGTTCAATTTGCAGTTCCGATGCAGCTACTCCCTGACCGCGTACTTCATCACCGGCGACAATGGCCAACGCATCTAAGGCATCACTGGCAGCTTGATGCTCTTCCAACGGGCGTTCAAACTGCTGCTCACGCAATGCACGGATTTCAGCCAAACCCATCCCATAGGCTGATAAAACGCCAGCGAAGGGATGCAAAAACACCCGACTCATGCCGAGTGAATCAGCAACTAAACACGCGTGCTGACCACCGGCACCTCCAAAACAATTGAGCGTGTACTGACTGACATCGTAGCCACGTTGCACCGAGATCTTCTTGATGGCATTCGCCATGTTCTCAACAGCAATACGTAAAAAACCGGCCGCCACTTGCTCTGGCGGTCGAACTTCTTTACCCGTGTAGTCAGCAATTTGCTGCGACAACGCTTTAAATTTCTGCCCCACAACATCGACATCAAGCGGCTCATTACCTCCCGGTCCAAACACGGGAGGAAAATGCGCAGCCTGCAGCTTTCCGAGCATGACATTACAATCCGTCACCGTCAGTGGTCCACCGCGACGGTAACAAGCGGGGCCAGGGTTGGCACCTGCACTCTCTGGTCCAACCTGATATCGACCATCGGCAAAGCTGAGCACACTGCCACCACCTGCGGCGACGGTGTGTATGTTCATCATTGGCGCGCGCATGCGCACACCGGCTACTTCAGTTTCAAAGCTTCGCTCATATTGACCGGCGTAGTGGCAAACATCCGTACTGGTGCCACCCATATCGAATCCAATCAACTTGTGTTGATCTGCCAACGCGGCCGTTTTAACCATACCGACCACCCCGCCTGCAGGGCCAGAGAGAATCGCGTCTTTGCCTTGAAACAAACTGGCATCTGTGAGACCGCCGTTGGACTGCATAAACATCAGCCGCTCACAACCAAGTGCTTGCTTTGCACTTTGATCGCTCACGTTGCCGCCTAAAGCGTCACGCACCTGCTCCACATAGCGGCGCAGTATCGGCGATAGATAGGCATCCACTACGGTGGTATCGCCTCGGCTGACCAACTTCATCAGCGGTGAGCAAATGTGGGATACCGACACTTGCGAAAAACCTGCACCAGACGCCAATTCAGCGAGCATTTTTTCGTGTTCAGGGTTTTTGTAACTGTGCAGAAGCGCGATCGCAACACTGTCAAAGCCATCCAGACGCGCCAACTCTAAAGCTTCAAGAGCTGCATCAGTATCTAGGGCTTGTAGCACTTTACCGTTGGCGTCGAGCCGCTCTTCGATCTCAACCGCGTTTTCGTAAAGTAGCTCAGGCAATTCAATGTTGAGGTCGAACAATTTGGGTCGCGCCTGATAACCGATGCGCAGGAGATCACCAAAACCCTTGGTGATGAGTAACAAGGTTCGCTCACCTTTGCGCTCGAGAAGTGCGTTGGTGGCCACGGTTGTGCCCATCTTCACCGCTTCAATGGTGCCAGGAGGTATCGCCTCACCTTCAGTCAGACCGAGCAACTCCCGAATGCCCTGCACCGCAGCATCTTTATAACGTTCAGGGTTTTCAGACAACAGTTTGTGGCTGTGTAATTCGCCGTCCGGCGCACGACCCACGATATCGGTAAAGGTGCCACCGCGATCAACCCAAAACTGCCACATATCTTTCGACCCTTAAAAAAGAAAAAAATTGAGTGGTGAGTAACCACTACAACGAGGCGTTTGCAGACACCCCCGCTCAATACGTTCTACTGATTCCGTGCCTCTGGTCTACATCAGCCACCGCATAAATCAACTTGCTCTAATAGCCTACAAAGCTCGGCATCCAGAGCGCCAGCTGAGGAAAAACAATCAGCAGCAACACCATCAAAAACAACGCGACCACGAAAGGCGCTGCGCCAAGCATCACATCGCTCATGGCCCCACGCTCACGTATTCCCTGCACCACGTAGAGGTTTATCCCAATAGGCGGTGTGATCAGCGCAGTCTCCAACAATACCATTAACAAGATGCCGAACCAGACCGGATCATAACCCAGCGCCACCACGATAGGTGTCACCAGAGGTGCCATGGTCAAAAGCATCGACAAAGTTTCCATAAAACAGCCTAGTACCACCAGAAGAGCAATAATTGCTAGCAAGGTTTGCAGTGGCGACATACCAGATTTTTCAATCAGTGTCGTGATCTCGCTGGTCAACCCAATCATGGACAGAACGAAGTTCAAAAACACCGCGGCGATGATTATCAACATGATCATAGAAGTGGTCCGTACAGTTCCTTCGATCGCTGCGCGCAACATTTGAAAATTCAGCGCTCTATTCCACACAGCTAACAACAATGCCGCGACAACACCGAGCGAAGCCGCTTCGGTGGGCGTTGCTAAGCCTGCATAAATAGAACCGACCACCACCAAAAACATACCCAATGGCGGTATCAGCTGAGGCAGCACAGCCAGTTTTTCAGAGAAACTGCTTCGCAGACGCTCGCCCCCCCATTCCGGCTTGAGCTTGCACAGCACAATGACGGTCAGCATAAAAATCAGAGCCAAGACTAAACCCGGTACAAAGCCCGCAAGATAGAGCTCCGGTACAGAGGTATCTGTTAATAAGCCGTACAAAATCAAGTTAATCGACGGTGGAATGAGTATTCCCAATGTACCGCCAGCAGCAACAGTGCCCAAAAAAAGCTGCTCGTTATACCCTCGCTTTTTGATCTGTGGCAACGACACCGTGCCAATCGTGGCCGCAGTTGCAACCGACGACCCCGAGGTGGCTGCAAATAAAGCACTGCTGCCAATGTTGGCGTGCATCAAACCACCAGGCAACCAACCCAACCAGTGCGCCATCGCGTTGTACATGCGCTCCGTTATGCCAGCACGCAACAACAACTCCCCCATCAACACAAACATCGGAATCGCCACCAACAAGAAATCGATACTCGTCTGCCAAGCCATATCAGCCAACGCTCGGTGCAACGGCATGCCGCCCTGCACAACCTCTAAAACGAAAGCCAAACCACCGAGTGCAGCAGCCACCGGAACAGCGACGGCAAGTAGCGCCAATAATACAAGCAGTGTAGTCAACAACATGATCTACACCTTTTCATCGGCAATTTGCTCATCGGTATTTTTGGCACCGATTAGCAGAGAGACTTCGTTCCACTGTCGTTTCAGCGCGCGATCAATGGCGCAGGCGAGCAACAACAGTGCAGTAAAAAGAAAATAGGCCCAACCAAAAAGCCAAGGCAATTGTACCCAAGCCAGTGGTGTGCGCCGAGGCGTGATAGAACGCGAGCCGTACTCCAGTGTGTCGGCGACCATACTCCAGCCCATATAGACGAGTGCACCAGCAAAACAGGCAAGCACCAACATGCCAAAAACATCTGTGACAAATCTAAACGGCCGTGGCAAATGCGCGTACATGGCATCCACGCGGATATGCGCTCTATCCAACAATACCTGGCTTAGTCCCAGCGACAAGGCAATACCAAAAGCGTATCCGCTCAGCTCATCCACCCCGCCAATACTGTAATTGAACAGTGTTCGCCCTATCACTTCAGCACACACTAATAACGCTGATGCCAACAGCAGAGCGCCAGCTACCCACACCAAAACGCGGCTGAGCTGCCGCGTAAGATTCAACAAGGAATCAAGCATTTGATTCTCCAAGGGATGGATTCAGATAACTCCCGTGCTCAGAACGAGCACGGGAACTGACAGAGGGCTTACTCAGCTTTTGCCTGTACGCCTAGAATTTTACCAACCGAGCCGTTCCAAGTGGCGGCGCAGTCTGCTCCACAACGCGCTGCCCAGCGGGGAATAACCACTTCATTGGCGACACGATCACGCGCTACTAAATCTTCGGCGCTTGGCTCAACGAGAACCATTGATCCTTTTTCACCAATATCACATGCCTGACCTGTAATACAGCTGATCGCCACTTCGTCTTCAAGTGCAGTCTCAGCCCACATACGATCAGTCAAAGCGTCGATCTCACTTTGCAACAAGGCTTGTTGATCGGCAGGCATCTTGTTCCACTTATCAAGATTGATCGCTCCAAATGCGATACCCCAACCGACGCGAAGCGTATAAGCGTGCGTTGCTACTTGGTACCACTTAGCTTTGTAAGCTGACATGGTGCCGGTAATAGCGCAATCAACCACACCTTTTTCAAGTGCTGGAATAACTTCAGCAAATGGCACTGTCACAGATACGCCGCCAACACCTTCGACAAAATCACCCAACGATGTGGTATAGACACGAACCTTTTTGTCTTTGAGGTCGCCGATGCCGCTTATCTCAGCATTGCACCACAGAGTCTGACTAGGAAAGGGATACAGCTGCATCAACTTGGCATTATACGTTTCTTCAAATGCCTGCTCTAGTGCAGGGAAAAAAGCATCACTGACTTCGCGCTGCGTGTCTATATCCTGCGTCAATGAAGACAAATCGACGCCTTCAAAGATGGGGTTATCAGCAGCTACATATCCCGGCAATCCAAAGGCAAAATCAAATACACCGTTTTTCACCAGTCGCATAATTTCAAAACCCTTGAGTCCAAGTTCGGTCTGAGGTTTGATATCTCCAATGATCTGCCCATCGGATGCCTCGGCAATACGCTCATTCCAGAACGGCCCTTCATGCTTCGTGTAGTTCGTAAGATTCCCCCACGTCCCTACTGCTTTTATGGTGGTAACTGCAGTAGCGCTAACGGGGGCTAATAAAAGTGTCATTGAAAGGGACAAGGCCGTGACTAAGATTTTCTTCATGTTGAATCCTCTATGGTGTGTAGTCGTTTGGAGCGTTGTGTTTACGATTGTTCTAGAAAAGGAGGGAGTCGATCTTCTGGCACATCGGTGACTAGCATGTGACCGGGGGTATGACTGATGCACAGTGACGGACGCGCGCGATCGAGCGCATTTTGCGACGTGACACCACAGGCCCAAAAAACAGGTATTTGCCCAGGCTCGAGCACGATGGCATCACCCCAATCGGGATTGTTTAAATCGTGGATGCCAATTGCTTCAGGAGAACCCCAGTGCACAGGCGCGCCGTGTGCATGTGGATATTTTTCACAAATATTGCGCACCGTGTCCAATGCCTCTGCATCGATTCCACGCATCGATACCACCATATTGCCGCCGTACTTGCCTGCCTCGCGACAGGCGAGTTCAGTTCTAAACATGGGCACGGTCGTGTTGTGCTTGACGTGATAAAGATCAACACCTGCTCGCATTAGGGCCTGCTCAAAAGTAAAAGAACAGCCTAGAGCGAAAGTTACCAAGTCCTCGCGCCAGAGTGCGCTGATATCTTTGTGCTGAGCAACTAGCTCACCGTGGCGATAGACGTTGTAACCCGGCACGTCGCTGCGCAGATCTAGATTTTGCGCCAAGGTGTCAATACCTACGCGACCGGTATCGCTTACACCCACTAAGGGACAGGCTTGAGGATTACGCTGACAAAAACGCATAAAGTCCAGCGCTTCATCTTCTGGCAGAATAACCACGTTAGCCTGCAGCATGCCCGGCGCAAGGCCCGCCGTGTGGCCTGTGTACTGGCAAGCGCGGATAGCTTGACGTAGTGATCTGCTATCGAGTTGTTGTGCTTCGATGAAGCCAAGAGAAGCCGGTTTGGTCGCTGACATGCTGTGCACTCTGAGTCGTTCCGTGACAGCTATTGTGCTCAAAGTGCATGATAATCACTATTTGTATATTTTGATCAGAAGTGATCCAAATTATTTATCACATCACTTGTTTTGAAACCTCTTGTGCCAGCGCCGCCACTTGCTCGGCTAAGACATTGCGCGGCGTGGCAACCGTCGAGACAGTGAAATTAAGCGCGGGCGGAGCCCAGCCAGGATCAAACCGCAATAACTCACCTCTTTCACAGGCTGGATCAGCTAGCAAGCGTGGCATCGCGCCAACACCCAAACCAGCAGCGATCATTTTCAAACAGGCAAAAAGTGAGGATGACGGGAATATCCGCACAGATGGTCCATAGTGTTTTAGCAGGCCTGCAGATAATTCCCGGTAAGGCCGAGTATGGATGGCATAACTAATAATGGGCTGATGATAAAACTCAGCTAGGTCAAATTCCTGCGGCGATACTTTGGCACTGCGATACCAATAGAGTTCAAACGGTGGCAATGTTTTATTGTCGACACTGAAATCTGAAACAGGTCCCATCAACACGGCTAAATCAAGACTGCGAGCCAATAGCTGTTCACGCAAGTTTGCCGAAATATCCACAGTCACTGACACATTGACTTGAGGATATGCACTATTTATTGCTTCCAATAGTTCCGGTAGCCATGCTTGCACAATAGTCTCCGAAACGCCTATGCGGAGCTCGCTCTCAAAAGCCGCTGAACCTTTTAAATCGAGCTCTATGCGCTGCTGCAATTCGTGCGATTGTCTCGCATACACTAACAATCTCTCACCTGCCCGAGTACAGCTCATTCCGCTGGCAGAACGTTCGAATAGCGAACATTCTAGCGTTTGTTCCAGCTTTGCTATACGTGCTGATACGGCTGGCTGCGACAAATGTAAGTGTTCGGCTGCACGGCGAATCCCACCCAATTCAGCCACCCATAGAAAAGTGCTGAGATCTTTGCTGTTCATAGACAACATACTCTAGTAGTCAGAAGCGACAATTAGCATACACAGGTTTTTTATAACGCATCACTGATGCTCCAAAATCCCTGCAACGCCTTGTGAATGTTAAACTGATCTATCACCGCTACTTTTGATTTCCAACATGACGCACTCCGTTTCTCGTCGCCGTGCCCTGCTCGCTTTTGCTCTGGGTCTAGCCTGCTTTTGTTACGCCTTTGTACAACGCGTGATGCCGAGCGTGATTATCGATGAGCTCGTGTCCGATTTGGCGGTCGGCGGCGCGGCATTGGGATTGTTGTCTGGTGCATACTTTTATGCCTATGCCAGTATGCAAATTCCCGTTGGCATGTTGATTGATCGCTACGGCCCCAGGCGACTGCTGAGCCTCGCCATGCTGGTTTGTGTGATAGCAAGTGCTTGGATGGCGAGCAGCGAGAGCTTGTACGGCGCCGTGTTTGCCCGCGCGCTGATTGGTGCTGCTGTGGCCTTTGGCTTTGTGGGCACTTTGGCCATTGTAGCTCGCTACTTTGCGCCCGGGCGATTTGCGTTGATGGGCGGTGTCTTGCAGTCGGCGGGTATGCTGGGAGCGGTGCTTGGCCAAGCACCACTGCGTTTATTAGTTGAGCAATTTGGTTGGCGCGGTACGCTCTGGGGGCTCGCTGCATTTGCCGCTGTTCTAGCCGTGCTGTTGTGGTGTTTTTTGCCCGCTGGTCATCAGCAGATCAAACCATCTGTCGATGAGCCCCGTCCGTCTGTGCGTGGCGATTTGCGCAAGGTTTTTGCGAAGCGCCAGAACTGGTACGGTGCGGGTCTTGGATTTGGTCTGGCAGCACCCATGCTTGCATTTTCAGGTCTGTGGGCTGTGCCTTGGCTAGAGCAAACCTATGGCTTCACCACCGCAACAGCGGCGTCGCTAGCCTCGCTAAACTTTGTTGGCAACGCAGTAGGCGCACCGCTGTTGGGTTGGTGGTCCGATCATATCGCCCGTCGCAAACCGGTGTTAATTTTCGGTGCTTTCACAGGCTTGATATGCACTTTGTTGACTATCTATGTCGAACATTGGACCAAGGCTGAACTCGCTCTTTTATTTTTTGCTTCTGGCTTAGCAGCTGCAGCCATCCCCACCACCTTCGCCGCCCTGCGTGAACTCAACCCACCTGCTGTAGCGGGTACAACTCTTGGGTTGGTCAATATGTTTGTGGTTGGCAGTGGAGCCGTCTTGCAGCCTTTGATCGGCACTCTGTTAGATAGCGCTGCCGAGCCATCAGTCAGCTCAACCATTGCGTATAGTGCATCGAACTACAACACCGCGTTTGTTACTATAGTGCTTGCTAATGCAGTGGCTTTCGCTTGCGCTCTGTCGATTCGGGAATCAAATTGTCAGAATACGACCTTAACTTTAGATCAAACAACCTGAGTACGTACTATACTACTACTCGTGAGCATTGCTGAACATTTCAGAGTAAGCTAGGGAAGATAACTAAGAGTGAAGACCAAATTTAAATGCCTAAAGAGCATTGATTGGTTCATATATAACTGTCAGGGCTTTTTAAGCCTCGCTATTATTTTTTTCGAAACGAGGAAGATGAGGTCTCATCACCTCCGCCGCGTTTCGCTACTTCTGTACAGGGGAAAAGCATGTCGAAAGAACTACATTCATTGGGTCGTCTGGTTGCAGCCGGTAAATTGAGCCGCAGAGACTTTCTCGGCCGCGCCGCCGCTCTTGGTGTTGCCGCGCCATTCGCTACAGCAATTTTGTCGCAAACAGCACACGCTGCCGACGAGCCAGTCCGTGGTGGAACGCTCAAGGTCGCTGCAGATGGTGGTGAGTCCACCAACACATTAGACCCAGCCCTTACTGCTTCTTTGGTCCCTCAGCTGAACAGTCGCGCGTTTGGTGACACCTTGTTTGAGGTATCAGCAACGGGAGAGATACAGTACCGTTTGGCCACTGAGATGAGCTCAGACGAAACCGCTAAAGTTTGGACCGCCAAAATTCGTCAAGGCGTTAAGTTCCATGACGGCAGCACAATGACGGCCGACGATGTCGTCGCCACTATGCAGCGTCATTCAGGCGAAGACAGTAAATCTGGTGCACTTGGCATCATGAAAGGTATTGAGTCCGTCACTGCCGATGGCGAAAGCGTCGTATTCACCATGAATGAGGCAAACGCTGATTTACCTTTCTTGCTGTCAGACTATCACTTGGTTATTCAACCGAACGGCGGTCTAGACAATCCTGCAGCAGGTATCGGCACAGGTCCTTACAAGTTGGTCTCTGATGAACCTGGCGTGCGTCACGTTTGGGAACGTTTCGACGGCGACTGGGACGGGGCTAATCGTGGCTATGCCGACACCATTGAAATAGTTGTTATCAACGACGGAACCGCTCGCCTCGCTGCGCTGCAAAGCGGACAAGTTCACATGATCTCAAGGGTTGAGCCCAAGGTTATTGATCTCGTCAAGCGCCTGCCTAATGTCCAAGTTCAAAACGTTGCCGGTCGTGGCCACTACGTGTTTATCATGCACTGCGACACAGCACCTTTCGACAACAACGATTTGCGCTTGGCACTCAAGTACGCCATCGACCGCGAAGAGATGGTTGAAAAAATCCTTAAAGGCTTGGGCAGCGTTGGTAATGACATGCCTATCAATGCTTCTTACCCGCTCTTCTCAGATGAGATCGAGCAGCGCACCTACGATCCAGTCAAAGCAGCTGAGCACTTCAAGAAGTCAGGACACACAGGACCTGTCGTATTGCGCGTGGCAGACGGTGCTTTCCCCGGTGCCGTCGATGCGGCCCAGTTGTTCCAAGCATCAGCCAAAAAATGCGGCATTGATCTAGAGATCAAACGCGAGCCAAACGACGGTTACTGGTCAGAAGTCTGGAACAAACAACCCTTCTGTGCTTCCTATTGGGGTGGACGCCCGGTTCAAGACCAAATGTACACCACGGCGTATTTGTCGTCGGCTGATTGGAATGACACCCGCTTCCTGCGCGAAGATTTCGACGCTTTGATTGAATCTGCTCGAACTGAGCTGGACGACGCTAAGCGCAAAGAGATTTACAAAGAAGCAGGCTTAATGGTGCGTGATGAAGGTGGCCTTATCTGCCCGATGTTTAACGAGTTTGTTGATGCGACGAACAGCGCAGTTGGCGGCTACGTCAGTGACCCCAACGGTGCTCTGATGAACTCTTACGCCCTGTCCAAGTGCTGGGTAAAAGCGTAAATCATCAATTCAAACTGAACCACCTCAGTCCTTCACCCTTTGAAGGTCACTGAGTTCATCTGGTTCTAACGTTACCCGCTGGCTTTCAGCGGGTAACACACTCTTCCTTTTAGCAGCTCGGCTATTTTTTTCCGCGTTGCAGCACCTTAGATAAATTGCGGAGCACTGTAATGGGTTCTGGTCTGTGGACACTCATCATTCAACGCCTGCTCATGGGCCTGGGTTTGCTTTTGGCAGTCTCGGTTTTAATTTTTGCCGGCACGCAGATACTGCCAGGCGACGTAGCAGCCTCTATTCTGGGCCAGTCGGCCACTCCTGAAGCGCTTGCCAATTTACGCAGCGATCTCGGTCTTGACCAACCCGCCTGGAAACGTTACTTCAGTTGGCTGGGCGGTTTATTGCAAGGCGACCTGGGTACAGCCTTGTCCAACGGCAAAGATATATCGGCATCGCTGGGTAAACGTCTGGGTAACACTTTATTTCTGGCTTTTTGGGCGGCATTGATGTCTGTGCCATTGGCTATTTTGTTAGGCCTTTTGGCGGTGCGATACCGCGGCAGATGGCCAGACAAGCTTATCTCTGGCATTACGCTTACCTCGATTTCACTGCCTGAGTTTTTTATTGGTTACCTGCTTATTTATTTTATAGCGGTTAAAACCCAATGGCTGCCGAGCGTATCAACCGTCTACGAGGGTATGGCCTTTGCCGATCGACTGAAAGCCATCGCATTGCCGGCAATCACTCTCACCATGGTTGTATTAGCCCACATGATGCGCATGACACGCGCCGCCATTCTCAATGTGATGCAATCGGCCTATGTGGAAACAGCCGAACTCAAAGGTCTATCGGCTTTTGAGGTCATTCGCAAGCATGCCTTTCCGAACGTCATCGCACCGATCGTCAACGTAGTAATGCTCAATTTGGCTTTTTTGGTCGTGGGCGTTGTGGTGGTAGAAGTCATATTTGTCTACCCCGGCATGGGGCAATACTTGGTAGATCACGTAGCCAAACGCGATGTGCCCGTTGTGCAAGCCTGTGGATTGGTGTTTGCCGGTGTGTATATTTTGCTCAACATGGTGGCCGACATTGTCGCCTTGCTCAGTAACCCACGCTTACGTCACCCAAAATAAGGAGCGCTGAACGATGTTTAAACGAATTCCACTTAGTGCTCTCATTGGTATTATTGCCACTAGCACGTTTGTTTTCATGGCTGTTTTTGCGCCGTGGATTGCACCCTACCCGATGGCTGAAATTGTTGGTGGTACATGGGAGCCGAGCTCGGCTAAATTTTTGCTCGGTACAGACAATCTTGGTCGTGACTTATTATCGCGGATGATTTTTGGCGCTCGCACGACACTGACCATTGCGGCACTTGCGACAGCACTGTCGTTTACGCTGGGGGCGACTCTTGGTTTTACAGCGGCTGTATTTGGTGGCTGGGTTGATCAGGTCATGTCTCGAGGTATTGATCTACTGATGGCCATACCAACACTTATTTTTGCGTTAGTCGTACTTTCTGTCTTGCCTACCACCATAACAACATTGATTTTAGTGATGGGCGTATTAGATTCAACGCGGGTTTATCGCCTTTCGAGAGCGGTAGCTGTAGACATCAATGTGATGGACTTCGTAGAAGCGGCACGCTTACGCGGTGAAGGTCGAATCTGGATAATTTTCCGAGAGATCTTACCTAACGCGCTCTCCCCGCTTGTCGCAGAATTGGGTCTACGGTTCATATTCGCCGTGTTGTTTCTCTCCGCTCTCTCATTCTTAGGTCTGGGTGTACAACCGCCTGAAGCAGATTGGGGCGGCATGGTTAAAGAAAACAAAGACGGCATAATCTTTGGCATTCCCGCTGCGCTTATCCCTGCTGCAGCAATCGCGGTTTTAGCCATTTCGGTCAACCTGGTGGCAGATTGGATTCTGAATCGAACCACTGATCTCAAGGGAGGCAGAGGCTGATGGCTGACGAGACCTTATTAGAAGTATGTAACCTTCGTATCGAGGCAACAGTATATCCTCCCGGCGAAAAACCACAGACCTTGGTGATCGTCAAAGACCTCAGCTGGTCGCTCAAACGCGGCCAAGTGCTGGGCATTATTGGGGAGTCAGGTGCAGGCAAATCCACTGCTGCGCTCGCGGGTATGGCCTACGGACGCGGCGGGGTTCGTCTACCCGCTGGAGAGGTCTGGCTGGACGGCCAGAATCTACTAGCTGTTGGCAAAGCAGCGCTGCGAAATGTTCGTGGTCGCAAGGTTTGTTACGTCGCGCAATCAGCTGCAGCGGCTTTTAATCCAGCACATACACTGATGGATCAAGTGGTTGAAGCATCATTGCTGCACGGTGTTTGCAACCGCGCTACCGCAGAAAACCGCGCCATTAGATTATTCGAAAAGCTGGGCCTACCGAATCCCGACAAAATCGGTGACCGCTATCCGCACCAAGTGTCGGGCGGGCAACTTCAGCGTGTGATGACAGCAATGGCATTGTGCCCTGAGCCTGATTTGATTGTTTTTGATGAACCGACCACTGCTTTGGATGTGACAACGCAGATCGATGTATTGGCGGCGATAAAAGACGCTATTCGCGACACAGGTGTGGCGGCAATGTACATCACGCACGACCTAGCGGTAGTCGCGCAGGTTTCCGATGAGATCATGGTGCTACGCCACGGAGAGTTGGTCGAACACGGTACAGCCAAGCAAATTATCGAGTCGCCTCGCGAGGAATACACTCAGGCACTGGTCTCCGTGCGCTCAATTGAACACGAAGAAAAGAAGCCCAGCACTCAGCCAGTGATGAAAGTAAAAAATGTCACGGCGGCCTATGGCGGTACTATTGATGTGCTTAAGGACATCAGCGTTGAGATTCACCCTGGCCAGACACTGGCGGTTGTGGGCGAATCCGGTTCAGGTAAATCGACACTCGCACGCGCAATCACAGGGCTGTTACCACCGCGCAAAGGCACCATCGAATTTGACGGTAGAACGTTGTCAAATGCGCTGGCACAGCGCAGCCGCGATGATCTGCGTGAAGTGCAGATGATCTACCAAATGGCTGACGTGGCGATGAACCCGCGACAAACAGTTAGAACCATCATTGGTCGACCCCTGCAATTCTATTTTGATCTCAAGGGCGAGGCGCTAGATCAACGAATCAACGAGCTGCTTGAAGAAATAGAAATGGGCGATGGCTTTGCCGATCGCTACCCTGCAGAGCTGTCGGGCGGGCAAAAACAACGGGTTTGTATCGCGAGAGCACTAGCAGCTAAACCAAAACTTATTATTTGTGATGAGGTCACCAGTGCGCTGGACCCGCTAGTGGCAGATGGCATTTTAAAGCTGCTGCTAGATTTACAAGCCCGTGAAGGTGTCTCCTACATGTTCATCACACATGATCTTGCTACAGTTAAAGCAATAGCCGATAGCATAGCGGTGATGTTCCAAGGTGAGCTAGTACGTTACGGGCCTAAAAGCGAAGTACTTGCTCCACCTTTTGATGACTACACAGATCTGTTGTTGTCATCAGTGCCTCAGATGCGACTGGGTTGGTTAGAAGAAGTCACCAAGAGCCGACGAATGGCCAGCG
Organism: uncultured Granulosicoccaceae bacterium; assembly: GCA_937965695.1. GTDB lineage: Bacteria > Pseudomonadota > Gammaproteobacteria > CALCKW01 > CALCKW01 > CALCKW01. The sequence goes on from CALCKW010000009.1 coordinate 130,369, forward strand.
GAGGAAACTAAAGTGAAATCTAAATTATTGCTTATCATTCTAGACGGTTTGCCTTGGCGGGTCTCTCGAACATTAATGGGCAATTTGGAGGGCTGGGTAGAAAGTGGCGAAGCGCAGGTATGGCCGATGCGTGCAGTTATGCCGTCGACATCGGCCAGTTGTTACGCGTCAATTCACACGGGGGTGAGCCCGCAAGTTCACGGTTGCACGGGAAATAACGTCGTTTCTAAGCTATCGCAACCCGATATCTTTTTAGCTGTCGCAGCTGCGGGTGGCACTAATGGCGCTGTTGCTCATTCGTTCTGGAGCGAGTTTTTTCAGCGTTCACCGTTTGAGCCCGTTCGCGATATTGAATACGACGAGCAAGACGGCCCCATTCATCACGGCCGTTTTCATACGATGACGGGCTACGGTGCAGCCAATCAAATGACACCTGCTGACGACGACTTGTTCGCTAGTCTAACTAACCTTTGCCAACGTTTTGATCTAGATTACGGCATGTTGCACACCTGCACACTTGATTCAATGGGTCATCGCTTTGGCCACGACTGCTCTGCAATGGACCACGCTTGCTTTGTTATGGACGAACAGTTGGCGCCCTACATAAAACGATGGCGCCAGATGGGCTACCAGATTATTGTTACAGCTGACCATGGCCAGACAGATCGAGGACACCACGGTGGCAGTACAGATTTAATGCGAGATGCACCGCTGTATTATTTTGGCCCAGCGACAGCAAGCAATCCGGAGTTGCCTCTGGGCCAACTGCAATTGGCCCCAACTGTTTTAAGTTTACTAGGGGCTGATATCCCTGACACAATGAAAGCAGGTGTATTTTTGAAAGCATCCTAAGAATTGACGATGTGGCCAGACAACGTTTCCTAGCTTATCGCCACCTTTTTATTTTTGTCTCTCAATCTTGTGCGAGCTTTGATTGTTTCGCGTTGACTTGCCACACTCGCCTCTACCAATGATGTTGCTCGTAATGTTAAGGCAATTGGCTGTTCAGACTTAAAACCACACAACTGTGCAAACGCCACTCTAAGGTCCCACATTTTTTTTGCATTTGCCGGAGCAACTCTTCCGACCAAATCGCTTGGAGACGTGGCATACAAAAATAGCGGACTCAAAGGATGAAGGCCCACGCCATCGCGTGTTGCCTCTAACCAAATCCGCTGTAACGTGCATCCGCCGGTGATGTAGTCACAATCGCGATTGCTTGAAACGGTCAGCACTAAAAAAGCATCTGCATCCAACATAGCCTTTCTACTCGCATCACCAAGTTTTTTTCCTCCGCCCCAAGACGCTAACTCCCGCATGGTATCGCTGCGTTTAACAACGTTAAGAGCCGCTGCATCTTTGTTACTCAGTTCTAATGTAGCGACATCTATTCCTGTGCTCATGGAGTCACCAGGAAAATTTAGTTCCTCAAACATCTCACGGTGAAGGTTGGGTGTTAAAAAGCGAATTCGATCAGCCTCAGCCCAGATATCGGCCGCTGCAGCCAGTGTGCTTCCGCGCAAGAATATCGCCTCAACACCCGCCTGCTTTGCATGCTTTTTGGTATTCGCTACCCAAGCGGAATTTATTGGAGCCGATTTACCCTGTCGTCTGGCACATGCACGCTTATCAACCATTGTGGCGAGCAAGGATAATTCTTCACACGTTCTAGCGTTGAAGCGTAGCTTTGCGACAGCCTCGGTCCCGTTGCGTTGGGCCACGGTCATTCGCTCACCGCACAGGCTTAGCTCTGCCACTTTTTGTTCTGCAGATGCCACAACCTGCGCGTTAAAAGTAGCAGCACCCAGTGCTAACAAAGAGCCCCTAAAACTAACATCCATCGCCGTGCTACGACTGGGATCCAAAAATATTTCCATACTATTTTCGTCTGCGTAAAAATGCCACGGTTGCGCATTTCCACCGGAGGGCGCACGAGAAGCCGCCAGTAAAACGCGATCACTAAAGGTCCTAGGAGACGGTACTACGCTGTTTTTCACAGACGCGACATCAGCAATCGTTGGCGTCGAAAGATCGCTGAGTAAAACGTCCATGTCCAAACGCAACCGGCCTGAAGGCAATCTTTGGCCCAGACCCCAACGCCTTACGGCAGCCCCAGCCATGCCTGCACCAAAACTGACATCACTGGCCAACTGGGGCCAGGTGCTGACTTGTTCATCGATTTCAATTAGTGAAGCAGCAAGGCGTGCCGAAATTTTATCGGCCTCCAATATTGCCATTACGTGCGGTACTTTCTCAGCGTTGCTCAGCCCAGAAAGCGCAGCGCTATCAGTGACAGGTGTCAAACCATGGAAAACGGCACGATCTGGCTCGAGATCAAAACGCTCGACATCAAGCACTCCTCCATCACTGGTCTGCATGATGACAGGCACGCGTGACCGACGGGCAGCAAACCTTAACTCAAACTTTATATCGATGGAGTCACATTCATCCACGATCAAATCGGCAGTCTCAACCAGCGCGTCGACGTTTTCAGCTGTCAGACCTTTCTGCTCAATCTCAAGCGTGATGTAAGGATCGAGTTCAGCAATTCTGCGGGCCAATGCTACCGTTTTCGGCAAAGTGATATCGCTTAAATCACCGGGGATGCGATTGAGGTTCGAAAGCGAAAGCTCATCGTGATCCACTAAAATCAATCGGCCACACAGTCCTTCTTGCGCCAATGCATAAGCAACAGAATGCCCAACACTCAGTCCGATGACGGCAATAGTTTTATTAAAAAGTACTTGTTGTTCCGCCGCTGTAATTTTGTTTCGATTGCGATCACTACGCAGACGGCTATAGGCTTTTCTCCCTAACACTCGTACAACAGTACGCCGCCATGGATAATACACCCACATGGGTTTCTCAGTTTTAAGCTCATCCGCACAATCATGAATGAGTTCGTTCAGTTCCTCTTGCTGGTGGCAGAGCTGATCGATTACTTCAATATTTTTTTCACCTGCTATTTGAACTATATCTCCGTGCGCAGCCTTTAGTTCTGTATCAAGAAGCAGTACAGGTTTCCATGGGCAATCAGCTTTATCGCTCATCACACGGCCTCCGGCACTGACAAACTCTCTTGTATATTCAACAAGTCATTCTCTACCGTCCGCAACAACTGAGCATCCATCAATTTCTTTCTATTAGCCGTAATATGGGCCACCAGAACAGTTTTATAGCTGGGGTTAGGATATGGCACGCTAATATCAGGGCAGACAACTTCGCAGCCACTGCGAGCCCACATTCCCATCGTGTGCTGAGCCGACGTACCTACCATTGCGGCGGCTCCAATGAGGTCGATACTAATAATCTGAAGGCGGAGTATCATGTCAATCACATGCTTGGTCCGACCCCGGTCCACATCGGGATGAACAAACACACCTTTGTTTTCCATCACTTTATTGCCTAACAAAGGCCCCACAAAAGCCTGAAGCTCTGCGAACCGTGAATGAGTCTTCATTTCATGCAATGACCAGACTGAATCGAGCGTAGGATACGGACCGTGATTGCGCAGCCCACCTAGCACCTCATTATTTCGGCAATCTTGGATCAACCAAAAGGAAGGACATGGAGATATTTCGAGCTCACTACGCCGCACAGCATTTGCAACACCATGCTTTGCGTAACTCTGTTCAGCAGCATCTAAGTAACGCTTCCACATAGAAGGGTTTTTAACAGGGTTGTAATACTTACCAGAAAGGAACTGACCTTTTTCTTCGACACTAATACCAAATAAACGAGGGTCATCATATCTTTGAACGACAGGTGTTTTGTTACTAGACATCTCAAGTGCCTCCTTGCACTTAACTATTCTATTTATGCGGTGAAAAATGCACATCATGTGCTCACTACAAATCAGTATATGTAGCAGTTCTTGATTTATCTACACCCTAACTGCAATGCGATGAAAATAGTAATCTGGCAGAATCCAAATCGATCATTTATTGCTTAAACTGAAACCCAAAGATTAAAACTATTGGGGTTTTTTATTGGACTGATTGAACTATGTGTTCGAGAAAAGAGACTAACGGCGTCCGTAACTGTAATTAGTCTCAATATTCGAGACGAAGTTCTTTAAATCACCAAAAATGATTTCCAATACCAAACGGTGCTAGCACTAACCCAGGCAACACTTTCTTCCAAAAAAAATATTTCTTTCTCAATGGTTATTCATAACTATCCCGCTCTCCCCCTCCTCGCTAGCAATTAGATGCATTTTTTAAACACTACTATTTCAAAATTATTCTACTCGTTTGATTGGGAACCAGTTTAGAGCAGTCACACACCTAGCCGCCTTTTTTATATTTGAGATACGAAATTGCCGCCCCTGCGAATTAAGCAATAATTCAATGGGCGAAAGGCTTCTGGGAACGAACAAACGCTTTTCATGACGTCTCATTATTGAATTTTGGTAACACTCCATAAGTGCCTGTATTCAAAGAGCTTTCATCATTCGATCGCAACTGTACAGCGGAGTATCTACTCCACGTTTAGTCAGAGGAACGACAATTGCGTTGCGGAGGCAGAACATACTACGACGCGTTGCAGCAGAGTCTCAGAGACAGGGACTTAACTCACGAGATAGCGGCAATTCCAAATGGAGAATGCCCGATCGAACGACATGGATAGCGTATTGGCAACAGCAATTTACATTAAAGCTCAGGTTAGAAAAATGTCTCTGTTTTCCCAATCCATTCAAGCGCTGTTAAAGCTGGCACGCATGGGTCATAGGAAGAAGTTGTATTTTGATCGGCAGTTCGCACAATTGAGCGAAGAAGAAAAAGCCCTAATGATTGAGGCTCTCTATGTAAGCCCTCGGGTGTTGACTATGGGTGTGCTCGCTTGCGTATTCGCTACGCTTGCCAGCTTTGCCCAAAGTATGGACATGGGCTTTCTTGGTTTTGCTGCCGCCTTTGTATTGAGTGGTGTGTACCGCATTAAACAAATGCACGAATACATAACCAATTTAGATTCCCGTCCTTTTTCTGACTGGAAGTCTCTGGCAGTCATCAGCGGTGTTGTTCAAGGGCTACTACTTGGCACCTACTGCGCCTACACGATTTATACACACGATCACTTTAATGAGTTGCTTGCTTTTAGTCTTGTGCTCGGCAGCTTGGTCACTATCCCTAGCCGAAATTTCAGTTCTCGACGACTTGTGCGGTACCAACTACTCACCATCGGAACACCTGTCATCTCAGCTCTGCTACTGCAGTCGGATTGGAGATACTGGGTTCTGGCCACTTTATGCCTACCCATGTTCTTGAGTATTGTGCAGCTAGCGGACAAATCTCGCGATACACTGATTCAAGTGATACGCCGACGAGTAGAAATAAAAACCTTGCTACGGCAATTTGACACAGCCACGAATTTTATGCAGCATGGGTTTGTCATCATAGACAAAAATAAAAAAATATTAGTAATCAATGCTCGTGCAATGCTGTTGTTAGGTATCGAGAACTCTGGCAATTGGGTGGGGGGAAGATACGACGAGCTACTTGAACGCGCTTTGAAAATAAATCAACTGACGCCGACAGCTAAAGCGCAGCTATCGTATAACTCATTAAGTTCTAATCTAGAAATTGGTACTCACAAGGTGACTGCCGAGCTAACAAGTGGAGATTTTATAGAATCCACCACATCATATCGAGATGGACAACTCGTGGTTCTTTTAGAGGATGTTAGCGAGCGTATCCGATCCGCAGAACGTATCACATTTATGGCGACGCACGACTCGTTGACAGGACTGTGTAACCGCGAACACTTTCACGATTTATTCGGGCAACAATTGAGCAATCGCAAAGATGTGAAATGTATGTTGGCCGTCATTGATCTCGATGATTTTAAAAATATTAACGACACCTACGGTCACTCAGTTGGAGACGAGTTACTGATATCTGTCGCCGATGCGATAAAACAAACGTGCGATAACTACGCCATTTCTTGCCGTTTTGGTGGTGATGAGTTCGTGATTCTTGTTCCAGAAGTGTCGAACCCAGAAAAAATCGAAGACTTTCCCCGTCGACTCCATGAAGCACTTTCAGAAAAGGTTCAATTATCCAGTGTCAGTTTACAGCCACAATCTAGCATTGGTCTTGTGGTAGAAAGTCACTCTAACGCCACTATCGATGAGATGTTTGCACGTGCTGATTTAGCTTTGTACGAGAGCAAGGCCAAATCACGCGGCGGCTGGACCTTCTACAGCAAAATACTGGAAGCCAATCACCGTGAGCGACAGATACTGAAAGATGAGCTCGCCCTTGCAATTGAGAACGACGACATAAAGGTCTCCTACCAACCCATTATCAACCTTGCAAGTGGCCGTGTGAGTACTTTTGAAGCATTGTCGCGCTGGAAGCACCCAGAGCACGGTGAAATCTCGCCTTCGATTTTCATACCACTTGCAGAAGAGATGGGCATCGTGGGGAAAATCACATCTATTGTGCTGCGCGACTCTATCGCCGAATGCTGCAAATGGCCTAAAGAAGTCGGTATCTCCGTGAACCTTTCAGCCACAGACTTCGATAATCCTGAACTTATCCGCGAAATAGACTGTTTGTTGTGGTCAGCACAACTAAACCCTCATCGACTAGAAGTTGAAATAACAGAAGGCACGTTCATAGAAAACAAGCAGCTCGTCGCCACTGCAGTGAACCGCTTGCAAGAGCTTGGGGTACGAATTGCATTGGATGACTTTGGCACGGGATATTCGAATTTCAGTTACCTGCAAGAGGTTAGCCTCAACAAGCTGAAGATCGACCGATGTTTTGTCAAAGACATCTTAGAAAACCATCGATCAGCTTTACTGTTAAATGGGATCTCCGATATTGCTAAGCGACTTGAAATGTCAGTGACTGTGGAAGGTATCGAAACGGAAAAGCAGCTAAATGCGGTTAGAAAGGTCACCAATATAGACAATGTGCAGGGATGGGTTTTTTCCAAAGCTGTCAACCCAGAGACGGCTCTAGCTCTGGCAACAAAAATATTCTCACTGCCGCCGATAGAGCTCGAAAAAAATTATACAGAGGGAGAAAACGTGCTTAAGCGCAGCGCTTAGACGACGTTTTTAGAGTCAACTGTTGCCATCTTATGAAAAAAATGTCTGATCAAAACTCGGAGTTCACCGATGCTGGAGTAGATAGGCAGACACTGAAACGCCTCTGCGTGACGAAGCCTCACCGTCATGCTATTGCACTGTTATTCAACTGGTTTGTCATCAGCACGACTGCAGCGCTGAGCTCGATTGAATTCAATATTTTTATCTACATCATCGCTGTAACAATCATCGGTGCAAGGATGCACGCCCTGGCGGTATTGATGCATGACGCCGCTCATTTTCGGTTCTTGAAAAACAGGCGCTGGAATGATTTATTGTCCAATGTGCTAGTCATGTACCCCCTACTTTCATCCATTGGACGCTACAGAAAAAACCATTTACAGCACCACCAGAGCCTAAACACCGAGGATGATCCTGATTGGGTGGTTAAAATCGATCACAAAGATTTTACGTTTCCCAAAAGCAAAAGTGAGTTTATGTTCACTCTGGTTTCGTATTTTTTTGTTATTCGAGGTATTTTTGATGCACTTTGGTTTGTAAAGCGCTTCTCTCATGCAGAACCCAAAAAGACAAGTCTCAGACAACGAGCACCTTCCATTATTTTTGCCGTGACTTTATTAATGGTATTGGCCTGGACTGATGGCTGGTCGAACTATTTGTTATATTGGCTAGTGCCCTTCTTTTCCACGTTTTTTATGTTTCAGTATGTCAGAAGTGTGGCGGAGCATTTTGGCGGACTTAGCTACGAAGGAGAGCTAAAATCTACCCGTACACTTAAGGCCAATGGGCTTGAGAGATTTTTTTTCGCCCCACACAACATTGGCTACCACCTAGAGCACCACTTATACCCGAGTGTTCCGTTCTACCATTTGCCCGAATTGCATCAAGTGCTCTTACGATCAGAAAACTACGCCAAATCTGCACACATCACACAAGGTGTACTAGGTGGTCTACTGCAAGAGTTGAGTAGAGCTCAGCCACCAAAAGTAGCTTAAAGCAATTCAGCGCTAGACAACAATTGGCAAACGTCGTTGACGCTCCCCCAACAAGGCAAGGGCGTTACACACAGCAGGTGCTATCGGCGGTACTCCAACTTCACCGATGCCACCTATCTCACCATCGCTGGCCAAAACTTTTACTTCCACCCGAGGTGCATCCGCCAACTTGACCATACGATAGTCGTGGTAGTTACTTTGAACGACGGCACCGCCCTGAATATCACACTTGCCATACAATGCAGCGCTCAGACCGAAATGGATGCCTCCCGCTACTTGTGCTTGAATACTCTGCGGATTGATCGCTAACCCACAATCCACCGCAGCCCAGACACGGTGTACTTTAGGCATACCCGAAGCATCTCTAGAAACTTCAGCGACTTGGGCAACGGTGGTACCAAAGCTGTGGACCACTGAAACGCCCATTGCTCGTCCTTGTGCATCCGCCTCACTGCGCCAAGCCGCCATTTCAGCGACCGCTCGCAAGGCGCGAGCCTCCGAAGAATTTACACCCAAGAGCTTAAGCCTGTAGGTCAAAGGGTCTTCGGAAGCAGCATGTGCAAGCTCGTCAATAAAGCTCTCGACAAAAAAACCGTGTTGCGAGAAATCGACGCTGCGCCAAAAGCCAGTAGGTACGACTTGCGGCTCACCAGCATGTCTTACTTTTACATGTTCAATCCTATAGGGGGGAGCAGGCGCAGCGACATCTTGTGTTGCAAGGTAATGGCGCGAATCCCAAAACCGCGGCATGCCGTCGTTCTCCAAGCCCGCGCGAAACTGCGCCAATACCATCGGCCGGTAGACATCAGTGCGCATATCCATTTCACGCGACCAAGTCATTTTGACCGCTTCACCGGACTCTTGGTGCAGCTGGACCGCTTGCTGTAACCAATCCAATGGGTCGTTGGTTATACCAACACCCACACGACGGCCAAAACCTCCACCCATTGTGCAGGGGTGCAACACGACATCATCGAGATCTAAGCTGGCAACCTTTGCAGCCTTTTTTCTGGCCATTAGGGGGTTTTGCACGCCGCATTGCACGTGCATCTTTCCGTCTTGCTGCCACACCGTGGCATTCATGGGTTCCATGGTTGCATGTGCCAAGTAAGGCACAAAATACTCGGCATTCACCTGATTGCCGGCATCGGCCATCGCCAGTCCAACATCTCCCTTTTCAAACAGCGTGCTGAGCTCCCCTGCCAAAGCAGCACGTTGATCTGCTTCTAAGCTCTCAGAGCTCACCGCCTTATTGTCGTGCGCTTTGGCACTATATTTTAGTGCTCGTACAGCCTGCTCAGCCCGCCAAGGATTATCTGCGACCACGGCCACGCCTTTATCTATCGAGTAGACACCCGAAACACCCCTACGCTTTAAAATCTCATCATCGTTGTCGATGCTATCTATTTCGACACCGAATGCACCGATGGGTGCCACGGCTGCGTATTTCATATCCGGCACATCAGCGTCTATGCCGTAAATAGCTTGTGTTTTCACTTTGCTCTCGACATCAATGCGGGGTATTGCTTGTCCGATAATTCGATATTGGGTGATGTCTTTAAAATCGACTTCAGTTGGCGCATCAAGCTTAGAAGCAGCCGCAACTAAATCGCCATAGGATTTTTTTCTACCACTGTCTTGGTGTTCGACAATTCCCCCGGCTGTACTAAGAGATTGAACATCAACAGACCATTCGTTTGCTGCGGCCTGCATTAACATCGCCCGTCCAGCGGCTGCTGCCGCTCGCATGGACAACCAACCTGTTCCTCGGATGGCTGTGGAGCCCCCTGTCATCTGCAGACTCATTAAATCGGCGATGCGGTGTATGCCATTTTGGAACATGCCTTCAGCCCAACCCGGTGGGCTCACTTGCTCTCGAATAAAAGGCTCCAGCGCAGCCCCATTGGCAAAGGCAACTTCGGCAGGCGCTAGCTCAATACGCATTTGCTCCCAGTCAACATCCAATTCTTCGGCAACAATTTGCCCCAATCCTGTCTGGCTCCCCTGGCCCATTTCTGTATGTGGTACCAACAAGACCACTTCGTTGTCGGGGGTGATACGAATCCAAAGACTTAAGCTCTGCCCCTTCGAGCCAGATTGACTTTTTCGCTGGTGCTCGAGCCGATTGTGGGTAGCCAAGTGCGCACCCAGACCCGCCACCCCGAGGAGAAGCCCCCCACCGACAGCAGCACCACTGAGTAACAGCCCTCTTCTCGTGATCCCCATATCAGATACTCCCTGCCGCATCTTTAATAGCCGCGCGCACGGCATCGTACGAACCACATCGACAAATATTGGTCATGGCGATATCAATGTCCTCGTCAGAAGGGTTCTGGTTTTGCTGCAGCAGTGCGAGCGCCGCCATCTGCATCCCGGACTGACAATATCCGCACTGCGGTACTTGGTGTTTGATCCAAGCCTCTTGCAATTGATGAGGTGTATCTGCGGCACTCAGCGATTCAATCGTTCGAATGTCTTTGCCCTGCGCGGCAGCAACAGGAAAAGAACAAGACCGTACCGCCTGTCCATCAACATGAACTGTGCAAGCGCCGCATTGTGCAATACCACAACCAAACTTGGTTCCACGCAGGCCAAGCTCCTCGCGCAAAGCCCACAACAAAGGCATCTCAGGCTCAACATCAATTTGATGCGACTCACCGTTTACTGAAAGCAAAACCATCGTCAATCTCTGTCGGCTAATTAGAAGTAATGTGATTATAGATGACTGACGAATCCATCACCTGCTCTGGACAAAGGCGACTCAACAATATGTCGCTTAATTTTTATCAAGTACTCTTTTTCTCATCGATTATATTCTTCCTTCTGCACATGCAGGCAAGAATGCCCTGCACTGACTCACGCCCTCAAGCCTTATAGTTATTGAGACATCAAGCCAAAACGGATGTCGCCGGCAAAACCGTTAATTTTGCTCAGTGCAAGCGTCCAACACAATTATTCAGTACACTGCTTAATCGTCCTAAAAACCTGCTACAAGCAATGCATCGTACTACACTAATTCAGTGAGTTTTCCGGCCTACGGAATTGATAGAGGTTTAGAAGAATGACGATTGAAACAGTGAGCGCAGAGCGCCCCGCTGAGAACGGATTTAATAGAAAGATTTCAGAATTTATTAAACGCGTTGAATACCGGCGCCTCGAAAAGCCAGAAGAATTGGAAGAGGCTTACAGTCTTAGATACAAATCTTATAGACGCGAAAATTTAATAGCAGAAAGCCCAGAACAGCGCTTTGAGGACCATCTAGATACGGTAGACAACACACACATATTTGGATTGTATCTTGATCAAAAAATCATCAGTAGCATTCGACTCCACGTTTTAGATAAAAACAACCGCCAATCCCCAAGCCTACTTGTATTTGAGGACAAGCTAAGGCCTATGCTCAACGACGGCAAGGTAATCGTCGATCCCAGTAGGTTTTGTACGGACTACGAAGCATCCAGAAAATATAGAGCACTACCTTATGCAACATTGCGGCTTGCTGGCATGGCTGTACTCTACTTTAACGCTGATCATTGCCTGACAATGGTCAGAAATGAACACGCAGCATTTTATAAAAAAATATATAACTCAGTGCAAATAGGTGAGACAAGGCCATATAAAAGTGTCAACTTCCAAGTTGCACTGTACTGCGCAGACGCAAAAATAATCCGTGCAAATGTTGCGCGGCGATACCCTTTTTTTAAGGCAAACCTTGACGAAATTGCATCGTTGTTTGTACGAAAGAATGACTCAGCGACAGCATGACAAATCTTGGAATTCTAAGATCACACTTGGTCAGTGACGTCGGTGTGAAAAACTTGGGCCCAGCAAGGCGCGAATCACCAGAAATAACGGCGCTATTGGTCAAACTTGCTTCGAGGCTAGGCTGAACAGTGTGCGTCCACGGTGCGTGGCATGACTTAATCTGAGATTTCCTAGCTTTTAGCCAAGGTCGTTGCACCATAGAGTTTCCACATCAGCAGTGCGCAAGCACCACGATGCGGGGACCATTTTTCGGTCAAGGGGTAGAACGTTGAACCCTTAGGCTGATCAGCCAATTGATGCAAACGCTGGAAAGCAATTTGAATAGCGAGGTCATCAGCAGGCCATATGTCTGGTCTGCCCTCGGCGAACAACAGATAAATTTCAGCACTCCAACGGCCTAGACCACGTACAGAAGTTATAGCAGCAATAGCCGCTTCGTCGTCCATCCGCGCCACCTTGCGCAGGCTCAGCTCTCCACTCGTACATTTGCCAGCCAGATCTTGCGCGTAGCTGGCCTTTCGCTCACTCAACCCAGCCGCACATAAAGTCTTGTGGTCACACTCAAGCACATTCTGCGCTGAGACAGTACCGTCGAAAGTCTCCTGCAATCGTCGCCAAACCGCAGCAGCAGAATGTGTAGAGATCTGTTGAGCGGTGATAATCTGCAAGAGTGTAGAAAAATTTTTGGGCCGATGCCGCGGAGCCGGATACCCTACCAGCTCTAGTCCGTGCCGCAAAACAGGGTCGACTTTAGCTACGGAATCTAAGCTGGCTTTAATTTGCGTTTGTTTAAGACCCACAAGAGGGTCTCACGCTTGTTCAGCCTCATGCTGGGCCACCCAGCCTGCCATCGCTTCACGGTAGTGACGGCGGCACTTAGACACATAGCGCGAATTGCCACCAATCTCGATTTGCCCGCCTTCAAAAACGGCCTGCCCCGAACTGTCTAATCGCAGCACCATAGTCGCTTTGCGACCACAACTACACACGGTTTTAAGCTCTGTCAGCTTGTCTGCGATGGCCAACAGACGGCTCGAACCAGGGAAAAGCTGCCCTTGAAAATCAGTACGAATGCCATAACAGAGCACAGGAACATTCAATTGATCAACAACGGCCGCCAGCATGTCTACCTGCGTTGCACTTAGAAATTGGGCTTCATCTACCAACACGCAAGAGATATCGTTGTCTTTGATTTGCACCTGAATGTCGTCAAAGAGCATCGAATCTGCACCGAAAGTAGAAGCCTCTGCCTCTAACCCGATGCGAGATTTAATTCGTCCAACGCCAAAACGGTGATCAATGGCCGCAGTGTAAAGCAGTACTCGCATACCTTGTTCAAGGTAGTTGTGTGCAGATTGCAGTAATGCAGTCGATTTACCTGCATTCATTGACGAATAGTAGAAATATAGCTGCGCCACACGAGGCTCCTCCGATTGAGTTTAAATTTTAACCTCTACTGTTTCGAAGTGCCACTGTGACGTCACATGCCATGCCCGGCCCTTTGAATAACTGCAACGGCACACAAGTAAGGAAGCCATGTTTTTCGAATCGTTAAGCTGTTTTTTCGACCGTTGGTCAAAAAATGCACAGAGCCTTCGAGCCCCGCATAAAATAAAGCTTCCCACAGGTTTATCCACTGACTTATCCACAGATACTGTGGATAAATGGCGAGCCATAAGTCATTGATAAATAAACACTTGACAGATTGCTCCGTCTATACTTGGTCAATTATTCAAGTACAACGCGGAAACTATCCACACTGAATAAAAATCAATTTGTCAATAGATCTTTACAAATTTTATGCTGACTTTTTTTCCAATTAGAACAAATATGAATCATTCATAAACACGTTGTAAATACAACCGTTAAAGGCGTCTTATTTCATCGCGACGATGTAACCCAACCAACATGCATGGTCTTCGCATTCATCGGTGCATTCATAGTCATCAGTGGGTTCGTCAGTCTCCGCGTCAAAACACTGCAGGTACATTTGCGTGCTGCTGAAGCCAGCGTCGCTGAGAATATCGCGTACTTCCTGTGCTCCGTAGAGCCGCCAGCAATAGCTAAACGCTTTGTCCATGCGCGAGCGGTCCGGGAAAGCAAAGTGTATGTAACACTGCATCTCCCCGGTCACGGGGTTATAGGAGGCTTGCTCCCACTCATAACGAAAGCCATCGAGCTTGCGTTTTTCGATACTCGTTTTGTGTGCCGCGTAGCCACCGAATGCGTCTAAAAACAGCACACCATCATCGGCTAATGAGCGATGTACACCTTTAAAATATCTCAGTAGCTCTTTGCGAGACTGAAATACCCAATAACTAAAGTTGAATGCCTGAATGACATCAAATCCTGTCTCACCGCAGCTCATCACGTCTTCTTCGCGAAGCGCCAAGCGTTTGCGCTGGCCCGCGCTCAGGCGAGCCGCGTTGTTTAAATCACCCCACTCAAGTACTTCAGCGTCTAGATCAACGCCCACAGCGGTGTTGTCACGGTGTCGGCGCACCCAATCACAACTGGCGAGAGCAGTACCGCAAAAATCCTCGCGCATACTGTGAGCCCGCCGATTACGTAGCAACTTAAAAGTCGTGTCGATAAAATCCAATTCAAACTCAGGACTTTGCACAGAAGCTTGATAGAGCAAATGCTTGTCGGTGGTCTCGGCAAGTGTCTGCTTAGGCTTTCGCGCCATAACATCTCCAGGGGTAATGTCGCGCCAGCACCTGTGGCGCGGTAGATCAAGATTTCAGTCGCGTGCCACGATTGAGCAGACTCAAGGCGAGCGCCATCGCAGCAAGTGTAAATACAGATACCACGACAAAGGCATGCCACAAGCTGACATCGGCCGTGCCAAGCACCCCGTAGCGAAAGCCGTTGATGATATAAAACACGGGGTTGAACTTAGACAGCGTTTGCCACAAAGGCGGCAGCAAACTGATGGAGTAGAACACGCCGCCAAAATACGTCAGTGGCGTCAATATAAAATTCGGCACAATCGAGATGTCGTCAAAGTTACGCGCATAAATAGCGTTGATTAATCCCAATGCAGCGAACAACATAGCGGTCAATACCGTAAACACCAAAGTTGCAAACCAGTACCGCACTTGCAAATCTGTAAACGCCAGTGATACACAAAGAACCAGAGCTCCAACCAACAAACCGCGACAAACCCCTCCGGTTATATAACCAATAAGGATCGTGAGATTGTGAACAGGCGATATTAACAACTCTTCGATGAAGTGCTGGTAGCGAGCGCTAAAAAATGACGACACCACATTGGAGTAGCTGTTGACGATCACACCCATCATCACGACGCCGGGCACAATGTACTCCATATAGGTGTGCCCACCCATATCGCCTATTCGACTGCCTATCAAACTACCAAAAATAATGAAATAGAGCACCGCATTAATAACGGGTGGGGTCAATGTTTGTACCCAGATCCGCACGAAGCGCATGATTTCGCGGACAACAATCGTCTGAAAGGCGACCCAGTTGGCGTTAAGCATGAGCTGCCCTCTGCTTGCCACGCGCCACCAGTCGCAAGAAAAATTCTTCAAGTCGATTAGTCTTATTACGCATGCTCAAAACCTCTACCCCAAAGGTTTGCAACTCTGCAAAAAGAGCATTCAAACTCTGGCCGCGCGGTACTTCCACTTCTAATCGAGACTCGGAATACTGGTTTATCTTGTAAGCACTGAGCTGCAACTTCTTGACGGCATGCTGCTGTAAATCAAAGACAAATGTTTCAGCCATTGCTTTACTCAGTAAGTCGGAGACTTGGCCACGTTCGACAATCTCCCCGTGGTCGATGATCGCGACATTTCGGCAAAGAGACTCTGCCTCTTCCAAATAATGTGTGGTTAATATAATGGTGGTCCCCGCTTCATTGAGTTTTTGCAACAGATCCCATGTTGCTCGACGAATCTCAATATCTACCCCAGCAGTTGGTTCATCTAAAATGAGCAACCTAGGCGCATGCACCATGGCACGAGCGATCATCAAGCGGCGTTTCATACCGCCAGAGAGTTTCATCGGCACCGTTTTTCGTTTGTCCTGCAAATCGAGCATGTCCAAGCAGTGCTCGGCTCGCTCACGCGCTTCATGCCGATGGATGCCGTAAAACCCAGCTTGGTGAATCAGGATCTCTAACGCTGGCTCAAAACTGTTGAAATTGAATTCCTGCGGGACAAGACCTATGCAGCGCTTAGCGGCTTCCGTTTCAGTGTCTGTGTTATGGCCAAAAACCTCAATCTCACCAGAAGTCTTGGTAATCAACGATGAAATTAACCCAATCGTTGTCGATTTACCGGCACCGTTTGGACCCAGGAGCGCGAAAAAATCCCCGGCCTCTACCGTCAAATCGATGCCTTTGACCGCTTCGAAACCCCCTTCATAGGTCTTTCGGAGCTGTTTCAGCTCAAGTGCTTTTTGCATGTGTCCTCTTTAATTGATGGGTTGGCAGTCACAGAGCAAGTGTGCACAAGTTCACCGCAATTTTCAGCCATCAGTATTTGAGACGGCGCTAGTAGTGAATGCCACGGACTTCTCTTCAGCGTTTTAAAGGAGCTGTTAGGCAGAGGCAGTAGTAGTGCTTGCGAATTGCAATTCCAGCGGAAGACTAGGTCGCTGACGATCAGGCAGCAGAGGTGCAGATGACGGTAAAGCACCAATTCTAACTAACAAACCGAGCTCTAACCGCTGAAACTCACTCATCTGTTGCTGCCAAAGCGCACCATAAGCGGCGGCCTCTTTCATTGAAAGCTCAACTTGGTCGAGCTGTTGGTTCAACCATCGAGCCGTCCTTCGTGCCGCTAACAAAGATTGATAGTCTTCGATTTCGGCGAGGTGATCGTCCGCATCGACCTGCAGGCCCAGTAGATTGACAAAAGTGCGCGATAGTCGCTGGCGCTGCGCAGCTTTGCCCAATGCCTTGATATTACGCCAGCGGCTACGATTCAATAACTGCCGCGTCGATTTATTGAAGCACTCTTCATCGCTTTGGAGACATTCGTCGATTTGTGAATCAGCCAAAATAAAAGACTTACTTTTTTGTCCTTGCAGCAGCGCTTCTTCAAGCTTTATAAGGCAGGCCTGACCCTTTTTACTGTTCAGCCAATCAACCCACGCCAGCTCTGCCGTTATTTTGTGCTCTGTAGCCAGTTGCAGAATATCCTCACAGGCCACGCGCAGTTGTTTAGGTGTTTTTCTGGGGTTCAATGCGTTGTATTGCACCTGCGCATGCAGAACTTTACAACGCTGTTTCTGCATTTTTGCGCAAGTACCATCCAAAAAAAGCAACCACTTCGGCCGATAACGACTCATCGACATCCCCGCCCGCGCCAGATTTAAGGCAGCGTCGAGTTCGCTTATTGCTCTATGTTCTAACTCGTCAGCCAACACCGGTGCAAGCACTGAGCGCAACACAGTGGCCATGTCGGCTGCCGTTTGGCGTCGCGTCACTTCTATTGTGTTGCTCACAGGCGTGAGCTTATCGCTGAGAGTTTTTCTCGGACTATTTCCGGCAATTCCGTCGGTCGTTCAGTTTCTTTGTCGACAAACACGTCGATGACAAATGCTGTTGCTTTGATGGCTTGTTCGCCCTTTTTAAAGAGACCGACTTCATACCGAACACTCGAGCGTCCCAGTCGCCCGATACGCAAGCCGGCTTCAATGGTGTCAGGGTACTTTAGCGCATCGTGGTAAGTGCATCCATTTTCGACGGTGAAACAACGTACGCCCAGCGCGTCGAGGTCCAGCTGGGATTCCACCTCCAGGTATTGCATGATCACCATTTCAAGCACTGTGTAATAAACAGCGTTATTCATGTGGCCATAACTGTCGTTATCACGCCACCGAGTAGGGATTTCTAAGAAGTGCCGGTAATCACTGCGGCTGGGAGCTCGGTTAACATCGCTCATGCATCTTCACCTTTAAGTTGGGGAGCGCGCCCAGCCTGCCAGAGCACTTCACCCAACGCTTGGTGACGCAATATAACGCGCGCCATGACAAACAATAAATCTGAAAGTCGATTCAAGTAAGCCGCACTGCAGGCGGGTAGATCAGCATCCCGACCCAGTGTGACAACTTCGCGCTCTGCACGCCGACAGACGGTACGCGCCAAGTGACAAGTGCCAGCGGCCACGCTGCCCCCCGGTAGAATGAACTCTTTTAAGAAGGGTAAGTCCGCATTTAGCGCATCTAACTCTTGCTCCAGCCAAGTGACGTGATCATTGTTGAGCACCTCATAGCCCGGCACACAAAGCTCACTGCCCAGATCGAACAAGTGGTGTTGCACGTCGTTGAGGATCCGTGTGCAGCTGTCTGGAAGCTCGTGGCCGAGCAACATCCCCACCACTGAATTCAGCTCATCAACCGTGCCATAGGCTTCCACCCGCTGATCATCTTTTGGCACACGGCTACCGTCGCCTAAGCCCGTCTCTCCAGCGTCACCTGTGCGGGTGTAAATTTTTGACAATCGGTTGCCCATTTTAAACTCCAAATCAGTAAGCTAAAGCGAGCGCCCCCATGATCAAATCCAAGGGCCGTATTTCGCGCATGCACAGCGCAGCTCGCAAGACAGCTATAATACCGCAAACTCATCCAACTGGAGCATCTTTACCGTGGCTGTAGAAACCTTATTTAGCAAAATTATCCAAGGTGAAATACCCGCTGATATCGTTTTTCAAGACGATCTGGTCACCGCTTTCCGGGACATAAACCCCGCTGCCCCCACGCACATCCTGATTGTTCCCAACAAGATCATTCCCACCGCTGCAGATGTGCTCCCAGAGGATGAACAGGCAATGGGTCGCTTGTTCACCGTGGCGCGCAAGCTCGCAGAACAAGAGGGCATAGATCAAAGTGGCTACCGTCTTGTTGTCAATTGCAAAGAGGACGGTCGCCAAGAGGTGATGCACTTACATATGCACCTCTACGGTGGGAGAGATCTGGGCTCGCCGTTGTTGCGCAACGCCAAGTAAGGAAGCAAAGCATCAAAATGCTTTGCGATCGTTTAAGGCGAGGCGAGCATTTCTATCGTGCGAGAAAACAAAATACTTCCGCCTGATCGGTCAAGAACACGCAGCGTGCGATCGCCAGGAAGCCCATAAGGCACGCAACGGTAACTGCGAATCTCAGCGCTCGCAGCAGCGAGAGAGCGCGCGTCGCAACCTTCAAGTTGCATCACCACTGCACTGCTCAGGTTCTGGCCCGAGACACGAAAAATTGTTTGCACCCCGATGGCCGTTTGCCCGGGGCTAACATCACTGACAAGTAACTCATTGCCTGTGACTTGTAAGTCCGAATGGCCAATTAAAGCGCCGCCATCGCTCGCGTAGATGGACACTTGCCGTTGCCCGCTACTGCCTTTTGGTGTGCAACGAAATTGGCGTTGTCGGTCAGTGCCTCCCAGCGTTTGAACGTCGCTGCACCCATCCACAGACAAGACAAGCGTTGCAGGTAAATTTTCACCGCGGACAGTGAAAGTTGTTTGCGCTTCCAAGTAAGTGATCTCTGGAGAAACCGAGTCCAAGACAACACCATCAAGAGGATCCCGGCCATCGAGAATATCGACTTTAAAAGACAGTAAATAACCTTGCTCAGTGTCCACTAACTCGCCACTAAGTACGCCCACTTGCTGTGGGGTGCAACTAAAGCGCATTTCACTCGAAGATGCTGATAACAGAGCTATGTTGGCACAGCCAGGAAGACTAAGCTGTGCGAGCTCGGGCAGGTTCACGCCAGTGATTCTCAGCGCCAGTGGTTCACCGTATGGACTGGTGGCTGGTGTAACCTGACTAGCGCTCGATGAGGGTTTCGCTTCGACGTTGAAGTCAAAGTTGTACAGCACCTTGCCTGCGGCAAGCACTCTTCCCTTGTGTATACCAAGGGTGTCAGGCGTGCAACCAAACTGACGAGAGACAGCTGTTCCATCCAGGGTTTCGAGGTCGCTGCAAGCAGACAATTCAAGTTCAACACCTTCACTCAAGGTCTGACCGTTCACTTTTAAGTTGACCCATTCCCCTATAACACCTTGTAAAGGCGACACGCTAGTCACCGTTGCTTCAAGCGCACGAACTTGCAGTGACTGTGGGACCTGTACTGTCTGCTGTGGGGATACAACGTTCAAAGGCCAAGTTCCCAACTGGGCATTGCGGCAACTGAACCGGATCTCCGCATCACTGCTTGAGACGATGTTCGTACTCGCGCAGGCAGAGCTTTGCACTTCTATCGTGTCGCCAAAGCCACTACCACTGATGACCATTTCGAGAGTCTGGGCCTCAATTGCCGCCGCGGGATTGACGCTGTAAACACGCATCTCCTGCTCATCTGCAACGGGTGGACTGACATTAAATCGATAAATTTCTTCACCACTAGCGTTCTCTAATCGGCCTACGCGAACAGTCGTTCTATCGTCTAACTGGCATAAAACATCCAACTGCGAAGTGCTGCGAAACTGCACCTGTGGCGATGGGCAACCCACGAGACTGAACTGCATATCGACAGGGAAATTTTGACCAACGACACTAAACAACTGATTACTTGATGGTTGGGCAATAGTTGGACTAACACGGGTGACTTTGGCTTCACTGTCGTCTGCGTTCGATCCGCCCACAACACTAACAATGGCCTCGTAAAGAAGACTACCATCGCCATTGTCAATGACCTGCAGGGTTCGACCGCCCGCCGCGCCCGTCAGATCACAGGAAAATCGAACCGTGTCCGCACGGGTGGACAAGGTTTGCATATTATTACAACCGTTTAACACCAGGCTTAGATCACTCGTTAACCCGCTACCTTCTACGGAAAACTCGATAGCTGTGTCAACATCCAAATCCCCATAACTGACCCGCCAGACGCGTGCTGGGTCGTTTCCTTGACCACTGCTGCTCCCGTCACTTTCAGCGTTGCCGTCACCCGTTATTCCTAACTGTGCATCAGAGCCCCCTGTTACCCAATCATCTTGCGAATCCATCAACGCATCTATTAACTGCAAGGCTAAATAGACCTGCTGATCGACGACTGCTATACGCAAAAATTTTGTCGCGACACCCTCTCGTTGAGCCACAGCCACAACAAAGTCTTCGCTGCCACTAGTAGCCGTCAATCCATAACCGCTGCGCAGCGCTTGTTGATCAAAGCCATAGCTTAACCATGCTTGTATAGTTCGCGCAGCAAGAAAGCGCTCCGCCTTGTCACGACTCACCATAGCTTGACCGCTACCGTTGCGCCAGCGCTCGAGTTCAGCTTTTAAGCCAGCACTGAAACTGCCACCGGTCGCTAGCGAATTTTCTATGGCCTGACGAGTAGGTACATCTGCCCCAGCCAATGAATAACTCAACCAGGCTTGTGTTTCTTCAGCACCTAACAACAAATCTTCCCAATCACGCTGAAGTTGAGCCCACCAGTCCTGCGCGCTCAGCCCATCGGAAAATAACCCATCTAGGCTACTCTCTAGTTTTTGTTGTGGAGATGCCAGGCTTTCTCGCCAGAGATCCATTCGGGTACGATCAGCGCAGCTAGGATCTGCGATGGAAAAGCCAGAACTGTCAATTTGAGCCGTAGAGCAGTTTTCAGTCTCAGCGCGAAACTGACTTGCCATCGTATCCAAGGCCTGTTCTGCAGTAATGAGTTGGTTGGCGCCGTTGCTGAGTCTGTAGGTCAAACTCTCAGCAGTTGTCTGCCAAACACTCGGAGAGGATCTCCAGTCGATTTCATCTTCACCAACTGCCATGTTACTGAGCTGTACCCCATTGCGTGCATCCCCGTCCGTATCGAGCGAAATCAACAGTCGCCCCAATCGACCCGCTTTATCAAAGCGATATTGCTCAGCGCTACCCGTTTGATCGTAGAGACTGAGGCGCGGTCTCGCTTTGATGCTCGAAATAGGCAATTGACCCAGACGAATATTGAGAAGCTGCTCAGCGCTGTAATTGAATCCGCCGTCACGACCACTGAGCGCGCCATTCACTGAGAGCCCCGAGACACGAGGTGCGATCAAAAATCCAGTGAGAACATCGCTATCGTCGCCCGCCAATCCGCTGGAGTTTGGGGTACTACCGCCGCCGCACGACGCTAAAATAACGCATAAGGCCGCAGCCGAGAATCGCGAAGAAATCACTTGCATGGTGAGAAGACCTTCCTTGTCTTAAATCCAGACAAGCAAACAAGCAATTTGCGGCCCCACAACAATTACTGCGAGCGAAAGAACCTCATCATTCGTTTTGAATTGCTGTCTTAAAGCCGTACCTTCTCTTTCACAGAGTGTTTAGTCCGTTTAACAACAAACACTAAAAGTGATTTGGAAGGTTGAGCCACGGAACGGCGTTTGCGTTCCGTCAACTCAACAAAGCGCGTTTATGCGATTTGGGTTTTCAGCTCAATTCTGCCCAGACCGTGGGCGCGATTGACGGCACTGGTCACCGCTAGGAGCGAGGCGACAACGATATTTTCGTGCAGACCAACTCCGTAGACAGTGTCATTGCTATCACCCGCTTGCAACTCGACATAACACGCCGATTGAGCATCGCTTTCACTGGCCGTTGCATGCTGGTGGTAATCGACCACACGACAGTGTGCGCCAAGACCTTTACCAATAGCGTGAATATAAGCGTCGATCGGACCGTTACCCTCACCTTCGATGTCTAATGCTTCTCCACCTAAGCTCATTTTAGCACTCAAGCTTCTATGCCCTTCCGAGTCTGCATCCATTGGTTTGCTCAGATGCGAGACAAATTGCAAGGGCACTGCAATATTGAGGAAGGTATCTTCAAAAGCACGCCAAATGGAAGCAGAGTCTACTTCTCCGCCTGTCTGTTCACTCACGGTCTGAACGACTTTGCTGAATTCAATTTGCAGTCGACGCGGTAGCTCTAAGCCATGATCCTGCTCCATGATAAATGCAACCCCTCCCTTGCCCGACTGACTATTGACGCGAATGACAGCCTCATAACTTCGACCAAGGTCTGCAGGGTCAATCGGTAGATAGGGGACTTCCCACTGACTGTCTGGCTGTGTCTCACGACGTGACATGCCTTTTTTAATGGCGTCTTGGTGTGAACCAGAAAAAGCCGTGAACACCAATTCACCCGCATAGGGATGACGGGGATGAACAGGCAATTGATTACAGTACTCGGTGGTTCGCATCACATTAAAAATATCACTGAAGTCGAGTCCTGGATCTACACCTTGGGTGTAGAGATTCATGCCCAGCGTGACTAAGTCAACATTGCCTGTGCGCTCGCCATTGCCAAACAGCGTCCCTTCTACGCGATCAGCACCTGCCATCTGTGCCAGTTCCGTTGCCGCAATGGCGCAACCACGGTCGTTGTGCGGATGCACCGATATGATCACAGATTCACGGTGGTCTATGCGGTCGCACATCCATTCGATTTGATCAGCATAGATATTGGGTGTGGACATCTCCACCGTCGCTGGCAAGTTTAGAATGGCCTTGCGTTCAGGTGTGGGCTGCCAAACAGCCAATACTTGATTACAAACATCCAGCGCGTAATCCAATTCAGTGCCGGTGAAGCTCTCGGGTGAGTATTCAAACTGCCATTCAGTCTCTGGGTTTTTCTCGGCGAACTCTTTGACCCAAGTGGCGCCTTGTACTGCAATTTCAGCAATGCCCGCGCGATCCAAGCCGAATACCACGTCGCGCTGGACTGTCGAGGTCGAGTTGTAAACGTGCACGATGGCGCGCTTGCAGCCTTTAAGCGACTCAAATGTTCGTTCAATGAGCTCACGGCGTGCCTGCACAAGAACCTGAATAGTCACATCATCAGGAATAAGTCCCTCTTCGATAATCTGACGCACGAAGTCGAAATCGGTCTGGGAAGCAGCCGGAAATCCGATCTCGATCTCTTTGAAACCGACCTCGAGCAACAGGTTGAACATGCGCATTTTTCGTTCAGGGCCCATGGGCTCTATCAGCGCTTGGTTGCCATCACGTAAATCAACGCTACACCAGAGCGGTGCTTTATCGATGGTTTTACTTGGCCACTGGCGGTTGGGCAAATCAATGACAGGAAAGGGGCGATACTTTTGATCTGAGTTGTTCACGAGATTACTCCGAGAGGCGCGCATTTATGGCGCGCACAGCAGTCATGGCAACGAGATATACGCTGATCGAATGCCACGGCAGGCAAAGACGGGGAATTTTATGGGTCATAGCGCGTTGTCAAACTGGGTTAAACAGGACAGTTAACGGGTACAGCAAACCTGGACTCTATTGAGAGGCCAGGCACCGCAGTCGACGTAGTAGAAATACTGATTGCACTATCATGACGCAAAGGTAGCGATATCCGCGCCAAAAGGCAAGTCAACGGGTCGCAATAAGGCAAAGCTAGCCTTCAGCAAGGCAGGCAGCAAGAGGCCTTGGATCAAATCATGTTCGCGGTGTCGACGCGCTAAAAATTGGACGGGCCGCGTTGCACATCAGGTCAATCACACCACCTTTGCCGACGATTCGTGTCTTGTGCAGGATCCGTGTTATTCACGCCGGCATCACTGAACCAACTTATAACGTCGCTCCATGGCAGGTGTGAGTGAAATGGCCCGTTTAAAAAATGATAAACGTTTTTGCATTTCTCGAATTGAACCGCGATTCTACTCGCAGCCATTTTTATCCAATCAAGAATGGCATAGAAACAAGTATTAACTTCCACTCGTTATCTATGATACAAATATTCGAATAGAAACAGGCAATACGTAGTAATTTTTACCTTTTTATAAAGTGAGAAAAAACGTGCTAATTTAGTTTTAAAAAAAAAGTGCCAAAATTCATCGTTGATAGTTAAACCTCCGACGGATGAAAATGTATAGTCAAGGGTGTCGATCCAGACGCACTGGCTATGGCGGGGTGGACTCTAAACTCTCTGTTTGATGCGGGCGTTATTTTTATTAGAATACACACGAAGTGACAGGATATATAATGCATAAATCCAGCGCCAATGAAAAAATCGGTATTGAGCAGATAGAAGGCGAACCAACAAAACTGGAACAGCACGATTTTCGTATTTTGGTTTTAGACGATGAACCAGACTGCCTTGAATCAATGGCGGATATATTGCGGTTTGAAGGGTATCAAGTAAGCTGCGCTGGAAGATCAATTGACGCGCTAAAACTAATTGAAGAATCCGTGCCTGATCTTTTATTGGCTGATGTTATGTTAGACGACATGAGCGGTTTTGATGTGCTGCGAAAAGTTCGAAGCAGTAGCAGCTCTGCTAATCTAGCGGTGATTTTTCTTTCTGGCCTTGCATTCAATCATCATCAAAGTGAAGCCGTAGAATTGGATTTTCTCGAATATTTGGTTAAGCCGGTAAATTACGACCAACTTTTTTCACTCATTAATGGGCTCCGCAAAACACGATGATATTATTGCAAGAAATTATACAGTTGGGGCTAATTGAGTCAGACGATGACGACACACGCCGCAGCATTATAATCTGCAATAGCATGGTTATGGCTGCTATTTTTGTTTTGTTACTTCATACATTTTTTCTTATAGATATAGACCTTTCTGTCGCGCTATTTATTTTATTTGAAATCACTGTCGCCAGCTCCATTCTCATTGCTAGTTATTGTCGGTATCTTCTACTGACGCGATTATGCTGCATCATTGCGCTCGCCTCCGGCGGCTTCGTCGCTGCGGCACTATTTGGTAAAGACTTCAACGGGCTTTATTACATTTTTATAGCGTTGTGCCTGTGTAATCTTGTTCTCGATTATAGGCATCGCACGGCTCAGGTTCTTTGTATTATTTTTTCAACCTTATTAATCGTTTTGGTTGAATACTTACATTATGCAAACTTAATCCCGCTCTACAGTGATGAGATTCGAGAACAGGTCAAACAACAATGGGGTTCGCAGCTGATGGACATACTCCTTATAGTCATTGCACTCGTCGGCTCCATCGGCTATGAACAAAACCGACTGAGAAATGCGAGGATGGAGTTACGTCAACACAACGAATCGTTGGAGCAAAGAATTGACGAACGCACGCAGGAAATTAAACAAGCACTTGAAGAGGCGCGGTCAGCTAATAGTGCAAAATCTGAGTTTTTGGCTGCGGTTACCCACGAACTTCGTACCCCACTCCATGTAATTAACAACTCTCGCGAGCTGATCCAACGCGGACTAGTTCGGTTTGGTGATATCCCTCTCAACGAGAATAAAACCTATTTCATGGAAAACTGCCGCCGTATAGAAACAAGCAGTGATCGCCTGTTGGCCATGGTGGATCAAGTTTTATTTACAACACGCGCAGAAATACGCGACTCGGCGCTGGTTTTGGAAACCGTGCGGATTGATCTTCTCATTCAGCAAGTTTGTGATGATTTTTATTCCAGAGCAACCGCTCGGACAGTAACCATTGAAAACAGCGAAAACACCAACATTTCTATCCAAACGTCGCCACAACTTCTGACACTGGTCATCGGTAATTTACTCCAAAACGCTCTAAAGTATTGTTTACCTAACTCGACGCTTGCTGTCAGCTCAAAGCAACTGCCCCATCACGTATCGATCGATGTCGTTAATTCAGGCATAGGAATTAACGAAAGCGAGGTTTCACTTGTTTTTGAGCAGTTCTATAAAGGAAAGAATGTCGGTTCTGCCAAGGGAGGCGTTGGACTAGGGCTGGCACTAAGCAACAAAATTGTTAAACGCTTGGGTGGCGAAATAAAACTGGTTAACCACCGCCCTGAATGCACACACTTCAGAGTATTGCTGCCAATCAATCAGCGCGAATCAAGTAGCAGTTAAATTGCCGCTCGATGGCTCACCCGAGCACTATGATCAACTCATTCTTGTGGCGTCGACGAGCTAAATTCGGCCCAGTCGCTTTGCAAAACTAGCCAACGCACCACCACTGTTGCCATCGATTCGCGCCTTGCTGAGTCCAAATTTTTCACGCCGACGTCACTGACCGAGCTTAATCTGAGTCTTCCTAGCAAGCACTGATTCCCCCATCGACGGCCAAACTCTGCCCCGTCATGAAACTGTTTGCGGGATCACAGGCAAAACAAACGACGCGTACGACCTCATCAATCTCTGCCAGACGCGCCATCGGCACGCCACGAACCATGTGTTTTTCTGCATCGGCGTTGTCAGTGTCCAGCGCGTTTGCCACCATTTCTGTGCGGGCAAAAGATGGGCAGACCGCATTGACACGAACACCTCGACGCGCATGTTCCAGCGCGGCAGTTTTAGTCAGGCCAATAACTGCATGTTTAGCCGCTGCATATACACCCAGGCCCGGCGCACCGACAAGTCCAGCAACCGATGAAATATTAACGATCACCGCATCTCCACGGGGTTGCGCTTCGAGTTGGATCAGTTGTTCCCGCATCGCATAGAACACCCCCATCGCATCAACAGAAAAAATGCGCTGTGCAGATAAGACATCTGTATCAAGCAGCCGTGCAAATGGCGTTACCATGCCTGCATTATTGATGGCGATATCAATTTTTCCAAATCGCTGCACTGTATGCTCAGTCCATCTCGCTGCAGTGTCAGAATCAGACATATCACCAGCCACAATAACGCAGTCAGTACCTAGCTCTGCAGCAAACACTTCTAGTTCGGCCTGATTCAAGTCTGTCAGCGACAAGCGACAGCCCCACTGAGCGAATCGACGGGCCAATGCACCTCCAAAACCGCCGGTGGCACCACTAATCATCACCACTTTGCCCGCGAAACGTGCTGACTCTGTCATTGAGAACTCCATCCAGTTTTTATTTGGTCTATCAACCATTCTAGTACCAGTCGGCTCTTCAGGCTTATCAGGAATAGTTACCCTACTTTGCCTCGGATTGGATGGCACAAAGTAAGCCGTTGGCACCGGTGTGATGGTTTAGTAGATTTGCAGCTGATTGATGCAGGCTGGAAAACACAGAAAAGCCGATAAACGCCCTTTAACGGACCGACGCTCTCTGTCAGCTACACCCTACCGTGACGCGCTAGTTTTTGCCGTAGTTCCTGTTCACTGACGTCTCCTAAAGCGAGTGACAGCACCCAAGCGTTGGTCAAATAAAAACACCCTTGGTCAATGTTGCCGAGTCGCAGATGATGTTCGCCCGCCAATCGATACAGACGCATTTGTGCCGCTTGATCACCCGCTACCGTCGCCCGCAATAGCCGTTGTTCTAGACCGCCTAGATCGCTGTCTCGCTTTGAGGGCTCAACAGACATCTACGCTGTGTCGTGCATCATTTTATTAGCGACCCACTGATGAAAGCAATGCGTGGCGTTGTCCATCACCGGTGAAAATTTACCCCCGTCAAACTGCACACCCTGTCTACCACGCTGCATACCTTCAACAACAAAAATGTCTTCTTTAAAGACCTCTTTCCAGAGTTTGGCGTTGTCCCGCCTAAGATTATCGTAACTTGAATCCACCATCGCTTCATCGGCATAAAATAATTCGACATGCTCAAGAGTTGTTCCGACACTGGTGGGCTCTAAGACGATGGCAAACGTATGATCGCGATGCACGCCCAACAGAACATTAGGAAATAGCGCCAAATATTCTGCCGAGCTGTCCCACTTATCACTCAGGTTGTCGAAGTCCTTAAAACCGAGATTAGCTTCACCTAAGGTCGGCTTATACACCAATGTGCCTTGGCCAGCGTGACCCGATTCAGACAAAATGTTGTAGTGATCTTCAAGGCGGGAATAACTGTTTAGGCCAGGATGGATCCAAGGCAAATGGTAACTCTCACAGTAGTTCTCTACCGCGAGCTTCCAATTGCAATTCACCTCTAGTTTGAAGCTAGAGTCTTGACCTCCGTGATACACGGGTTTGCTGAATTCTGACCACCGCTGTATTAACTCGCTCTGCTGGACTTCAAATTTGTCAGCCTTGCCGTCAATATTGACGAAAACCACACCCAGATAGATTTCAGCTCGAATTTCATACAAACCTAGCGTGTCTAATTTAATCGAATCGTGGGCATTGTTGCCGGGGCCACCGACATGTGGCGTACTCTTGAGGCTACCGTCCAGGCCGTAGCACCAGCTGTGATACGGACAACGAATTGCCCCGCCAATATTGCTCGCTTCTTCGACGAGTATCATGCCGCGATGACGGCAGGTGTTTTGAAACACCCGCAGCTTATTATCTCGGTCCCGCACGAGCAGCAATGGCATGCCCAAAAAAGTAAGGGGGGTTGCATCACCTGGATTGGGTGCATCTTTGGCGAAACCAACTCCACACCATTGACTAAAGAACACGGCGCGCTGCTCGCGTTTAAAGACATCGTCATCAATATAAAAGGAATTACTGAGACCTGTCGCCGTCTCAATCGGCCGCGCGGCTCGTTCTAGCTCCTGCTGTAAATTAGCCTTCACTGCACTCACTCCTACTACATGGATGACGCGCTCCCAACATCAGCGCCTTGGGCTTAGACTGATTCACTTGGTGTCCCAGTATTGGCCAATTCGCGCCATAATCTGTCGCTGTCACGCCTTACCTGTGAGTAAATGCACAGTTTGGGCCCTCTCCAGCATGCCAGCTAAACATTGGCTTAGGTGTTGCTGTAGAGATGGCATGAATATCCTCGTATCCCCAAGGATAACCCGCGCTACAACCGCCGTATTATTATTGCTGTCGGTCATGGCCTTCGCGGTACCCCTCAAAGCTGAAAGTAGCTTTGAGAACCCTTGGACAAAAAATAGATTTGCCTTGCTGCAAGCACTGGCTTTGCCAGCAACAGACAACGAGCAAATGCCTTCAAACGCTTCATCGGCCTTGGGCCACGCCCTTTTTTTTGATACATCCCTAAACCCAAAACTGAATATGGGATGTGTCAGCTGCCACAGACCTGAACGCGCATTCAGTGATGGTAAAAAGCACCCACAACACCAACCACTTAAACGCAATACGCCAGGACTTTTTGGAGCCGCAAACCTCGATTGGTTCTTTTGGGATGGCCGTAAAGACAGTTTGTGGTCTCAGACACTTGAGCCTCTTTACGCGGCCCATGAGATCAACCTAAACCCCGATCAGTTGTTGCAAACTGTCGAGCAATCGGATCGATATCGCGCGCTGTATCAATCAGCCTATGGTGAATGGCCGGATCCCCTGCCTGCTGCTGCATCCGAATCCGGTTTGCTGGTACAGGCCCGCCTCGGACTCGCACTCGCCACATTTATTGGCGAGCTACAGTATCAACCGACGCCTTATGACCAATACATTCAGGCTTTAGAACACGAAGACCTTGAACTTGCCAACACATGGTTGTCGGAAGATCAGCGAGCCGGGCTTGAAATAATGCTGCGCAGTAATTGCATCAGTTGCCACCGAGGTTCAGCATTTAGTGACGGTAGATTCCATAATATTGGCACAGGTGACAAAGACCCTGGCCGAGCAAAGGGAAAAAAACTGTGGGTAAAGGACGCACTGAATTGCAAAAGCAAAGTTGCTGCAATTGTCGGTGCAAGCTGCAACATGCAAGACTTTGCTGAAGCCGAGATACCTCGGTTGCTAAAGGGAGCCTTCAAAACACCCAGTCTGCGCGAGCTGACGCACACAGCACCTTATATGCACGATGGCCGTTACCAGAATCTGAATGAAGTTATCGAGCACTATCGTCACCCACCAGAGAGCGAGCATGGGTTGGCTGATATTCAGGCCATAAGCGACAAGGAGGCAGAACAACTCGCCGCATTCTTGCGTGCCTTGAGCAGCCCCATGGACGATAAAACCTGGTATACACGGCCACCATCAGAATAAAATAAATAGGCGGCAGACGAATGGTCAATCAGGATTTAAGTGCAACGGGTCCAGAACCCAAGGCCGACCAATCGTGCTCGAAGCTAAGCCACGCATAGTCTCCGGGATTTAATCCCACTTGCCGATGACTCAACGCGGTTGCTAGATCACTTAAACCCGGATTGTGCCCCACCAGCAGTATCCGTTCGATGGTTTCTTCCACAGCAGATAGCTCAGTCAATATTTGTCGGGTTGTGCACTCGTATATCGATTCACTGAAGACAACTTCCGCTCCAGCACCCAGGCCCGCCTCTATGAGCAAGCTAAGCGTTTCTCGGGTACGCGCACTCGAACTACACAATACTAATTGCGGTGCAAACCCTGCAGTTAAAATCTCTTTTGCAGCTACCTCGGGCTGGGCTCGGCCGTGTTCAGTCAATGTTCGGTCAAAGTCTCTCGCTTTGGCAGAGTAGCTTTCTGCTTGCGCGTGTCGAAATAACAAGAGCTCCCGGTTTTTAATCACCCGCCTACTCCCAAACTACCTTCTCTGATTTCGCGCACTTGATCACGCAGTGCGGCGGCGGCTTCAAATTCCAAGTTTTTAGCGTGTTCAAACATTTGGTTCTCAAGTTTTTCGATCGCTTTAATCGCTTCAGCAGGTGACAATACAACTGCGGATTTCTGATCTTTCTTACGCAGCGCTGGATTACCCTTGCTCTGGCCAAGCTCCATCACGTCGTTGATGTTCTTCTTGACCGTCACCGGAGTGATGCCATTGGCGAGATTATGCGCTTCCTGTTTTTCTCGCCGACGGGCGGTCTCACCCATGGCGCGCTCCATCGATCCGGTGATACGGTCTGCGTACAAGATAGCTCGACCACGGGCATTTCGTGCAGCGCGACCAATGGTTTGAATCAAGGAACGGTCTGAACGCAAAAAACCTTCTTTATCCGCATCAAGGATTGCCACTAGTGACACCTCTGGCATATCCAAACCTTCGCGCAATAAGTTTATGCCGACCAACACGTCAAACTCACCCAACCGTAAATCACGTATGATTTCCATTCGTTCTACGGTTTCGATATCCGAATGTAAATATCGCACTTTGACCCCATGTTCGCTGAGATAATCGGTTAGATCTTCGGACATGCGCTTAGTCAGCGTTGTGACCAACACCCGTTCATTCTCGGCGGTAACCTTTGCGATCTCAGAGAGCAAGTCATCAACCTGCGTTCCCACCGGTCGAACTTCTACAACCGGATCCAATAGACCAGTGGGCCTAACCACCTGTTCCACAACTTGGTCAGCGTGTTCCCCTTCATACTTACCCGGTGTTGCAGAAACAAATATTGATTGCGGCATTAGACGTTCAAATTCGTCAAAGCGCAACGGACGATTATCCAAGGCAGACGGCAGCCTAAAACCGTAGGCGACGAGGTTTTCTTTACGAGATCGATCGCCTTTGTACATCGCACCTAACTGCGGGATAGTCACGTGGCTTTCATCCACAAATAACATACCGTCCGCAGGTAGATAGTCGAACAAACAGGGTGGCGGCTCACCCGGTGCGCGACCCGACAAATACCGCGAATAGTTTTCTATGCCGCTGCAATAACCCAGCTCGTTGATCATCTCCAAATCGTAGCGTGTGCGCTGCTCTAGCCGTTGTGCTTCAACCAGTTTATCGTTGTTTCGCAACTGTTCCAGGCGCTCGACTAATTCTTCTTTAATGACTTCAGTGGCACCGAGAAGAATGTCACGCGGGGTCACGTAGTGCGTTTTAGGGTAGATCGTCAGCCTCGGCACCACGCGCAAAATCTCCCCGGTGAGCGGGTCAAAGTAACGCAGTGATTCTATTTCATCGTCGAATAACTCAATGCGCACAGCCTCTCGCTCAGACTCGGCAGGATGCACATCGATTATCTCGCCGCGCACGCGATAGTTACCGCGTCGCAGCTCCGTGTCATTGCGTACATACTGCAGCTCGGCCAATCGGCGCAGCAGTTCGCGCTGATCAATGGTCGCGCCGCGCGTCAAATGCAACACCATCCGGTGGTAAGCTTGTGGATCACCCAGACCATAGATAGAAGACACCGTGGCCACGATGATCGTATCTCGTCGTTCGGACATCGCTTTGGTCGCCGACAAACGCATTTGCTCTATGTGCTCATTCACCGAAGCGTCTTTCTCGATAAAAGTATCTGAAGCGGGCACGTAGGCTTCTGGCTGGTAGTAGTCGTAATAGGAGACAAAATACTCCACCGAGTTCTCAGGGAAAAACTCCTTAAACTCACCGTATAACTGCCCGGCCAAGGTTTTATTGGGCGCTAACACCATGGCCGGCCGTTGGGTCTGCTCGATGATATTGGCGATAGTGAACGTCTTGCCCGAACCGGTCACTCCCAGAAGCGTCTGGTACGCCAATCCATCGTCCACACCCTCTTTCAACTTAGCGATCGCACTGGGCTGATCGCCCGCAGGCTTGAAGTGGTGGTTCATTTTAAAAGGCTTGGCCATGAGATCCCGCGGTGCTAAGCCGCTTTTGATGACAGCCGTTCATTGTCTTCAACTCAACGCCTAAGCTCAAGTACAAACGCACATTTAGCTGTTGAAAAACGCCGCAATGCGGCGCGGGTAAAAAGGTGAGCTAAATGTTGAAGCTAAGCTTGACGAAATCCAGATCCGCCGCTATTATTCTCTTCTTCAGTTCCCTGATAGCTCAGTTGGTAGAGCAAATGACTGTTAATCATTGGGTCCCAGGTTCGAGTCCTGGTCAGGGAGCCACAGAATTCAAAGGCTTAGACGGCAACGTCTAGGCCTTTTTTGTGCCTGGCGTTTGCTTGATGCGGTTTCTCAAGATCATCGCCCTGGGGATGAAGAACATGCCGTCACAGCCAAACCAAAAAAGCTCTCCAACATTGTTGCTGGAGAGCTTCGCCTCAGACTTATAGGCATTGAGCTAGAGTCGACATCGCACCGACATCACGTTGGCTCAATTACGCAGCTTGATGGATTTGAAAGAATCCAATTTTCTGATCTAACTGATCAGCCATCTCGGCTAGTTGCTGACTGGTTGCACTCGACTCTTCCACCAAAGCGGTGTTTTGTTGCGTAGCCGTATCTAACTCAGCAAGCGCATGATTGATCTGATTGACCCCTTCTGACTGCTCTTCACTGGATATCGCAATTTGACCCATGAGCTTGCTGAGCTTCTCAATGGACTCAACCACGCTGGCCAGCTCACTCCCTGAGCTGACTACCAATGCGGATCCGTCCTGAACCCGACTCACGTTCTCGCCAATGAGTTCTTTTATTTCCTTGGCAGCCGAGGCACTTCGACCAGCCAACTGCCGCACTTCAGTTGCGACGACAGCAAAGCCTCGACCTTGCTCTCCAGCACGTGCAGCTTCTACTGCCGCATTGAGGGCTAACAAATTAGTCTGGAAAGCTATTTCATCGATGACACCGACTATTGCACTCACTTTCTCACTTGCATTGGATATACCCTCCATTGCATCCACCGCTGCGCTAGCTGTATTTCCACCTTTTGCGGCACGCAAACTAGTAGCCTCGGCTAATTTCCGCGCGGAAGCTGTGTTTTCAACATTGCTTTGTACCGTTGAAGCAATTTCTTCCGAGCTGGTAGCAGTCGTCTCTAAAGTAGCCGCCTGTGTTTCAGTGCGTTCTGCCAAACCTAAACTACCTAGTGAGAGTTCCTTTGTACCCGACTGAACTCTACCGGAAATATTTACAACCTCAGAGACAACTTCGATCAACCTGTTTTCCATTTGGAGCATTGACTCCATGACTCCGATGCTAGAGCCAACTTTTGCGGGCGGCGCTTCATACAGCTCACCATCTGAAATCCGTTTCGCCATGTACATCAACTCATTGGGATCTGCTCCTAATTGCTGCATAACACTGCGAGACGCCCAAAATGAAACACCTGTACCTATAACCAAGAAAGCTATTGAGAGTACAAGCTGCAATATAAGCATCGCCGCCTCAGTTTCCTCTAATGCTCTACCTTCGGCATGTGATTTATCTTTGATTAAGATGAGAGCCTCTTCCAGTACTGTTGTTAACTGATCATCAAGGGGCAGCACTAACTCTAAATGACGATCCAAATCTTTAACCGAGAAATTAGAACTATTTTTTAAATCACTAAACAAAGCCTTACCTTGATGACTTAACTTGTCATGAATTTTTTCTGCTTGTTTAATTAATGCAATGACTTGTTTCACGACAGGAACATCAGCATGCATAGCATCTTCAGAAAGAAGTTCGTCGATGTGGAGAAGCTCTTCGGTTACTTCTTTATCCAGTTTATTGAATCGAGCTACTTCGGAAATATATCCACTAGAAGAAACTCCGTGTTCCATCCCTTCTAGTATGCCAGTTCTAAGGCTAATGCTTTGCTTTAAATTTAGTATTTCTATATCTGAAATATTCTCAGTCAGTGGCATATCAAATTCTACCACTTCACGAATGGAATGGCCCATCTGGTAAAAGCCCCAGGAGCTCAACCCACTTAAAATGCACACACCAATCATTAAGAAGGCGGCCATAGAAACAATTTTTTTATAAAACGTCACGGGATAAATTTCCTAATTGCAGGAGAGAACATAACAACTTGCTAAGTAGTGTCGACTACATCGCAGAACACCTTAGCAACTCACTCTCTTTTTATTAGCTACCGGTGCTATAAAAACCCAAGGTTGTATTATCACTTACAAAAGAGGTGCACAAATTGAGACTTTCGCCATTTTTTAGAGAAATTTATGGTCTTTAGAATCTGAAAATTGCAGATGTTAACCTGTAAAAAATGAGCTAATTTTTAATTAGTCAACTTATGAATCTAACCACTCCTCTACCATGCAAATAAACGGGTGAGCTTGATACCGCCCATAAAGGCTTTCTAATTCCTATTAAACCAATACGCGAGTGTTATAAATGCAAAGCCATATTTGAGTTTGTAAAACGCTTATACGACTGAACATACATAAAATGACACCGCGTCAATTTTTGGCGACAAGTTTTTTTCCAAATTCGTAAGCGCTTGGCGTGAACCATGAGGGTTTCCCAAAAGCTGAGTGTCGGGTCTCTTAGCCGGGCTTCAAGGCTAAACCTGACACCGATGGCGTTTTTCTGAAATTAATTGGTCATCAATTAATTTCAATCACACTCAGAAAAAAAGGGTGGCCTGAGCATCTCTGCGGCAACCTCGATAGAGGGTTAAATTGTTAGTTCACCACTGAACAATTCACGAGCGGCAGATTAAGTCATGCTCGCACCGTCGAAGCGCTAAATTCGGCCCAGCCGCGTTGCACATCTGGCCATGGGTCTAGCTTTTTCAGGCCAACATCACTGACCGGACTTAATCTGAGACTTCCTAAACAATTGGCGTCATAACAGCTGCATTTATTTGCAATGCGCTGTACCAGCGATCAATGCCATGATGAATTTTACACTCATGAAAAGAGCAAACCACTTTGCCCAAAACAGACAAATTAAAGAGCGCTAACTTGTGTTCAACCGGTTCTTCACAGTGAAGGCCGCTTGAGCTTCACACTGACTTACTCTATTTCTGGTGTGCTCTTATCCCAATGGCACTGTAAATCACCTTTGCGCACGCCTACGTCTAATTCAGCGTTTTTCTTACAGCGTCTTGCCATCCTGCATAAAGTCGGCCACGCGCTGCTTCATCCATCGCTGGTTGAAAACGTTTTTCACACGCCCAACTTTGACTGAACTCTTCCATGCCTGGATACAGACCCACATGTTGCCCTGCAAGCCACGCGGCACCCAGCACTGTCGTCTCAGGGATAACCGGGCAATCCACCGGCGCATCGAGGATATCCGCAAGAAATTGCATCGTCCAATCGCTAGCTGTCATCCCCCCATCCACACGCAGTACAGTGTCTCCGGTTGAACCCCAGTCACTTTGCATGCATTCCAACAAATCTCGGGTTTGGTACCCAACACTCTGAAGAGTGGCACGCGCGAGCTCCGCCGGACCTGTATTTCGAGTCATACCAAACAACGCCCCACGGGCATCCGCATTCCAGTAAGGCGCACCCATACCGGTAAAAGCAGGCACTAGGTAAACCGCTTGTGTCAAATCAGCACCTTCTGCAAGGCCTTGAGTTTCATTCGCTTCTTCGATGATGCCTAAGCCATCGCGCAGCCACTGGACAGCCGAGCCCGCTACAAATATTGACCCTTCTAAAGCATAAGTCGTTTTGCCATTGAGCCGGTAAGCGATGGTGGTGAGTAATCGGTTTTTCGACGCGACCGCCGATTCACCCGTATTGAGCAACGCAAAGCAACCCGTGCCGTAAGTGGATTTAAGCATGCCTGGTTTAAAACAAGCTTGCCCGACGACGGCAGCCTGTTGGTCACCCGCCACCCCATTGATAGGAAGTTCTGCGCCTAAGTGTTCGGCGTCAGTGATGGCAAAGTCCGCCGCTGAGTCCAATACTTCAGGGAGCATACTTCCAGGCACATCGAGCATACGCAACAACTCGGGATCCCAGCAGCCTTCATGTATGTTGTACATCAACGTGCGTGACGCATTAGTGGCATCGGTGACAAAACGTTTTCCACCGCTGAGGCGCCAGATTAAAAAGGTATCGACAGTGCCAAAACACAGGCGCCCGGCCTCTGCCTTATCTCTGGCTCCTTCTACATTATCTAGCATCCACGCTAACTTGGTGCCGGAAAAATACGGATCGAGCAAGAGGCCAGTACGTGCTGTGACGTCTTCTTCAAGGCCTTCTTTTTTAAGCTGGTTACAATAGTCTGAGGTACGTCGGTCTTGCCAAACAATCGCATTGTAAATGGCTTTGCCCGTTTCCCGATCCCAAACCAAAGTGGTTTCGCGCTGATTTGTGATTCCTATAGAGGCTATTTCGCTGGCATCCAAACCGGCTTTTGCCAACGCATCTTTACAAGTATCTAGTGTTGTTTGCCACAACTCTTCAGGGTCATGCTCTACCCAGCCTGAATCAGGGAAATACTGAGTAAACTCCTGCTGACTAACAGAGACAATGTTGCAATTTTCATCAAAGACCATCGCACGGGTTGATGTGGTGCCTTGATCTATGGCGAGAATGTGCTTACGCATGGGTGAGCTCCTGTCTAAATCATTTGTGTTAGTTATCAGACGAACAAACCTTGTGCTCAGCGGAGGGCGACAGGGATTGTCTTTTTCTACGAGGGCTTGGGCAACACTCGTTGACGATTAAACTACTTGCCCGATGCACCTCGTAGGCTTTGTAGATATGTTTTAAGCACATTGACTTCGTCAGCACTCAGGCGAAGCCCAAGCTTGCTGCGGCGCCAAATAACATCTTCTACGTCTACTGCCCATTCATTGTCGACCAAGTAGTCCACCTCTGCTTGATAGAGACCGGCACCAAAGTCTTGCCCCAAGTCTTGGCGGCTCTTAGCTTCCCCTAACCACTTTCGAGCGTAGTTTCCATAACTGTGAAATACGCGCTGTAGATCTTTTTCTTCTAAATACGAATAGTCGGCAAAAAACTGATTTTTCACAGCCTCCAATCCAGCCCAGGGAATATCACCGCCGGGCAAACTAGAGCCAGCCGTCCACTCTTTGCCTTCACTCTTTAACCAAGGCTGTAATTCTTTGAGTGCATGTTCGGCTAAACGCCGAAAAGTCGTAATTTTACCGCCAAATACATTTAGTAGAGCAGATCGCTCATCGATAAGGCGCGTCTTGAGCACATAATCTCGGGTGGCTTCTTGAGCAGCGCTGGCACCATCGTCGTAGAGTGGCCGAACACCCGAATAGGTCCAAACAACGTCTTCTGATTTCACCGGTACTTTAAAATACTCACTGGCAGCATCGCAGATATAGCCGGTCTCTTCATCGCTGCATTGTGCATCTGATGCTGAACCGATGTGATCGAGGTCAGTGGTGCCAAGTAGCGTGAAATCACTTTCGTAGGGAATGGCGAAAATTATCCGCCCATCTCGGTTTTGAAAAATATACGAACGATCGTGGTTGAATATTTTGGGCACAACAATATGGCTGCCACGCACTAAGCGGACGCTCTCGCCAGTCTCGGTCCCAATCACGCCTTTTATGCAATCAACAACCCAGGGCCCTGCGGCATTGACCAATACACGGGCCGAAATTTCGTGAGTGCCTTGCTCGTCTTCAACTTGCAGCTGCCAACCTTCATCGCTCGACTGTGCTTCAACGCAACGCGTGCGCGTTTCCACAACAGCACCGTGTTCACGCGCATCCATGGCGTTGAGCACGACTAATCGCGCATCGTCCACCCAGCAATCAGAGTACTCAAAGCCTTTTTTAAAGGCTGACTTTAGGGCATTTCCGGCGAGATCCTTGCTCAAATCTAGCGACTTAGAACCTGGCAGCAATTTGCGTCCACCCAGGTGGTCGTACATAAACAACCCAAGCCTTATCATCCAGCGGGGCCGAATACCCGGCTCGTGCGGCAAGACAAAACGCATCGGCCAGGAGATGTGTGGCGCCATCTGCAAGAGTATTTCACGCTCGGCCAGAGACTCGGCAACCAGACGAAACTTATAGTGTTCTAGATAGCGCAGACCACCGTGAATGAGTTTGGTGCTTGAAGAGGAAGTTGCGCTCGCCAAATCGTTCTGTTCACACAAATAGACCTTGAGACCACGTCCTGCAGCATCTCGCGCGATACCAACGCCGTTTATTCCTCCGCCAATTATCGCTAGATCATAGGTGGGCATGCATTGCTCTCCAAATATATTGATCGAAACACGCCTTGCGCGTTCGAATATGTTCGTTTAATTCTAATTCTTTCGTTTTGCCCGTCAAGACAAATTTCAGTCGTATCGGGTCAACCCACCAAGTGAAGATCTACGTTCGCGCTCAGACAGAGATCGCGCAGAATTTCAGCGTCATCAGAATCCGTAAACAAAGCGTCTACCTCGGCCAAACTTCCAATACGAAACGGCGCACTTCGATTGAGCTTGCTCTGGTCCGCCACCAAGAAAACATGCCTCGCGTTAGCGATAATGGCCTTAGCAACACGCACTTCATTGTAGTCAAAATCCAACAGCCCGCCTTCTTCGTCAATGGCGGACACACCAATGACGGCGTAGTCGACTTTAAACTGCCGAATAAAATCAGCGGCGGCCTCACCAATTAGACCACCATCACTCCGGCGTAACATGCCCCCACACACGATCAACTCACAATCGGGGTTTTGCGACATGGTATTGATGACGTGCAGGTTGTTGCTAATGACCAAGAGGTCACGATGGTGGCTGAGTGACGTTGCCACCGCCTCTGTCGTCGTGCCTAAGTTAATAAACAGACTAGCCCCATCCGGGATGGCCCGTGCTACGTGTGCACCTATGGCAAGCTTTTCAGTCTTCGCCAAAACCTGCCTTGAGCTGTAGCCTACATTTTCAACACCCGACGCCAACACAGCCCCACCATGGGTTCGACTGAGCAAACGCTTGTCGCATAAGGTGTTCAAATCTCGCCGAATGGTCTGAGGCGTCAGATCGAACAACTCCACCAATTGTTCAACAGCAACACGGCCTTCTCTTCGCGCGACGTTTAGGATGTCTTGTTGCCTCAAACTCAGCTTATGCATATCAGATTTTCTAGGAATAACGAACAATAACGAACATATAGCAATCCGATTGGCATTACCAGCACGTGCTAAATGCGTTGAATAGAATCTTCTGATGAGCTTAGTGTTAGGACTGACTTAGCCGAGCGCCCTGCTAATTTTTTTTGTGCGCCAATAGTCGCTTTCGCGCATTAGGGGGCCCTGTCATTTGAGCTTCCACAGTGCAAAGGCGGCTGTTAGCAATACACAACTGCATAATAGAATTTTAGACAAGCTTCCCATCAGCCCTTCAATCATCAGCGCGTGCACAACACTCGCCCCAACAACCACTGCGGCCAAACTCAAGTGTGCAAAACGCCAAGCTCGCTGGTGCCAGCGGCGCCGTGTGAAAGCAACAATGGCCGTTAACACTAATCCCCACAGAGCTATTGCGCCGTAAACCGAGTACGGCGTCGGCGCGATCAACAGCAGGGCATCAACCATGTCGTCTGGGCTGGTCAGATACAAACCCGCTATGTGCAGAAACAAGGTGAAGAGGATTGCTACGCCGACAAGTCGATGCCAACGCTGTTGCTGCGACAATCGCCCGGCCGGAAAACAACCCGCAGCCAGCAATGGCTGGATTAAAAGCAAAGCCAAGCAGACGATGCCACCGAATGATCCGGTGATATAAATGGCGTCGCGCCCCACTTGCAGCGGGCTCAGAACGGCAATGAGTATCGGAAACCCTATAACCGCAGCAAGCAAAACCCACAAGAAAGTAGTTTTTAAAATACCTTGGCGCACGGGGCTAACTGCCAGAATATTCGTGATTAAGCCGCAGCCAAAACAAAGTTTGCCTCTACGCTCGTGTCGCTGCTGCTACCCATAACGGGCCGGAGAAACACGGTTTTGAAATCCTCGTCGTCGTAGGCAAGATGGGCGTGCGGCTGACCAAAGTTGGGCACAATTTGGATCATCTCTAATTGGAAGGTGCCATCTGCAGCGGTCATCACACTGCCATGGTTGCTGGGCTCTCGTTCACCGCCTCGTGCAGTCGCGGCCCAAATCTGAATTCGTACGTTAGCCAGTGGCTCACCTGCCCCAGCGCGACGAACAGAACCGTACACCAAAAAGCCTTGGCCGAGGTTATCGACCAGTGGTGCATTTGGCGAGTAGTTGTTACTGCCACCGCGCATAGACTTGGTGGGTGCCAAACCTTCACTCGCATGAGCAGGCAAAGTTAAAACCGTCGGCGTTGTCACAAGGGC
This sequence comes from uncultured Granulosicoccaceae bacterium, assembly GCA_937965695.1. Taxonomy (GTDB): domain Bacteria; phylum Pseudomonadota; class Gammaproteobacteria; order CALCKW01; family CALCKW01; genus CALCKW01. The sequence goes on from CALCKW010000009.1 coordinate 171,760, forward strand.
GGCACCACAAGCTACACGCTTTAAAAAGTGCCTACGATTATAATTTGGGCTTATCCATTTTCGATCATTCATAGTTTTATCCTGTCTGTACACCATCACAAACCGCGCGATTTAAGCTGGGCTACAAAGCGCTAGCTGCCGAGCGCCCGCCTTCATCGGTGACATTTGACAAGCTTAACGCTGATCGCCACCGAAAAACACACACATCTCATCGAGACAAAACCAAATGAGCAAAGTTCGAGGAAAGCCAGGCGATCAAAAATCTCATTCCCGCGAAGAAATACGGTTGGCAAACAGCGTTTATAACTTTGGACAACGCTGACACGACAGCTAATGGGTAATTCATCCGGCGCAAATCGGCAACTTTTGATTAGGCGACAACAAAAGCCAACGGCCTCGCAGCATCGCCATACAAAAAATGATTCATTTTTTGAATAAAAACTCGCACAGCACGCGGAATATGCTTCACGTGAAAAGCGATCTTCGCTAAGAATGGCGCAAGGTGCTAAAGCGCAGGTAGCATGGGATGAACAGAACAGAGAAAAAAGAAGCTAATCAAACAGCACAAGAGAAGTGGGGAAAGATTATGGTGCCCGGGGCCGGAACCATGAAAATACAATAACCTTTTGTTATCTTTAACAAATAACCAAAATACTAAGTTTAGGTACCCAGTTTAACGTACCCACTTTTGTTCGGACTAATGCGGGTTCGAGGCCGAACATTACAAATTTCAACCATCTAAAGTGCTGGTGTGTTTGCACGTCAAACCAGACAAAAAACACCAATCGTTTAACCCCCACTCGCCCTTTTGCTAGTTTTTTGGTTCGCCCCAAAAATCTCTTGGGCATAGTTAAGCAACTCTGGGTTTGCGCAATCGCTACCTTCTTTTATCAGCGCACTTACCTTATCTGATCCATATGCAAGGTTGTCGGGGGTTTTAATGCCTTGTTCTCTCAGCTCGGCACACACCTTACTAACATGTTGCAGCGTGATATAGCTCATCAATACTCGATCCTCATCCGATGGATTTGGCATTTGCAAAGCGAATACTCGACTCTCTGCCACTTTTTGCTGGTTCTGAAGGTGTGCAATTACTTGTTCTAAACACTCAAATTTAGCCATTATTTTCTACTTTTAAATCCTAATGCGCTCAAAAACTCAAGTTTACCAATCTATATCACCATGAAATATACAAATATTATTTACTAATTGCAGTTTTTCAGTTTTTTCAGCCTACCTAATCCCTGACGGCTCCCCGTAGCTCCAGCACTATCTCCATTCCGCAATTCGCGGAGAATAAACAGGACATAGAAAAATGGCTAAATCAGCTAATTCTCAAGGCTCACAAGCACAGACTGGCCGTGGTCAATCTAGTCACAAAGGCCCAGGTGGCAACTGGCCAGCAACCACGGGCAGCAAATCCGGGTCAGGTCGCGGTAACGCCGCACCCAAAGGCAAGTAAGGCGCTGCGCCTCTCATCGTAGCGATGAGAGGCTCTTAATAAAGCGCATTTCATGCAACCTGGAGCAGAACATGTACACATCCAAATCGACACGTAAATTATTTTCTAAGCTGTTCAAGGAAGGCTGGACATGCCGTTACGGGAAAAAACACGGGAAACTAATCTCGCCAACAGGCCACCGTGTGGTGTTCTCCAAAACGCCCAGCGACCGGAACGCTATTCACAATCTCACAAAAGACATCCGCGCCGTTCAACGGCTAGAGGAAAGACCATGAACGCCACCAATCCTTTTCCAAGCCACTTAGAGCTCATCAACGAGATTGCAGTTGCTCTCAACGTCAGGAAACCCATTGAAAAAGAACTAAGTAGCGTGTCGGGCTTAAGTCTTGTGGACATGAAATACCTTCTCGAGCAGGTCCTAATACCCGCCATCACTAAAAGCGCCTCTCCCGAGGTAGCCAACATAGTGCATACAGTTGTATTGGAGTACTTCAGAGAATACGCCGAGCTTGTCAGGGACGAGAATGCCGACGGTGTATCCCGCGAAGAAGTAGAAAAATTACTTGCTGAGTATTTATTACCTGAATTCTGGAACGAATTGTTATTTCAAGTGGCCAAGTACAGCTCGCTACCAGGAAAGGTATTAATAGAAATGTGCCAACCAAGCAACTCGTCCTTACAGCTAGCAAGCGCGTGGATCGGCACAAAACTGCCCAAAAGTGTCGACTGGCGCGAGCATTGCCGCACCAAACTTCAACACTATGATGGACAGGCCGGCCTGTTCAAATATCACTTGCAAAGCTACGCCAAACACGCAGACCAGAGTGTGCCAGGACAAGCAACGATTGATCGCATCTTTCCTATACCCGGCATTGCCAAGCACGAGCAACGCCTCTTCAGGTCAGCACTCACACTCGCCAGAGTAATCGACTACACCAAGCGCACAGAAATTGGCAAAGCCTCACTTGGACTGGCGACCAATTCAGGCGGATTGGGAAATACCACACCAATGTTCAAGGCCTTCCGCAATGCGTTAGCCGATGAACGCCGCGCCAAAATCATAGCCCGAGCTCAATTAGAGATCACATACGACAAGCTTGACAGGGCATTAGCACTCGACACAAGCAAAGCAGAAAACGCTAAAGAAGAAGCGCGAGCTCTTCTGGCTTACGCAAAATACACTCACAGCAAGTCGCACAGCGAGCATCACCCTATCGCTGATAAAACCCTTTTTTATTGGGCGCGTTATTATGTTTTGTCCGGAGACCTTGAATCCGCAGTTAAATCCTATGGCCAGGCATTTGACCAGGCACTCTACTGTGACGGCCCACTAACCCATCAGATAATTCAAGAAGGCTATAGAGTTGCGGCGCGCCACAATGCCAAGGGATCAATGGCATTGCTTCGCAAGCTAAAAAAGGCAGCAACTCTTTTGATGCTAGATGGCACTGCAAATTTGGCCAAATTTGCCTTCACCAACAAAAGCGACGAGATCATAGCCGGTTGGGAAATTGAACAATGGGCGGCCGAGTTCAACGGCATATTCAATCCGCTGGCTATGTTTATCATTGCCAAACATAATCAAACAGAGTTAAGGCCTTGGTTCTTAGAGCACAACAACAATGCATCCAAGCAGGTAGACATGCGTAGCCCAAATGCAAAAGTAAAAAGTGGCGTAGGAATAACCAAAACCACCCCAAAGCTTATTTACTGCATTGAGAAAAACGATACGGAAGGTTTCAAAAAATTGATTCAAAAAGGCGCATGCGTCAACAAACAAGACAGCTTCGGCGCTACCGCTTTAATCAAATCTCTAACTCTTGTCCGCCCTGAGATAAAAAGTAACAACCTATTTTTTGACACACTAATCCAAATGCCTCACTCAATAGACGCCCTGAACGCCTATTGCACAAACTCATGTTCTACAGCTTTATCAGGTGCAATCGACTCCGCTAGCGTTAATAACGTCAATCAGGTGTTGCGCTTAGCAAAGGAAGCTGCTGACCCGAACCAGTTAGAAGAGCAATTACAGGCACTCGTAAATCAGAAGGGTGCTTACAACCTCCATTACGCCATCCCGCCGCTCTTCTACATTCTTGAGCGCATAGGTGATATTAAGCACATAGACGCATTGACTTCGTATCAACAGAAAACCGCACGATCCTACAACCTGACAGACTTGCGCACCATGGCAAATCTGTTGCTAAGGAATGGCGCTAAACCTGAGCACCAGCAATCACCACAATTCGAACCAACTCCCTTTTGGCTCGCTATCCTGCTAGATGAATCAGAAATCCTAGCGTGCATGCTCCACCATGGCGCCGAGCCAACAGCCTCTTACCACGACCCTAACCACGTCAGAAGCTACTCAGCGCTGGATTTTGCCAGCCTGCAAGGTTCGAAAGAGTGCGAACAGCTTCTGAAATGCGAGACCAGCTGAGGCTAAAAAATGTTAGGTGAGGTCTCAATGAATCCCGACAGCCACTAGCTGTACTAAGTCAAACAACCGAACAAGTGAAATACTCTGTTGACCAGTTACTCAAAGACCCACACAAGCGCGCAATTTTGGAAAAGTCTTTCCAAGGCTTTTTAGTAAGAAACAATCAACTTGACCCAGAAAGACTTAGATCTGTCGCAAAAACATTGCTACACCATGGTGCAGACCCTAATGCCGACCATCAGCACCCTAACCCAGGCTTTACACCGTTTCTTCTGGCAATCGAGTTAGATGAGGTGGAGATCGTCCAGACAATGCTCGTTACCGGATGCAATCTGCATCAAGATGTAAGAACCCCCACAATTCCACATATCAATACGCCTCTGAATCTGGCGATAACATACGGGTCTCATAAATGTAAGGCACTACTGGAATCACGGCAATCAGCCTGACTAGTTTCGTCAAACAGCGAGAAAATTCGTCGCCTTAAACTTTTATGTACGTGACCTCAAACGCCTTACAAGTCCGGTGTTTCTGCAAGCGATTGGACAGCTGAAACGCATTGTTCATGTCGTACTGCTGAAAGATATCTAGGCCTCGGTCCAAGGATATCTTCCAACCAGTATCCGTCACAATGTGCCTTGCGTGTTGTGAACCCGAGTTATCAAACGCGTAGGCAAATTTTATCCCTACAGCGAAGAGTGAGCTCTGAATTTGCTCCAAGAAATCGCGCTGCTGGTCGCCTTTGAATTCATCTTCAACCGTAATCAAGCTGACAACGACTTCATCTTCTTCAGCTTTGTTCTTGACGACCGTTTCCATCAGCTCCATCAGGTTTCTAGCCTGATAGAACAACCGGATGTACGGGTCGGTGATGGTGATGTGCTTAGCGCCCTTAATATATGGCCCTATCAAGCTGTCATAGCTGACACCTCGCTGGTTCTCCATAAAGGTGACGTGCTGCTCCTTGAGCTCTGATACTGGCGGTGCGGACTGCGCAGCGACTTCGCCAGTACCATCAACGCCACCAACGTCAGCGCTTACAGCAGACTCAGGCAGACCGATATCGTCCACTTCGCCAACCGTCTGATTGAAGTAGTTTGGGTACTCAAGCTCTTCCAACGTTGAAACAGGCTTTTCATTGCCTGCTTTATCCGTATAAGCGAAATTCACAGCTGCGTATGTAGAATCAAGTCTGAATAAATGATCTTTGACCCTTTTGCGCCCTTCCATGGCGAACCTCAGCACCTTTTCGACCTCATCCGCTGTCGCACCACCTTGTGGAAACAGTATCTTCATCAAGCCTGAGAAAGTCTTGTTGATTGCGTCTTGGTCTCGAGTCGAAATATCCGACGACAACGTAAAGTGTTCTTTGTATTGGTCAGAGAAGTCTTGATTGCGAAGATGGCGAAGCACTTCGGCCAAGTAATCCACCACAAAACCATAGCCGTCAGAGAACATCTCTCCTCGAATGATGTCAATTTCCCAACCCGGGATATAGAAATGGAGACGATCGAGGAATGCCGAGTCATAAAATTTCTCGGGCAATGCATCGAACAAATCAGTGTGCTTGAGCATGTAAGGCAGGCTGTGATCGGTGTTTCCAATGAACGCCATCGAGGCATCGGCGCCTAAAGTTTCTACACCACGCGAGAACGACTTGTTCGCCATGTAGTTCTTCATGATGTCTACAAGGGCTTTGTCGACTCGCTTTTTCTTTCCAGCGAATTCATCAAACGCAACTGTGTCCCAGTAGCCCACCAAACCAATCTTGCCCGATGCATTGCTGACAAACAGCTTTGGCACCGTGACTTCACCACCGGAAATCAAAATACCGTGCGGAGAGAATTCAGAATAGATATGCGACTTACCTGTGCCCTTAGGCCCAAGCTCAATCAGGTTGTAGTTGCGCTCGCAAAAAGGGATCAAGCGAACTAACTGAGTGAGCTTGCTGCGATGGCCAAACAATGCCGGATCAAACCCAATGCTTTGTATCAGTAGATCAATCCATTCTTCTAGCGAAAACTGCTTACGCGCCTCGATGTAGCTTTCATAGTCAAAGTCAGACATCTGAATCGGCTTAATCGTACTCAGTACCCACGGGCTCGCATCTTTGTCCTCGGTGTAGTCATACTCCAGATCGGCGATCACCCACACACCACCGACCAACAGCTTCGGGTGTTTTTTCACCGTGCCAGAATCAATGAGCACATTCTTGATACCAAGATTAGAAAACGCCATCTCGTAACAATCTTTTTTGTCATTCAGCGCGACACTGACTTTATCGATAACCTTGTGTCTGCCCTTCTCTCTGATGGTCGAGCGGATCAGCCCTGCTTCGTTGCGATGCACATAATGCTTAGCGAGGATTTCTTTAACCGTTTGAATGCCGCTCTCGATGCTGTCTTCGTCACTGGTGGCGCAATACTGACCAAGCAAATACTCCAGCACGTAAGACGGCACGATGGCATTGCCTTTCACCGTTTTAACGAGATCTTTGCGAACCACCAGTCCAGCAAACACATCGCAGATTTTATTGTTCAACTCGGTCATCAAAATTCCTATAAATCGCTTTTTTGCTGCGCACAGCAACATTCAAACAAGCCGGTCACTGTGCTAGAAGTCAAAGTCACTGCTGAAAGAACGCCGTAGGAGGTAGGTGATCTTCTTGTAGTCTCTGTGCTGGTTGGTGCCAACCACAGGCTCCTCAAGTTTCAAAGCCACCTCTTGGTTATTTGCCTCATCCGCCTCTTGAGTCAAAACAAAGCGCAGCTTCATTTCTCGCTCACGCGAGTTCTCCGAGCTCAAATCCAGTATGACTTCATGGCTATCCGATATCAGCTTGCCAGCTTTGGTGTACAGGCCAACACGCAGTGTTCTAGCCTGTACCTTATCGGTCACGGCCTCCGCCTGGTACAGGGTCACAGAGAGCTGCCCAGCGGTGATTACATTCGTACCACCACGCAGAACATCCACTTCAACAGCTGTGATATCACTCTGGCGCTTTTTGTTGATACTGATCACCGGGATCACCGTCTCTTGAAGTGTAGCGCCACCGTGCACAAAGCGGCTGCCCGAACCGCTTAAACGCAGTCGTTGAATTCCTTTTGGAATCACCGCTCCTACATCGCCGTGCAAGTTCAACTGCTCAGCACTGAAGTTCTTCAAAGCGTCACCACTGCTCAAGCCTTTGCCCAGCAAAAAACGTCTATCGTTGTAGAGCACTTCGCCCTTCACATCTTTGGCGAGAAAGTCGCTCTCTTCCAAGGCTTTGTTCTGGTAGATAAAGCCGTGATCAGCCGTAATAAGAATGTTACTGGCATTGGCGCTGGCGAGCTTTTTGATCAGCTTCATCAGATCATCAAAGGTTTTCTCGGCGGCTTCAAAAGCCTCCCCCTCTGACTGCATTTTGTCGCCGGTGTGGTCAATGCGGTTGTGATAGATATACAACACATCATGGGCTTTCAGCAGTTCACGGTTCTCCGTGCTTGTCTGCTCCAACAGATCTTTGGCCAACACAGCGCCAGCTCTATCACCAATCAGGGCTTTCAAAACTTTATCTCGGCCGTCACGGCCCTGCGTGCTTTGTGCGCCCATGGCCACCGTGCCGGTGTTGTTATCCGCGATCTGCAAAGGCATGTCCGCAGACCCCGTGATGTCTCGGCTCTGCGGCAACAAGGAAGCCATACCGAGCTGGGTATAGCTGGGCAAAGATGACAAGGCGTACTCTAACTTAGCCTGATACCGATCTTCCTGACGGATACGAGTCACCATCTCATGCCCTGCTTCGAAGCGAAAAGCATCGGAGATAATCACATAGATTTTTTTATCTTTGTCTAGAAACGGCTTCACCCACTTCCGATAAAACTGTGTCTGCGGTGTCGCACCTGACACTTGCCAGCGGGGCATGGCGTCGACATGTCGCTGCCAAGCATTGTTCAAAGGCAGCAAGTAGCGGTTGGTGTATTGGTTTTCAATCTGGGCACTGAGGGCATTCAGCAATGTGTTCTGAGAAGACACCTTCAGCGCATACACAAACTGCCGGTAGAGCTGATCCAATTTATACCAATGGCTGGTGTAGCCTTGCACCGCCTCAGCGCTAGTCGCCATATCGAATTGCACCGTATCGAGCAGCGCTAAGAACTGGCTCGCGACATCTACGGCACTGTACAACTGCGCATACTTGCCATACCAATGTCCCTGACGACGCTGGCGACACCACAGCGCCACTTCCCCCTCAGGAATGCTGCGCTGCTCAACAGCGGCCACCAGCTCATGAATGACTCGCTGGTCGATCAGTTCAAAGTAATCGAGCTCAATGAGTTCTTTGAGCTTACGTTGCGCCAAATCCGCTTCAACACTGAGCAGTTCCGCACAGTCTTTAGACAACCACTCAAAACTCAACTCGTGCGTGCGGCTATCTTTCCAACGCTTAAAAAATATCAGCGCATCGCTGTT